>CAKMKD010000213.1 GCA_927439865.1 uncultured Coriobacteriia bacterium | reverse complement strand
CGACTTCGACGGGCCTCTCATGACGGACTCGCTCAGAGCCTCGCTTGAGCACGCGGGCTACCGTTTCGAATCACACGAGGAGCATCTCGAGTTGGTGCGCAGAATGCGCAGAGCGCTTGACGAAGGCGATACGGCACAACTAACGGACCTGGTGTCTCGCGCTGCTCTTCTGAGACGCTTTCTCGGCTGATAGGATTCGGCGAGTAGACGCACATGCGTCATTTCGACGGATGGGGAGGCATTCCTGATGTCACACCCGGAACTCCTCGAGAACGATAGGCGCCTGGAGGTTCGCTCTCTGATGCGCCCAGGTATGCGCGTCTTGCTGGCTATCCTCGCGCTCTTTCCGCTCCTCGCTCCCTACGAGTTGATCGTGAAGATCGAGTGGGAGACCTACCTGCACCCGTTCTTCCTGCTGTCAGCAGTCGTTTCGCTGGGAGCGATTGCTGTTAGCGCGTTCTTCGTGTTCGCTGCAGTCGCTGGACTCAGTTCGCGCATGGTCTTCGACGCGGGCTCCGGCACCTTCCAATTCTCGTCGCACGCACCGGTCGTGAAACCGTCGCACCGGGAGTATTCCCTGGACGCAATCGGTGGACTTGAGGTGCGCGAACGCAACTGGAGCGACGGTGCGCCGACGTATCACCTGGACGTGGTCATGGCCGATGGTTCGGTGTTCGAGAGCGGTTCGTCGTGGTCGCGTGGGGAGATCGAATCGATCGAGGGGCGAGTACGGGAGTTCCTGGCCGAATCCAGCGGACGGGACAAGCGGTAGACTAGGGATGGCATTGGCCTGTGCGGAGCTAGCGAGGTACCCCCGGGTGGACAAGCGTGTCACCACAATTAACGGTGCGGCCCTCGAGTACGTCGTGGCTGGCAGCGGCACACCAGCAATCGTGCTGCTCAACGGCGCAGGCGGCCCGCTGGAGGGCTGGGTTCGTTTGCTCGCGTCGCTCGAGGCTGTCAGCACCGTCGTCGCGTACAACCGGCTCGGAATCGGTCAGAGCAGCAAGCCGTCGGAGCCGCAGACCGGGGACGTCGTGGTCAGCACGCTGCGTGCGCTCCTTGAAAGCCTTGACGTGCACCCGCCCTACATCCTCGTGGGCCACTCTCTCGGAGGACTGTTCGTCAACCTGTTCGCTCGCACGTATCCTTCCGAGGTCGGTGCCGTCGTCTTCTTGGATTCCGCGGCACCCGCGGACTCAACGTTGATCGAGGAGCATGGCACCGGGACTCAGCGCTTCATGCAGGGCGTCGTGGATGCTGTCTTCGGGCGCGACCAGCTCGGTGAGGCAGCATGCGTCCCCGAAACCGTGGAAATGATTGCGCGAGCAGGCCCTTTTCCGCCCGTGCCAGTCGTGGTCATCAGCGGAGACCGACCGCCGAGAGGCGTCCCTCCCGCTGTTCGCGCCGCACGTACCCGGAATCAGGAGGGACTGGTTGCGCTCTCCCCATTGGGTGAGCACGTCGTTGCCAGCAAGAGCGGTCACTTCCCACAGATCAGCGAACCGGGCCTCGTCAGCGAAGCGATCCGCTCGGTGGTCGAGAGGGTGGGGGGCAGCCGATGAGCTTAAGCGCACTGACAGACCCGTCTCAAGCTCCGGAGCTCAAGGATCTCGAGTTGCTCCTCGGCCCCTCGCTCGAGCACTGGAACCGTGTGGTAGAGCTCATCTCGGCGGCGCATCCGCCAGTGAGCGAAGTATGGAACTTCGGCGGGGAGAAGTACGGCTGGATCCTACGGCTGAAGCGAAGAGAACGGGTCATCCTCTACATGATCCCTCAAGACGATGGGTTCCTCGTGGCGCTGGTGCTGGGGGAGCGCGCCTGTCAGGCCGCAGAGTCGCTACCACTGCCCGAATCCGTGCGAACGCTTATCGACGAAGCGCCGCGCTACGCCGAAGGTCGAGGATTCCGCATGCCGGTCGAGGGTGACGAGGACGTAGCGGCCGTCGTGCTGCTCGCCGCCGCGAAGATGTCCAGATAGCACGCTTCAAGAGCCTCGACCCCCATTGGTCGCCTGATGATCTGTGACGCGAGCACGAGCGTGCGGGATAGGGGCTACAATGACCTCACTGCGCTCAGCGTCCGCTGATGCGCGACTGCGCTCGAGCAGCACTGGGGGATCAGATGCAAATTCAAGCGAATGTCGACGGCTCGGCAATAGAGTTCAGCCGGAACTGGTTCACGGGGCGCGCTACTCTGGTGGTGGACGGAACGCCAACGACCCTCGCGAGTCCGTACGCGCTCAAGACGCAGATCAACTTCAGCGGCAAGAATCGCTACGTCGCGACGGTCAG
>CAKMKD010000212.1 GCA_927439865.1 uncultured Coriobacteriia bacterium | reverse complement strand
CCGAAGATCTCGATGACTTTGCCGGCGTAATCGCTCGGCACGTCAACGACGGCCTGCTCGATCGGCTCGAACGTCTTGCCGCCCTCTTTCTTGAGGATCACCTGCGGACGGCCGACCTGGAACTCGTAGCCCTCGCGGCGCATCGTCTCCATGAGAACCGAGAGGTGCAGCACGCCTCGGCCAGAGACCTCCATACCGGTTTTGTCCTCGGACTCGGAGATGTTCATGGAGATGTTCGACTCGGCCGTCCGCAGGTGATCCTCAAGAAAGAGGGCGGCAAGACGTTCGAGCCGATCGAGCAGGCCGTCGTTGACGTGCCGAGCGATTACGCCGGCAAAGTCATCGAGATCTTCGGCTCGCGCTCCGGCGAGATGACCGACATGGTTCAGCGCGACCAGCACGTGCATCTTGAGTTCAAGATCCCGTCGCGCGGCGTCATGGGTCTGCGCACGCGCATCCTCAATGCGACGCGCGGTGAGGCCACGCTCTTCCACCACTTCGCCGAGTACGGTCCCCACAAGGGCGACCTCGGCGGTCGCATCAGTGGCTCGCTCATCGCGATGTCCTCCGATAAGTCGGCTGCCTTCGCGCTCGACGCACTCCAGACCCGCGGCATCCTGTTCGTCGGGCCCGGCGTCATGTGCTACGAGGGCATGATCGTCGGCGAGCACGCCAAGGACAACGACCTGGTTGTGAACGTCGCCAAGGCCAAGCAGCTCACCAACATGCGCGCAGCATCTGCCGACAAGGGCATCCAGCTCGCACCGCCGATCACGTTCACGCTCGAGGAAGCGCTCGAGTACATCGAGGACGACGAACTCGTGGAGATCACCCCCAAGAGCATCCGGCTTCGCAAGCGGCTCCTCGGCGCGAACGATCGCAAGAAGGCGGGTCGCAGCTAGCGATGCCCGCGACAGTCGCAGTCGTCCGCTGTGAGACCTACGACGAGTCCGTCGTGTTCGAGGCGGTCGGCCGCGGTCTTGAACTGCTCGGCGGCGCGGGACGCTTCGTGCGAGGTGGCGAGAGCATCATGCTCAAGCCGAATCTGCTCGTTGGCGCCACGCCCGACAAGGTCGTGAACACGCATCCCGCTGTCTTCTCGGCGGTGGCGAAGCATCTGCAGGCGACCGGCGCGCAGCTTTCGTGGGGCGACTCGCCGGGGTTCGGAAACGCACTGGCGGCCGCTCGCAAGGTCGGCATCGCGCAGGTGGCGGAGGCACTCGGCATCACGTACGCGGATTTTGCCGAGGGGCGGCAGGTCTCGTTTCCCGAAGGCGAACTCATCAAGCAGTTCGTGATCGCCTCGGCAGTGCTTGACGCGGACGGACTGGTAACGCTTCCGAAGCTCAAGACGCATGCGCTCACCCGCATGACCGGCGCGGTGAAGAACCAGTTCGGCTGCATCCCGGGCATGCTCAAAGGCGAGTTCCACATGCGAATGCCCGACATCGAGCGGTTTGCTCAGATGCTCGTGGACCTCAATCGCCTGCTCCGACCCCGCCTTGCGGTGATGGACGGCGTCATCGGCATGGAGGGCAACGGTCCCCGCGGAGGCGATCCACGCCATGTCGGTGTGATCATGATCTCCGATGACCTCGTCGCGATCGACGCTGCGGCGTGCAGGGTGATGAACCTCGACGCCGGCCTCGTGGGAACGATCACCCACGGCGAGCAGTGGGGTCTCGGCAGCGCGAGCGACATAACCTTCGTTGGCGACGACATCGACGAGTTCGTGGTGTCGGATTACGACGTGAACCGGAGCCGGCAGGCAACGACCGATTCGGGCAAGCCGAAGGGGACGCTCGCGAAGCGCCTCATCGTGCCTCGGCCCGTGATAGATCCGGCGAAGTGTACGGCGTGCGGCACGTGCGTGAGCGTGTGCCCGGTGACCCCGAAGGCAGTCGACTGGAAGGGCGGGAAGGGCGTGCCCCCCGTTCACGATTACGCGCGCTGCATCCGCTGCTACTGCTGCCAGGAGCTTTGTCCTGAGCGAGCCATCGACGTTCGTGTCCCGCCGCTTGGCAGACTTCTGCACCGTCCGGCGTAGAGGCGCTTGCGGTGAAGCAACATTAGGTCGTATAAATCGACGAGGTATTTGTCGATTTCTTGGGGGATTCGTGCGATCTGGGAGCCGGTTCGTTGTCATCACCGCCGCGCTGGCGCTTGTCGCACTTATGGCATTCGCCTCGAGCGCTTTCGCGTTCAACGAGCCGGCCAACATGCCCGAGGAGCACATCGGGACCGTAGCGGTGAACTGCTCGCCCTGCCACGTGCCTGATTCCAGTGGACAGCTGTGCAACATGTGCCATGCGCCGCACATGGGTGCCCTCGGCGTAGCCGC
>CAKMKD010000211.1 GCA_927439865.1 uncultured Coriobacteriia bacterium | reverse complement strand
GGTAGTCGTCGTGTCGCTCTGGCCTCTTTCAACAATTGCTCAGCGTACCTAAAAGAAGCCAAGTGCCACTATTAGCGTCCGGCGGAGAGTCCTTGTCATTCCTGTCCTTGAGAAAAGGGCGAAATTGAAAACACTCATATTGAGCAAGGCCCTGCTGGTTCACTCGTACAACCAAGGCTTCAACTCATCCAGATTCTTCACCACGATCTTGCTGCCGAAGCCGAGGCGAGTGAGGAACATCTTCATCTGCTCGGGCGTGGTGTTCTGCGCCTCGTCGAGGATGACGAAGCTGTCATTCAGGGTTCGACCGCGCATGAATGCGAGCGGCGCGACCTCGATCACGCCCTTCTCGGTCAGAAGCGTGGACTTCTCGATATCCATCATGTCGAAGAGCGCGTCGTAGAGCGGGCGCAGATACGGGTCGACCTTCTCGTAGAGGTTCCCGGGCAAGAAGCCGAGCTTCTCCCCCGCCTCAACGGCCGGTCTCGTGAGAATGATGCGACCGACTTCCTTCTTGCGCAGCGCGTCGACCGCCATCGCCATCGCGAGGTATGTCTTGCCGGTACCCGCAGGACCGATGCCGAACGTGACGGTGTTCTTGCGGATGGCATCGACATAATGCTTCTGACCTGCGGTCTTCGGCCTGATGCTCTTTCCGCGGTGCGTGAGGATGACGTCGCTGAAGACGCTTGTGGGGCTGCATTCCCCGCGCTTGAGCATGTCCATGGCCCTGTCGAGGCTGTCGGGCGTGAGGTGCTCGCCCTTGCTCACGAGCGAGATCAGTTCACCAAAGACGGCCGAGACGGCCTGCGCCTCGGCAACATCGCCGGTGATCGCGACCTCGTTGCCGCGGACGCTGATCTCCGACTCGAATTGCGCTTCGATGAGCCTTAAGAGATGGTCTCCCTCGCCGAGGAGATCGACCATGTTGATCTCAGGTGGAACGACCAGGCGGACCTGGGTAGGGTTCGTCACGCTAACACTCGCCTCCTTGGGCTGACACGCTGATTCTACCACGCTGTGAGCGCGAAACCTGCCCCGTCAACGCCGGTGACGGTGAGCGAGATTCGCTCGCCGGACTCCGCGCTGGCGGGGTCGAACCGCACCCGGGAGCCATCGCGGGCGACACCCTCGCCCGGGCGCTCTACAAGTACATCGAGTGTGTGCCCAATCTGCGCGTTCAGATGCGCGAGCCGCATCCGCTCGCCGAGATCTCGCACTGCGGTGGCTCGCGCTGCGATTGTTGCCGGGGGCACATGATCGTCGCGCTCCGCGGCGGGCGTACCCGAGCGGGCCGAGTAGCGGAACACGTGCAGCTTCGCGAATTCGAGGCGCTCAAGGAACGCGAGCGTCTCGGCAGCATCGGCGTCGGTCTCGCCGGGGAATCCGACGATCACGTCGGTCGTGAGCGCGAGGCGCGGGAGGACCTTCCGGGCGCGCTCGACGATGGCGGCGTACGCGGCCGTGTCGTAGCGGCGGCCCATCTCGGCAAGCGTTCGGTCACAGCCGGATTGCAGCGGCACGTGCAGCTGCTCGCAGAAGGCGGGTGTCTCGGCGATCGCCGAGAGCAGCGACTCGTCCACGTGCTCGGGCTCGATGCTCGAGAGCCTGATGCGCTCGATACCCGTGGCCGCGACCGCCGAGATGAGAGCCGGAAGCCGGACGCCGGCATCCTCGTAGCGGCCGATGTTGATGCCGGTGAGGACGACCTCACGTGCGCCTGCTTGCCGGAGTGCGGTCACTTCGGCGAGCACGTCCGCACTCGGCACAGAGCGCGGTACGCCGCGCGCATACGGCACGATGCAGTACGCGCAGAAGTTATCGCAGCCGTCTTCCACCTTCACCATCGCGCGGGTGTGGAAGCCTTCGCCGATGCGAGCAGTGGGGGCCGCGTCCTGTGACGTCCGAGCACCGAGAAGCGCTCCCACCCGTGCGGGAACGAGCGCCTTGTCGGCCTCAACGACCACCCGGTCGCCGAGCGTTGCGAGCGTACCGTCGTCGAGGACCGCGCCGCAGCCGGTCACCACCACGACCGGCGCCTGCGGGAGCGCGTGCGCGTGTCGGACCGCCTTGCGCGCTTTGTGGTCGGCTTCGCCGGTGACCGTGCAGGTCGTCACGATCACCACGTCAGCGTCGTGCTCCGCGACGATCTCGGCGCCTTCGCCGATGAGCGCGGCGGCGATGCTCTCGGCTTCAACCTGGTTGACCTTGCAGCCGAGCGTCTTAAGCGCAACGCGATGCGAGCTACGCACCGCCGAGACCTCCACGCGCCGCCAGTGCGAGCGCAGAGGCGACAACGCCTGCCGTCTCGGTACGGAGCACGGTGTCGCCGAGCGAAACGACCTGCGCACCTTCGGCGACGAGCACCGCGACCTCCTCGGCCGAGAAGCCGCCCTCGGGACCGACGACGATCGCAACAGCGGCTTCAGCAGGCAGCTCGCTCACAGCGATAGCCGCCGCGACGCCGGATGCACCGGCGGCATCCTCCCAGGCGACAAGCACGAGCGCCGCACCAGCGAGCGCCCCCATGATGCTCGCGACATCGGCGAGCGCCGTCACCTCGGGCACGCGAGTGAGTTGCGCCTGCTTCGCAGCTCCTGCAGCGATACGCTGCCAGCGCTCGACGCGCGATGTGGCCCTGGCGGCGTCAAGCCGCACGACCGAGCGCGACGTCATGAGCGGCACGATTCGCTCGCAGCCGATCTCGGTCGCCATGCGGATGACGAGGTCCATCTTCTCGCCCTTGGCGAGTCCTTGCGCGAGCCACACGCGGGGTACGCCAGGTGCGTCGACGGACCTCAGCACGATACCGCTCAC
>CAKMKD010000210.1 GCA_927439865.1 uncultured Coriobacteriia bacterium | reverse complement strand
CAAACTAGTGAAGGACCCAGCTAAGGGTGGTAGGTCGATCGTCATTGGATCAATCCGCTCCAATGCGAGACGCAAACGGCTTGGATGGTGAATCGAATCGCCTAGAAGTGCAGGTGACCCGTAACCCATGTGGCGGCGCTCTGGTCACCATTGACCGTACCGCTGGCGTCCACGTTGTACAGGTTGGTGCCTGCGACGGCCTTCGGGCACGTCGGGGCCGTCTTGATGTAGCTGTTGGCCACGAGCGTGTTGGTGCCGTTCACGAGACCAGCTGTCCAGGTGTTGGTCGGGGAAGCGGCCAGGTACTGCTGAACCGCGCCCTCGATGGTGCGCTGGTTCGACTGGCAGGTGCGAAGCCGGGCACTGTCAGAGGCAGCGTTGAATACCGGGATCGCGATTGCAACAAGAATGCCGATAATGAGAACGACGACCATGAGCTCAACGAGGGTAAAGCCCTCATCCTTTTTGAACATCCGCATGGATGTCCACCTCCTTCTCCTCGGGGAACCCATTGTCCCCCAGTTGCCTACATCTGATTTATCGGCGCCGTTTGTCGCAGCTTTAGCGAAAACCGGAACAAGTTTCCTCTACTTCGCACCTATTTTACGAGCGTGATGACCTGGAACATCGGCATGTAGAGCGCGATGACGATTCCACCGACGATTACGCCGAGCGTTGCCATCATCAAGGGCTCAATAAGCGAGGTCAGACCATCGACAGCCGTGGACACTTCCTCATCATAGAAGTCGGCGATCTTAGACAGCATGGCGTCGAGCGCGCCAGTCTCCTCGCCGACCGCAATCATCTGTACGAGCATCGACGGGAACACCGGCGACTCTGACAGCGGTTTGGCGATCGTCTCGCCTTCCTTGATGGCAGATCGCACCTTTTTGACCGCGCGCGATACGACTTCATTGCCAGCGGTCTCGGCTACGATATCGAGCGCCGACAGAATCGGCACGCCAGCCGCAACAAGGGTGCCGAACGTGCGGGTGAATCGTGCGAGCGCGAGCTTGCGAACCATGCCTCCGACCACTGGCAGACGAAGCTTGATGCCGTCCCATATGAAGCGTCCTGATTCGGTGCCCACCCAGAACTTGAAGCCCACATAGGCGCCTATGCTTGCGACGAGTGCGATGAGTCCCGGCCAGCCGCGCACGCCCTGGGAGATGTTCACCAGTATCTGCGTCGGCAGCGGCAACTTCCCTCCCATGTCGCTAAACATCTTCTGGAAGGTGGGAACAACGAAAATCATCATCGCAACCAAGACGATGAGCACAAGTCCGCCCATCGCGACCGGATACGTCATGGCGGACTTGATCTTCGCCTTCAGCGACGCATCGCGCTCGAAGTGATCCGCCACGCGAACGAGCACCTCGTCGAGAACACCACCGGTCTCACCGGCTCGCACCATGTTGATGAATATCGGCGGAAACGGCTTCGGGTGCTTGGCCATTGCCTCAGAGAGTGACTGCCCGGCTTCGACGTCACGACCGACCTGTGCGATGACCTCTCGCAGCTCTTTGCTTTCAGACTGTCCAGCAAGGATGCTGAGGCACTTCGTGAGTGACAGACCCGCATTGATCATCGTTGCAAACTGGCGGGCGAAGATGGTGATGTCCTTCGCCTTAATCGTTGTTCCGAACTGAATCTTGTTGATTGCGGCGAGACGGTCCTCATTGAGGTCGAGGATGATGTAGCCCATCTGCCGCAGCTTGGCAGCAACAGCCTCCCGGCTCTCGCCCTCAAGCTTGCCGCTGACGACCTTGCCTGCTTTGTCTCGAACGCTGTACTTGAAGGTGACAGTGGCCATGTATTCCCGCTCCCTACCCTACTAAGGCGTGCGGCCCAGCAATGTCCGGAGTACGTTAGGGTCGACTGCCCTTTGCAGAGCGTAGTCGAGAGTCACAAGCCCGCGTCTGTGCAGGTCCGCCAGGCTCTGATCCATCGTGACCATACCATACTGGTGTCCAGCCTGCATCGCGCTCATGAGCTGATGAGTTTTCCCCTCTCGGATCATGTTGCGAATCCCCGATGTGGGTACGAGCACTTCGGCAGCGACGACCCTGCTCTTGCCGTCCGGTGTGGGCAGGAGCTGCTGACTCACGATTCCCTGTAGCGTCCCCGCCAGCTGGATCCGAACCTGCTGCTGTTGGTACGGCGGGAACACGTCGATAACGCGGTCAATTGTCTGCGCTGCGTCCTGCGTGTGCAGCGTCGCAAAAACGAGGTGTCCCGTCTCTGCTGCAGTCAAAGCCGCGGCCACCGTCTCGAGATCGCGCATCTCGCCGATGAGGATGACGTCAGGATCCTGACGCAGAATGTACTTCAGCGCGTTGGAGAAGCTGTGCGTGTCTGCCCCGACTTCTCGCTGGTTGATGACCGAGCGGCGGTGCTGATGCAGATACTCGATCGGGTCCTCGATCGTGATGATGTGCACTTCCTGGGTGGAATTGATGTAGTCGACCATCGACGCAAGCGTCGTAGACTTGCCTGAGCCGGTGGGACCCGTCACAAGCACGAATCCTCTTGGCCTCTTGCAGAATTCGTTCAGAATCATCGGCAGGCCAAGCTCTTCGAATCCCTTGATCCCCACGGGGATGTGCCGGAACGCGGCGCCGAGACTGTCACGTTGGAAGTACGCATTCACCCTGAACCGCGCAACACCGGGCAGCGCGTACGCGAAGTCGAACTCCCACTCGCGTTCCAGCTTCTCGCGCTGCTCTTCGCGGAGAACGGCGTAGAGCATCTCCTTAGTGTCACGCGGAGTCAGCCGAGGGCCTTCCGAAGGCACGAGCACACCGTTGATGCGCATCACCGGAGGCATCCCAACGGTTATGTGCAAATCCGACCCATCAAGCTCGACGAGCTGTGTGAGTAGTTCATTCAGGTCCAACACCGGCCGCACCCCTCCCCATACAGCGGCGACGTACTCCAACCCTAGGCGACCACCCTCATGATCTCCTCTATCGATGTCGCACCCATGCGGACCTTCTCGAGTCCATCCTGCTTGAGCGTGAGCATCCCCTGGGCCACGGCGACCTGCTTGATCTCTTCCGCTGTCGCCTCTTTCACCGTGAGGTCCCCTATCTCCTCGGTGAGCAGCATGACCTCGTGAAGACCCATGCGACCGCGGTAACCCGTTCCCCCGCACTTCTTGCAGCCGACCGGCCGAAAGAGCTTCTCGGGTAGATTGTCGGCAGGGTACCCCGCATCCAGAAGTGCCTGCTTCTGCGGAGCGTATTCCTCTTTGCACTCCGAACACAACCTCCGAGCAAGCCGCTGAGCAAGAACGCAGTCAACTGCAGATGCAACAAGGAACGGTTCGACGCCCATCTCGGTCAGTCGCGTGATTGCGCCGGGAGCATCGTTGGTGTGCAGCGTGGAGAGCACGAGGTGACCGGTAAGCGCAGACTCGATTGCGATCTTCGCGGTCTCCTGATCGCGAATCTCGCCGACCAGGATGATATCTGGAGAGCATCGAAGGAATGACCGAAGGGCTCTCGCAAAGGTGAGTCCGGCTCGTGCGTTGGTCTGGATCTGGTTCACGCCGGGAAGGCGGTACTCGACCGGGTCCTCGGCAGTAAGGATGTGCCGCCCGGGATCGTTGAGAACATTGACGGCACCGTACAGGGTGGTCGACTTGCCCGAACCGGTCGGACCCGTGACAAGGATGGCTCCGTACGGCTTGCGGAACGACGACTCGAAACGCTCGAGCGTTCCGGGCAGGAAGCCAAGATCCTCGAGACGCAGCATGATGTTGTCTTTGCGCAAGATACGAAGAACGATTCGCTCGCCATAAACGGTCGGAAGCGTCGAGACCCGGAAGTCCATCTTGTGGCCCGCGATCGTGAGCGCGGTGTGACCGTCCTGGGGCTTGCGGTTCTCGGCAATGTCCATGTCGGACATGATCTTGAAGCGACTGATGATGGCCTGCTGAGTGGCCTTCGGGCTCCGCATGACTTCGTGAAGGACGCCATCCACCCGGTATCGAACCCGGAGATCCTTCTCCTGCGGCTCGATATGGATGTCGGATGCCCTGTCAGAAACCGCCTTGTTGATGATGTAGTTGACGAGCTTGACGATCGGGGCCTCGTCGGAGACCTCCGTCAGAGCCTCAAGGTCAAGGTTTCCGCCGTCATCCGAGTCGAGGAAGCCCGTGTCGACACGCTCGGCGACTTTGTAGTAGTCCTCGATCGCAGCTAGAATGTCATCTTTTGTGGAGATAGCCGGGCGTATCTCATAGCCGGTAATGATGCGCAGGTCATCCAATGCAAGGACGTTCTGCGGATCCGCCATCGCGACCACGAGGTGGTGCTCTTCGTCGAACTCCACCGGCATCAACGTATAGCGCGCCGCGAGGTCACGCGGGACGATGGAGAGTGCGTGCGGATCAGGCTTCTTCTCGGAGAAGTCGATGTAGGGGATACCGATCTGCCTGGCCATCACAGCCAGAATTGCGCCCTGTGTCGCGTAGCCGAGGTCGACGAGCACCCGTCCGATGGGGCTGCCGGTGGCCTTGTGCACCTCGAGGGCGTCATTAAGCTGCCGCTCGGTGATGACACCCGCGCGCTGCAGAAGCTGTCCTAGCCGCTGTCCGGCTTCCGCCACGAGCGCGACTCCCTCAGTTCGACTGACTACACGAACAAGCTACGCAGCTCCGCGTGCGCTTCCATGGTACGACATTCGCGCTGCAGTGCGCGACGGATCATGCGCTGTCAAGGTCGCGGCTCGTACCGCGAGTCACCGACATCTGCCAGGAGGAGCGAAGCAAGCCGCTGGAACTCCGCGAAAGCACGAGTGCCGGGTCGCACCCCTACGCGACGATCTCCGTGCGTGAACTGAAGCTCAACCGGCGCAACCAAGCGATACTCGACGTCGACGACTGCGGCAGCCTCTTGTTCAGTCTCCGTCGCTCTGACCAGCTCATCTGCATGAGTGGCGGTTCTCGCCTCGGCAATCTCACTCGCTGACGACAGCGCGCTTCCGGCGGATACCGCAGCCGGCTCCGGTTCGATGTGAACGACCGCAGGCGGCGGAGGTGCCACGGGGTTCTCCGCAGCCACCGGCATGTCATCGGCCAAAGGCGACGGACTCCCGTTGATGAGTTCTTCGAGAAGGGCGTGCACCGTGGCGTGCGGCTGAAATGCCTCAGGTTCGGGTTCGGGTTCGGGTATGGGCTCGGGCTCGGGCTCGGGCTCCGGCTCCGGCTCGGGCTCGGGCTCGGCAAGCGCGACGAGCGCCACGTCGATTTCTGCCGGTGCGGGTGATTGAACCTTCGGCCCGATCTCAGGGAGTAGCGGAATGCGGGGCGCCGGGCTCGAAACAGGCACCGGCACATCGGCACGCGCGACCGGCTCGTTCGG
>CAKMKD010000209.1 GCA_927439865.1 uncultured Coriobacteriia bacterium | reverse complement strand
ACCGTCCGAGGGCGGCGCGAATCGAGCGCTCGCGTTGCTCGCGGATCATCGCGACCATCGCGTTCGCATCGCGGTTCCGGCGCACTTCATCACCGAGATGGTCGGCGTGGCGGTCCGGCATGGCGGCGCCAGTCTCGGCGAGGAGACATGGCGTCTCCTCAAAGCCGCCGACCTCACCATCATCGGCCTGGACGACGGGGTCGCCATGGAGGCGCTGGAACAGTGCCGGGCGCTCGGCTGCTGCTTCTATGATGCGTTGGCGCCTGCGCTCGCGGGCTTACTCGACGCGACGCTGTACTCGGCGGATAAACGCGCGCATGGTCGCCATCCGGGAGTCGCGCTCGTCGACTAGCTGCACAAAGTCGCCTGTGGTGACTCGCGGGGGTCGATACGCCACAATCGAATGGTAGTCCGCTACGCGAGGGGGAACCGCAATGAACCGTCCGGCACGGCTTGTCTGCGTTCTAGCGATCATCTCGGCGCTTGCCGTCGGCCTCGGCGGGTGCGCGTGCACGCCGAGTGGCGCGAAGTCGCCGGAGGCAGGCTCGGTTGGGGCCACAACCCCGGATGCCGCCGTCCGAACCTTCCTCGATGCGACTCGCAAGCACGGCACCCTCACGTTTGTGAGCGGCAAGGAGCAGAAGGAAGACACAATCGAGTACTGGTTCGATGGCGACCGGTATCGCCTCACGTGGTACAACGCAGACGGTTCCGAGCGGCTCCACATGATCAGCCCCGATGGCGAGAAGCTCTACTACTGCTACGTGGAGGAGAAGGTCTGTGCGATCTCGTACACTCTTCCCGAGATGCACCAGTGGATCTTCAACGGACCGGAGGGATGGGACCTCGGCGCTGGTGCTAAGGACGGAGACCTCACCGTCTACACGTTCGAGGCCAAGAAGCTGTGGAATGTCGAAGGCGCGAGCCAACAGTTCTATCTTGAAGACCTCGTCATTCACGCGGACGACACCCGCATCGTGAAGACCGTGACGCGCACCACGAGTCGCCAACCGGAGTCGGAAAGCGATCTGGTCACGAGCGAGTATCGCTTCGATCCGCCCGAGATCGGCGTCGAGATTCCCGAGGACGTCTTCACGTTGCCGTACGACATCGGCGAGAAGCCATAGCGGCTGCATGGTGGTAAGCGCATCCATCGGCTTCACTGTCGGCGACCCGGTATAGTGGACGCATGCTGACTCCAGTCTCCATATCGACAGCACTCGATGCGGCACGCGCCACGTTGGCGTCTGTCGGCGGTGTGCTCGATGTCGTCATCCTGGCGGCGTGTGCCGCAGTGCTGGTAGTCGCGGCGGTGCCGCAGCTGCGCGTGCACTTGAAGACGTCACTCTGGGTGCTGCTCGGCGTGCTTTCTGTTGGCGAACTTGTTCTCGTCTGGTTCCACGCCCGCCTCTGGCAGATCTGCCAGCTCGTCGACCCGATCACAGGGCAGGCGAGTGGCAGTTTTGCTGTCCCGCTGTGGATCGAGTCCGAGAAACTCTATGTGTGGGCCCTGTTGGTCGCCGTCATCGCAGTAGGGATCCGGCGTCACGCGTCCGAGCTTCGCCCGTTCTTGGCCGTGCTGGCCGTGGCGCTTGCTGCCGGAGCGGTGCTCTTCGGCCACCCGTTCACCGAGCCCCTTCCCGACTTCTTCGCGCTGTACGAGTCGTATCTATCGGCGTGGGGTTCTGGCGACACGATCATGGGCTACCAGGTGTTCCAGAGGGCCGAGTCGTCGCGTCTGTACTTCTACAACACGTGGTACATGTGGGTGCATCCGCCGCTGCTTTTCGTGAGTTACGGCGCGTTTGTCGCGTCTTTCGTGGCGACGCTGCTGATGATCGTGCGTCGACGTTCCTCGTATGAGGAGACGGCATACCGCTGGGCGCGCTTCGGCTACATCCCGCTCACGCTTGGCATGGTGGTGGGCATGCCGTGGGCGATTATTGCGTGGAGCGGCGAGGCATGGTGGTGGACAGGCAAGGTCAACATGTCGCTCATGATGTGGGTGCTCTACACCGCGTACCTGCATAGTCGCCTGTACTTGCGCCGACGAGGGATGTGGCGTGTGGTCGCGGCACTTGCCGTGCTGTCCTTCCTGGCGCTGGTGCTGACGTACGTAACAACCTATGTCGTGCCTGGCGCCCATTCGGTCGCGTGAGGAGATGACGATGTCCGAGACACCAGACGATGCAGCTGCGGACGGCGCGATGATCGCAGAGTCCCCGCTTCCGTCAAACGATCGCGGACCGGCGACCATTGGATGGGACTTCTCGCTCATGCTGGCGACGGTCGCGCTGCTGGGTTTCTTGGGACTGCAGTCGCTTGTCGGCACGCTCTACACATGGTGGGCGTACAGGAGTATCCCTGGTTGGGAGCAGACGGGATACGAGGGCTTCGTCCTGGCGATGAACGCCGTTGCGGCTCCAGTCGTCATCGCGCTCGTGGTAGTGATGGGGTTGTGCGTGCCCAAGCGGCTCTTCTCGCGCACCATGCTTGTGGGGGTTTCGGCAGGCATGCTCGCGGTCGGTGCGGCGGGAGCCGTGATCACAGAGTCGCTTGCAACCGGATTGGCAGTCTATCTGGCGCTCTCCGGGCTCATTCAGGTGGCGGTCGTGGTGCTCACACTGGCGGGCGCGGGCGGCCTTGCGTACATCACCGAGGGACGGCTGGCCAAGGCAGGCTCGGGCCTGCTGCACCTCGGCTTCATCGTGTTCGCGCTCGTCATGGTCGCGCTGCAGAAGTCGCCGTTGATGATGCCGGCGTTCATGCTCTCCGGGGTGCTGCTCACCGGCGGCTCGGCGATGTCGTTCTATGCGAGGCAGACGAGGGGAGCCCTTCATGTTCATGGTGCTTGAGCCCTGGCTCAGCGTCGCCGAGGCCTACGTGTTCCTGGTCTACGGCTTCCTCCTGTGGTTCGTTCTCTTCCGGCTTGCGTCTGGAGCGGA
>CAKMKD010000208.1 GCA_927439865.1 uncultured Coriobacteriia bacterium | reverse complement strand
ACCGCCGCCTCCGCCGCCCGCGCCCGGCCAGCCGCCGCCCGGAGGCCCGGCACCCGGGGGCACGTTCCCGCCGAAGTACTGCCCGTACTGGTCGTACTGCGTCCGCTTATCGGCATCAGAAAGCACCTCGTACGCCTCGTTGATCTCCTTGAACTTCTCCTCGGAGCCGCCTGCGTCGGGATGGTGCTTGCGCGCCTGCTTTCGGAACGCCTTCTTTATCTCGTCGGCGGTCGCTGTTGTGCTCACGCCGAGCATGTCGTAGTAGTCCTTACCTGCCATGACTACCCCTTATGAGCAGGACCGCCCGTGCTCACGATCACCATCGCGGGACGCACGACTCGTCCGCCAAGGCTGTAGCCCTTCTGGAATACCTCCAGCACCGTGCCATCCGGAACGGTGGCGTCATCGCGCTGACCCACCGCGTGATGAACCTGCGGATCGAACTCCGCGCCGGTCGGATCCAGCACCTCCACGCCTTCTTTGCCGAAGACATCCAACACCTGCTGGTGCACCATCTCCACGCCCTTGAGCAACTGCGTGAGGTCGCCGCCGGCGGTGGTGTGGTCGATGGCGCGCTCAAGATTGTCGAGCACCGGAAGCAGCTCCTCGACGATGCGCTGGCCGGCACGCGCGACCAGGTCACCCTGGTCGCGCGTCACCCGCCTGCGGTAGTTCTCGAACTCGGCCTGGAGTCGCTGTGCGGTCTCAAGGTGGCCGGCCGCCTCGGCCCTCGCCGTCTCGACCGCGTGCTCCAGGTTGTCGCCGCGCAAGTCGAACTCAGCGCCGAGGTCGTCCTCGAGTCCCGAGTCGATCTCGGGGATGTCGGTCTTCTTGGTCATACTACTTCTCCTCGTCGACGACCTCGTAGTCGGCGACTTCCTCGTCACCAGCTGGCGTCTCGTCACCCTCGGGGGCAGCTTCGCCCTCAGCGGCGGCTACGTCCTGGTAGACGATCTCGGCCAGCTTGTACGAAGCCTGCTGCAGCTTCTCGATCGCGGCCTTGATCGCATCGACGTCCTCGCCCTCGAGCGTTGTCTTGAGCTCGGCGGATGCCTCTTCGCACGCGGTCTTGGTTTCCTCGGGCACCTTGTCGCCAAGGTCCTTGAGCGTCTTCTCTGTCGAGTACACGAGGGTGTCAGCGGTGTTGCGAACCTCCGCCTCTTCCTTCTTGTTGCGATCCTCGTCGGCGTGCGCCTCGGCGTCA
Source organism: uncultured Coriobacteriia bacterium (assembly GCA_927439865.1). Taxonomy (GTDB): domain Bacteria; phylum Actinomycetota; class Coriobacteriia; order Anaerosomatales; family Anaerosomataceae; genus UBA2286. The sequence goes on along the minus strand of CAKMKD010000208.1, from coordinate 5,136 downwards.
TGCACCATGCGATCGACTTCCTCATCGGAAAGCGCTGTCGTGCCGCTGATGGTGATCTTCTGCTCCTGGCCGGTGCCGCGGTCCTTCGCCGAGACGTTCACGATGCCGTTGGCGTCGATGTCGAACGTGACCTCGACCTGCGGAATGCCGCGGGGCGCCGGCGGGATGTTCGCGAGCGTGAACTTGCCGAGCGTCTTGTTGTACGCGGCCATCTCCCGCTCGCCCTGCAGCACGTGGATCTCAACACTCGTCTGGCCATCTGCAGCCGTGGTGTAGGTCTCCATCTTGCGCGTGGGGATCGTGGTGTTGCGCTCGATCATCTTGGTCATGACGCCGCCAAGCGTCTCTACGCCGAGCGAGAGCGGCGTGACATCGAGGAGCAGGATGCCCTTGACGTCGCCACCAAGCACGCCGCCCTGGATGGCCGCGCCGACGGCGACGACCTCGTCCGGGTTGACGCCCTTGTGCGGATCCTTGCCCGTGATGCCTTTGACTACTTCCTGGACCGCCGGCATGCGGGTCGACCCGCCAACAAGAATGACCTCGTTGATCTCGGCCGCCTTGATGCCCGCGTCCTTGATCGCCTGCTCAACAGGCTTCTTCACCCGGTCGAGCAGATCACTCGTGATCTTCTGGAACTCGGCGCGCGTGAGGGTGTAGTCGAGGTGCTTCGGGCCCGACGCGTCAGCCGTGATGAACGGCATGTTGATCTGCGTGGTCTGCGTGGTCGAGAGCTCCATCTTCGCCTTCTCGGCGTGCTCCTTCAGGCGCTGCAGGGCCATCTTGTCGGCGCGCAGGTCGATACCGTGGTCGGCCTTGAACTTCTCGGCAAGCCAGTCGATGACCTTCTGATCCCAGTCATCACCGCCGAGGTGGTTGTCGCCGTTGGTGGACTTGACCTCGAAGACACCGTCGCCGATCTCGAGGATCGAGACGTCGAACGTGCCTCCGCCGAGGTCGAAGACGAGGACCGTCTGGTCCTGGTGACCCTTGTCGAGACCGTACGCCAGAGCAGCGGCGGTCGGCTCGTTGATGATGCGCTTCACGTCGAGGCCGGCGATCTTGCCTGCGTCCTTGGTCGCCTGGCGCTGCATGTCGTTGAAGTACGCCGGCACGGTGATGACAGCCTCAGTGACGGTTTCGCCGAGATACGCCTCGGCATCTGCCTTCAGCTTCTGCAGCACCATGGCCGAGATCTCCTCGGGCGTGTAGTTCTTGCCCTCGATCTCGACGACAGCACGGCCGTCCTTGCCCTTGACGGCGTTGTACGCGATCGTTCCGCGCTCAGAGACCGTCTCCTCGAATTTGCGCCCGACGAACCGCTTGATGCTCTTGATCGTGTTCTCGGGGTTGGTGATCGCCTGGTTCTTCGCCGACTTGCCGACGATTCGCTCCCCGTCCTTGCGGAACGCGACGACTGACGGAGTCGTGCGGTCGCCCTCCGAGTTGACGATGATCGTGGGCTCGCCGCCCTCGAGGACCGCAACTGCTGAGTTCGTGGTTCCAAGGTCGATGCCGATAATCTTGCCCATGGTCGAATGCTCCTTCCAATCCTCCCGCGGCGCGGGTGGCTCTAGTGACTGAGTGCGCCAGAATGCCCGAACGGACCCTCTCGGCCCGTCCGACATTAGAATCTGAGTGTACCTTTGTCAAGTTTTCTGTAACGCCTTAGCTGATATACCCCGATCCAGCGCAATCGAACCCCCGCAAGGCGACTCGGGTTCAAGGAGTTGGACGATGCCTATTTACACCGCGGAACCCGCTCGGGTAAGGTACGTCCGAACTGACCGCCTCGTGCGCGGACGAAAGCATGCGCGCAGACGCACGGAAGAGAGGCCTCAATGCCCCGACCTATCATCAATGAAGACGAGTGCTCCGGCTGCGGCATCTGCGTAGATGCCTGCCCCGAGGGCGTTATAGAGCTCGTAGATGACGTAGCCAACGCGGTCAACGACGACGCCTGCACGGCGTGCGCCACCTGCATGGAAGAGTGCCCGATGGGCGCCATCGAAGAGATCGAAGAGGACGAGTAAGCAGCGCCTCTAGAACAACGCCGAATCAGAAGGGCGCCTCCGGGCGCCCTTTCCGCTTTCCTGGCGCAGCGGCGCACGGACGAGACCGCGGAACTGCGACCAGACCGCGCGCTTGCGATCCTCGTCGTCAAGCGATGCCTCGAGCCCGTCGACAGCCAGAAGCGTCATGCCCGCTTTCGCGGTCGCAACGCCGAAGGGCAGTGACCTGATTCCGAAGGCAGCGGCCAGATCCTGCGCTGCGACATCATCAAGAGCGACCACGATGTCCGGGTCTACCGCGAGGAGTTGGTGATGGAGCCTTGTGGCGGCAAGCACCGGGTCCGTATCGGCCGAGGGACGCGAGAGCGTGAGCCACGTTGCACCGTCAAGGCCGAGCGCTTCGAGCGCCTTGTGGGCTGCCTCGCCATCCGGGCCACTTAGCACAGCACCACCGGCAGCCTCAGCGGGACCGCCCACGCCCTTAACGAGTGCCACAGCGGGAAACAAGCTCCCCGACCAGGTTCCGGCGTGAGAGATCGCGGCGAGTTGATCGGCCTGCGCGAGCTCGGCGCGCACCTTCGCGATCCAGGCGTCCGTGGCGTCGGGCTCTACCGCGCGAACCATCCCACGGTCCTTCCGAGCGCCGTCTCGAAGACCGCTCGGGCCTGCCAGCCGAAGGCGACCTGCGCCTTGTCCGGAGCGAGCGCGCTGCGGTCTATGTCGCCCTCGCGAGCAGGCTGCCGGTCGATGTCACCGTGGTAGCCGGTGGCCAGTCGGAGGGCGGCGGCAAGCTCCTCAAGAGATGTCTCGGCTCCGGTTGAGACGTTGTACGCCGGTCCGTCGAGCCCGTCGAGCGCAAGCGGGAGTGGGGCCTCGAGCGCGGAGACGATCGCTGCGACCACGTCGCCAACGTAGATGAAGTCGCGCGTCTGCGACCCGCTCCCGTAGAGCACAGGCGTCTGCTTGGCCTGCATTCGCGAAGCGAAGATCGCCACAACGCCGCCCTCACCCTGTGCGTCCTGTCTCGGTCCGAAGACGTTGGAGAACCGCAGGCTTGCGAAGTCGGTGCCGCTTCCCCGCAACTCCGTCGCGAGTACGCTCTCGGCCTCAAGCTTCGAGTGGCCGTACGGATTCGCGGGCCGCTTCTGCGAAGTCTCCACAAGCGGGACGACCTCCGGCTCGCCGTACACTGCTGCCGAAGACGCAGACAGCATTCTGCGCGCACCAACCGCACGAGCGGCACGCGCAACCGCGCGGGTACCCTCGACATTCACGAGCCGGTCCCGCTCGGGATCGGCGATCGACACCGGAACGCTCGTCTGAGCGGCCAGGTGCACGATCGAATCCGGCGCGAACTCTGCGATCGCCTCGGCAAGACCTGGTGTTGTGATATCAAGCGTGCGCGACCATGCGGCCGGATGCAGGTTCTCGAGATGCCCGGTGCTGAAGTCATCGATGACTCCAACGTCATGGCCCCCGCCGAGCAGCGTCCATGTGAGGTTCGACCCTATGAAGCCCGCGCCGCCGGTGATGAGAACCCGCATCCCTGCTCCTTACTGCTCGATCTGCTCGATAGCGCGCACTTCGGTGAGCTCGGCCTGAACGATGTAGCGATACCGTGCGCTGTAGGGTGGATGACACGCCGTCAACGTGAGCGTGGGCGTCTCGGTCAGGTCGAAGACCTCGACTTTGTCAGGTGTCACGACGAATGCCCGAGTGACAGTGTACCGATAGCGTCGGTACGGCGAGTAGAAGTCGATCGTGTCGCCCTGCTCGATTTGGTCGATTCGCCTGAAGGGCGCCAGGTACGTGGTTCGGTGCCCCGAGATGCCGCAATTGCCCCCCGGGCCAGGAAGACTGGTGTAGTCGACCCACCCGGGTCCCTTCTTCAGGTCCGCGACCTCCACACCCCTGACCACGAGCGTGTCCAGGTTCATCCGCGAAACCACGAGCCGGCCGAAGACAGCACCATCCGCAAGCGAGTCCCAGTACGCCTTGTCCTGCAACTCCCAGCCCTCGAAATCGAGTGTCGGCCCGCTCCCCGAGACCACGATGTCGTCAGCCAACTCGGCAGAGATTCCGCCGAACTGCTGCAGATCCTCTCGCAAACGAGCCTGCTCCACCCACGAAAGTGCGGCCGTGAGCGCGTAGTAGCCGAGCAACCCGACGGCCACGCCGAGGAACACGTTGCTCAGTGCACGCATGAGCACCGAAGCCTTGGACCGCACGAAACACCTCCCCGGACGTGAGCGGCAGCAAAGAACTGTGACGTACGCCACAAAACCAGTAAAGACCTCGCTGACCGCTGCCGATACTCTCAGTGTAAGGCGATTGACAAGCGAATACCGAAACGAACCCCGAAAAAGGCACTCCCGCTGAAAGGCGGGCAACGCAAAGTCACGGGTCTAACGGGAGCGTCACCTCCCCACGACAGCCGGACTACCGAAGGTCGAGCCTCGCATGTGAACCGGCCCGATCTCCCAGCGCCTCAGGGGATCCGGGTCGGTTTTCGCATTCGAGCTCGAAAAGGGGCGTTCGCTAATGAAGAACAGCAAGATCCGAATGATCGCAACAGGGTTCATCACGACCCTCGCCATCACCGCAGCGCTCGTTGCAGGCTTCGCGCCTGCTAACGCAGACTTCCAGGCCGCTGCTGCCGTCGGCACACTCAGCCAGGCGACTCCTACGGTCAAGATCGCGTCAGAGCCCGCCGCCACCGTTGCCCGCACTGCACTGCGCAAGCGTACTCCGGTGGTTGCGCCGACTGCAGCCGGTACAGACAGCAAGTCGACCCGCGCGGTCGCATACAAGGCCACGACCGGCAAGCTTGCAGAAGCGAAGTCGATTCTCGCAGGCCTGATCGCGAAGTACCCGATCCTCAAGGGCACCACGGTCAGCATCGGCACAACGCCGAATGGCTATCAGGCCGTCGCGTACTACAAGTCGGGCCGGATCGTCGTGAGCTCGACGCACACCGCAAGCCTGACGAAGATTCTCACCCACGAGGTGTGGCACATCATCGACTGGCGCGACAACGGACGCATCGACTGGGGTGAGAACGTCCCGCGATAACCTACTCGCAGCATGACGAAAGGGCCGCCTGATGAACTGGACCCCTAAAGTT
>CAKMKD010000207.1 GCA_927439865.1 uncultured Coriobacteriia bacterium | reverse complement strand
TCGGCCGAGCCGCCCATGAGCTCGGGCACCCGCGCCGCAATCGCGTTCATGACCACGCCGCCTGTCTCGCGGGTCGCCGCCGCACCGGAGTCGAAAACCGGCAGCTCGGCATCCCAGCCCGCAGGCAGGTCGCCACGCATTCGGCGATCGAACTCCGCAGCCTCAACGGGGAACGCGGCCTCGTACGCCGCGATGCGCTCGCGCCATGCGGCGTGCTTCTCCTCGCCTGCGACCGGCGCCTCGCGGAAGTGCGCGAGCACCTCGGGAGGTACGTGGAATGCGGGCTCCGTCGGCCAGCCGAGCGCCTCTTTCGTGAGCAGCACCTCAGCGACGCCAAGCGGCTCGCCGTGTGCGGACGCGCTGTCCTGCCGATTCGGGCTCCCGAAACCGATGTTCGTACGCACCGCGATGAACGACGGTCGCGCGGTCTCGGCACGCGCGGCTTCGATCGCCGCCGAGATGCTCTCGATGTCGTTGCCATCGTCCACCGACTGCACGTGCCAGCCATACGCCGAGAAACGACCGCCCACATCCTCGGTGAACGCCAGGTCGGTGCCGCCCTCGATCGAGATGTGGTTGTCGTCGTAGAGCACGATGAGCTTGCCGAGCGCGAGGTGACCCGCAAGCGAAGCGGCCTCGCTCGACACGCCTTCCATGAGGTCGCCGTCTCCGCACATCGCGTACGTGAAGTGGTCGACAACCGTGTGCCCGGGCCGGTTGAATCGCGCCGCGAGCGACGCCTCGGCAATCGCCATGCCGACGGCGTTCGCGAAGCCCTGCCCGAGCGGCCCGGTGGTGGCCTCCACGCCTGGCGTGTGCCTGAACTCCGGATGCCCCGGCGTTGTGCTCCCCCACTGACGGAACGCTTTGAGGTCATCGAGTGAAAGGTCAAAGCCGGTCAGGTGGAGCAGCGAGTAGAGCAGCGCACATCCGTGCCCGCCCGAGAGCACGAAGCGGTCCCTGTCCGGCCATGCGGGGTCGGCCGGGTCGAAGTTCAGAAAGCGCGTCCAGAGCGCGTATGCGGTTGGAGCGGCGCCCATCGGCATTCCCGGGTGTCCTGAGTTCGCCTGCTGAACCATGTCCACCGAGAGGAATCTCAGCGTGTTGATCGCGAGGTCGTCCAGCTGCTGGCTCATCGGCGCTCTCCTCGGGTCGGTTGGGTGCGCGCGGCACCTTCAAGTATGTGCCCAGTGACGATTGCGGCAACCGACGGCGGCACATGCTCGGCGACAAGCTTGAACGCTGCGCTGTTCTGCTCGGGCAGCCGGTGCCCGAAGCGGCGTCCGATCGTGCGCAGCTGCGGCGTGAGCCGCTCGGCATCTTTCGGGGTGAGCTTCGCGCGCCCGAGCGCTTCAAGCGCCTCGTCGAGCGAGTCCACGACCGGCAGCAGCGTTGCCACGTGGCTTGCCGAGGACGCGTCGAGCGAGAACGAGCCCGGTCGCCAACCGGGCTGGCGCACGTTCCAGATGCGCATTCCCGTGAGCAGCCCGACGATCATGAGCGCGATCCAGCCGAACCGGTACACCTCAAGGTTGAGGCCTGCCGGCCAGGCGAAGGCGCTTGCCACGGCGGGTCCGGCGAGCGCGCCGGGCACAGTGTACGGAGAGCCCATGCTCATGAGCTGCGGTGGCAGGAAGACGAACGTCACCCCCAGGAGCGCAAGGACGAGCGCGCCCATGCGACTGCGGAAGAACGAGTCCGGCTGCGCGATGAACGCATAGCCGATCGCATACGCCGTCGCACCGGATGCGAGCGCAGCGCCGATGAGCATGCCGAGCATTGACACACCTCCAGGCTAGCGTCGCACTCGGCTGAGCTCGTCGTTGTGGTTCATGATCTCGATCCCCGCTTGCCGACCCGTTCCCCGATAGATCACGCCTGCTCTTCCGCCACGCACTGCACGCAGCGTGACCTCGAGCGATCCGCCGAGCGACTCGGCGTCGTGACCTTCCATCGCGCCGAGCACAGGAGCCTTCAGGATGAGGGTCTCGCTTCCCCGCGCCGTGACCTCAAGCTCCTCGCGCGTGTCGCCAACGACCAGGTGCGCCTCGTTCTCGCCGGTCTCGACGCTGCGGACCTTGGCGCCGGTGTAGGTGGCAAACCGATGCAGGCGACCGTCACAGAGCAATCCGGCGATGCTGCCGACGAACGCGCCCGTCATCCACGGGATCTTCGCCACCGAGAGCATCAGCGATGTTCCCGGCGCGTCAAAGGTGTTCGATTGCACCCAGATCCACGAGCTCGGGAAGCTGCGGCCCCAGTCCTTCTCGGTGTAGCCACGACCGCCATCGAAGTCGATGCGCTCGCCGCCTACCTCGAGCCATCCGGATACCGAGTGGTCCATGGAGAGAACGCCGTGGTACGTCTCCATCCCGGGCACGAACCGAAACGGCCCCATGATGCCCGGGGAGAGCAGGGTGACCGGCCACGGCGACCAGGGCCCGTAGCGCAGCTCGCCGCGGACCGAGAGAACGTCGTCGGATAAATCAAGAGATATGACATCCCGGGAGAATGTGCTCGCGCCCACCCGCACGGTGTAGGGCTCGGCCATGTCGAAGCTGAACTCCTCGGCAGGAAGCGCGAAGTAGTGCGCGCGACCGCCAGAGGGGACCACCTGCACGAACGAATGCTTCGCCGCGCCATCAGCCGAGAAGGAGATGCCCGGGATGAGCGACACAACGCGCTCGCCCGCCGAGTCGACCTGCTTGTAGTACCAGCCCTCGAAATAGCGCCGAGACACCGTCCCGCCCTGGAAGGCGGCCGGCGTCCAGAGCTTGTGCGGCGACATCGGCGTCCTAACCTTCGGCGACACGGTTGCGGCCGGCGTCTTTCGCCGCGTACATGGCCGCGTCGGCCCGCGCGAGGAGCGCATCGACGTCCACGGCGCCCTCGGCGGCGGCGAGCGCTGTCCCCGCACTGAGCGTGAGTGGGCGACCACCGGTCACCGCCGACGTGTCGATCGCCTCGACTGCAACGCGCAACCGCTCTGCCAGCGCGAGGAGAGACTCGGAATCCACATCGGGCGCGAAGATGAGTATCTCCTCGCCGCCAACCCGGCCCACCACGTCGTACGGACGCACTGTGTCCTTGAGGGCGTGCGCGACGAGCCGGAGGGCGTCATCGCCCGCCGCGTGGCCGAAGTCGTCGTTCACGGCCTTGAAGTGATCGATGTCTACGAGGATCACACCCGCACGCGTTCCGCTGCGGCGCGCGCGTTCGAGCTCGCGAACAAGCGTCTCGAGCGTGAAACGCCGGTTCCAGAGCCCCGTGAGCGCATCGGTGGTGGCCATTTCGCGGAGCCGCTCCTCGGCACCGCGGAGCCGGCGCTTCAGCCAGTGCGCAAGGCCGAGGACGATACCCCAGAGGCCGAGCAGCACGAACGTGGCGACGACCGCCAACTGAAAGCGACTCTGCCGCAGCTCTTTGAGCACGTCGTTGTAGGGCAGCACGATGCTGATGCCACCTCGGACATCACCGAGCTTGTAGCCCGCAGATGCATGACACGTGAGGCATCCCTGCTCGACCGCCAGCGGTCGGATGTACCTATAGACACGGTCGTTGTCGCCCCGATCCGCGACGGCCCACTGCTCCTTCTCGCCACGCTCGAACGCTGCGAGTGCGGCTTGCTCCCACTCGTCCGGCGCATTGTTCGGGTTGACGGGCTTGAGACTCGTGATCTTGAAGTCCGAGCCATTCACCGAGAACGGCAGCACATCGCCTATCTCGCGCGTCATCGCCGCCGGATTGCGGAGCGTGACCGGAGTGCCGTCGCTCAGCGTGTCATCGGGGTCGACACCGAGCTCCAGCAGATACGGGTTGGTCTCGGCGCCAATGCCCTTCTTCACATACACCCCGCCGTACCCGGAGTTCCACGATCGCGCGGCAACGATGAGGTCGGCGTACGACCTCGCCTGCGTGAGCACGCTTGCCTCAACGAGCGAGGTCGTACGAAAGCCGATCCACACGAACGTGGCTACAGTAACCGCTGTGACGACCACAACCAGCAGCTTGGAAAACCTGTCGACCAAGACCCACGAGTCCATACGAGCCGCCTAGCTTGGGATGAGCACGTTTGCGAAGACCAGCCACGCCAGCAGCGACTTTGCGGTGAGACTCAGGAACACGTATGCCGCCTCGCCGAACACGTAGTCTTTCCACTTGCCGACCTGCTTGTACTGCAGCACCTGGTTGATAGCGAAGCTGTTGAAGAACACGAACATCGACACGAATATCCAGTAGACGAACGACGGGGTGAGGTCGCTCGCGCCCGGTCCCCACAGGTAATCCGCGATTGCGATCCAGGGGAAGATGCCGGCGATGCAGCCGAAGATGAACGCCGTCCAGTCGGGCTTGCCCGGCTGCTCGTACTTCTCCATCAGCAAGCCGAAGAGGATCATCATCGCGTTCACGCCGAAGATAGCGACGAGCGCAGCGATATCGGTGATGCCGACGAGACCCGCGATGAGCACCACCATGAGCGAGGAACTGAAAGCGTACTCAATCCAGCGGTAGTAGTTGCGATTCTCCTTGAGGCCGGCAACGTACCTCGAGAACGCCGGTCCGGCGATGATGAAGTGTGCCGCCGCCGAGAAGAACAGGAAGAGCGCAACCGCATAGCCCAACTCGTACGTGAAGTAGGGCTGCGCCTGACTGAAGACGCCGGGACCCGGCCGGGTGTTCATCCACTGCGCGGTCACCGGCACCGCGTACGCCTTGGAAAGCGCGACGATCGCGGCTCCCTGCGCCAGATGGAAGATGCCCATCACGATGTTGTAGAGCCGAAGCCGCCTGAACCTGGGTTCGATCTCTGCCATTCGAATCCCCCACTTCCATTCGCAACCACAGGATGCCGAGTTACCCACTTCTACCCCAGGCGGCGCGCTCTGCGTCGCCGTTACGCCGAGTCCGTGCTGTTAATCTCATCGGCCAGCGTCAGAATCTCGTCGTTCGCAGGGATGTCCTGCATCGCATGTCCATAATGGACGAAGCGTGCCACTCCCGTCTTGCCGATAAGCACCTGAGCCGGCATTCGGCCGAACTTGAACAGGTTGATCTCCTGTCCATAGAGTTTGAGAACGCTGTGGGTTGGATCAGGCAAGCCGATGAACGGGAGGGACTTGGCCTGCCAGTACTTTGCGAAATCAGCGGCACCCTCGGGACCCACGACGACGATCTCCACATCGCGCTCCACAAACTGGCTATAGTCACGGCGCAACTGCGCCATATGCTTCTGGCAGAACGGTCAAGCGAGTCCTCGGTTGAATACAAGGAGCACGTTCGTGCGGCCCAGGAAGTCAGAGAGACTGACCAGATCGCCGTTCAGATCGGGCAGGCTGAATTCGGGAGCCGGCATATCGAGCGACACTCGTGGCATGTGCATCTCCTTGACCGGTGGTGCCGGAGTGGGTGTGGTGCGCCTGCCTATTCGTCTCAAGCGCTGCACTCACAATCGCTGCGAGCTCGATGATGGTCGTTGACTGACCGATTCTTCTTGGCATCAGGCGCCCTTACCGGTTCGACGGGGCCGTTGGCGCTGGCGGAAGTAGCGCCTGATTTCCTCATCGGGAAGCGCATCGATCTCAGCAGACAGGAACTCACGCAGGCGCCGGACAGTCGGGTTCCTCGTGTTGAACTCGAAGAGCCGGGCCCGGCCGACGCTCTGGCTCACCAGGACTCCTTCCGCCTCTAAGCGGCGGAGCTGCCGGTAGATCCCGGTTTGGGGCACGGCGAAAGTAGTCGCGATCCGACGCGAATACCCCGACCCATAGGCCTCGATGAACATGAGGCATTGCGCAGCTGCTGCCGTCCCGAACACTGCATCAAGTATGGGGTTCACAGAGACTCCCTTCACGCTTCGGGACTATATTAACACGTTGTGTGTTTATATCAACACGATACGTGTTCACATAAACACATATTGTGTGGGTTTAAGGCCGCGATGCAGTGAGCGCACGAACGCTTTATGTCGCGACGGGCGACCGCGATCCAGCGCAGTGACGGAGCGTCGCCACTAAGTGGGGGACATACTCGACAGCAGACTCCTCTGTCATCGACATATGCCAGGGATAGCAAGCATGAAGGCGGCGTCTCATGCAGGACTTGATGTACGGTATCGCGGCCGTGTTCGAGGTTGTAGGTGTGGGTTGCATCGTAGCCGGCTTCGCGGTCGCGTTCATCCGCGCAACGATGCAGATTCGCGGGAGCGGTGGCGCGGCGGCGTTTCGCACCCTCAGGCGCACATTCGGCCACAGCATCCTGCTGGGGCTCGAGATACTGATCGCGGCCGACCTCGTCCGCACCGTGGCCATCGAGCCGACGCTGGCCAACCTCGCCGTACTCGGACTGCTTGTGGTGATCCGCACATTCTTGTCCTGGGCGCTTGAGGTGGAGATAGAGGGGCACTGGCCCTGGCAGCACGGTCCGGAAGAGCAGTGACCGGCTGAGCATCAGGGCCTGAGCGAGCGTGGAACACCGGGCATCGCCTGAATCTGCACCAGGTCCAGCACGCCTGCGTCCATCGCCGTCGTCTGCGTTGCACCCACCGTGACCTGGGTACGAACATGGTACGGACGCGAAGCGCGTCCGTCGTCTTGGTGGTGGTTGTGCTGCTCGAATGGCACTGCGCCGGGAGAGAGGGTAATCATGCCCGGTTCAGTTGGGGGCGATTCACAAGTGCTTGAGAATCTCAGTCCGAAAGAGGTATTCCGCTTCTTCGAAGAACTGACCGGTATCCCAAGATGCTCGGGAAACGAGAAGCGGGTGAGCGATTACCTGGTCGCTTTTGCCGAGGAGAGGAAGCTCGAAGCTTTCCAGGACGAGGCCCTGAATGTGGTGATCAGGAAGCCCGGAACGGCGGGATATGAGAAGTCGCCCGCCGTCATCATCCAGGGCCACATGGACATGGTGTGCGAGAAGGCAAAGGGCACGTCGCACGACTTCTCCAAAGACCCCCTCACTCTCAAGATCGAGGGCGACTTTGTACGTGCAGACGGCACGACACTCGGCGCAGACAACGGCCTGGGCGTGGCCTACGGGCTCGCGATTCTAGACAGTGCCGACATCCCTCATCCGCCAATCGAGCTTCTCGTCACGACAAGTGAGGAGACCGGCATGAACGGCGCCCACGCGCTCAAAGCCGATCACCTCACCGGTAAGACACTACTGAACATCGACGCCGAGGAAGAGGGCGTCCTCTATGTCAGTTGCGCGGGAGGCGTAGACCTCGTCTGCGAGTTCGACACGCTGTGGGAGGACACCGCGACAGACGCGCTTCGCATCGAAATCTCAGGCCTGCAGGGCGGGCACTCGGGCATGGAAATCATCCGGCAAAGGGCCAATGCGATCAAACTGCTCGGGCGAATCCTGGCGGAAGCCAGAGCGGCGGGGACGTTCAGCATCGCCGCAGTGTCGGGGGGATCGAAATCCAATGCGATCGCTCGTGAAGCGCAAGCGTTCGTTACGGGGGACACGGTTGTCCTTGAGAGAGTCGAGGCAGTCGTGGCCCGTTTCTCCAAGGACCTGTTGGCGGAATTCGCCGCAGCCGATCCCGGCATAGCGATAGTCGCGGTACCCGCGGACAGAGTCTCGCGTCAGCTCGATGCCGCGTCCACTGCACGGATCATTGACTTCCTGTCGGTAGCCCCCAATGGTGTCCAGTCGATGAGCATGGACCTTGAAGGTCTTGTGGAAAGCAGCCTGAACCTCGGCGTGCTGACGCAATCGGGCGAATCCGTCAGTTTGACTGTCTCAGTGAGAAGTTCGGTCGACTCGATCAAGGAGGACATTGCCCGCAGGATCGAGGCCCTTGCGGATCTGGTCGGCGCGAAGGTCGTCAGGACCGGAGCCTATCCCGGTTGGAAGTACGAGGAGGACTCCAAAGTGCGGGAGCTGTGCGTCGGTGTCTACAAGGAGGTCACCGGGCACGACGCCCAGATTCAGGCCATTCACGCAGGACTCGAATGCGGACTGCTCAAGGAGAAGCTACCTGAGACGGACATGATCGCGTTCGGTCCGAACCTCTACAACGTGCACACTCCCGATGAGCATCTCAGCATTGGCTCGGTGGCCAACACGTGGGAATTCCTGCTGTCGGTCCTCGAGAAATCGAAGTAGGGGGTTTTAACGATGGAGAAGAGAAGCACCGGGCTTTCGAGTAAGGCCTACGGTGGCGTGAAGGGCAATGACTACGTGCCCTATATCCCAACGACCGAGGTGATGCCTGAACTTACCGGCTACTCGATCATCATGGGTGTGTTGTTTGCGCTCATCTTCGCGGCGGCGAACACGTACCTCGGTCTCAAGGTGGGTATCACCATCTCGGCCGGTATCCCGGGGGCGATTCTCGCTACTGGTCTTCTGAGGGGCATCTTCCGGAGGAACAACATCCTGGAAGCGAACGTGGTTGCCTCGCTCGCGGCGATGGGCGAGTCAATCGCTGGCGGCATCATCTTCGTGCTTCCCGCGCTCATCTTGCTCGGCTTCGGCTTGAGCATCACCACAATCGTCATCGTCACGATCATCGGCGGGGTCATGGGTGTTTTCTTCATCACCCCGGTGCGCCGCTACCTCATAGTCGAGGAGCATGGCACGCTAATCTACCCCGAGTCCATGGCGGCAGCCGAGGTTCTCGTTACCGGCAGCGAAGGCGGAAGCGGGTTCAAGACGGTTCTCCTCGGCATGGGTGTCGGTGGGGTCTACAAGATGGCCTCCGGAGGGTTCGCGTTCTGGGGTGAGAACGCGTCGTACACGATCAACTCATATCAGGGAACGATCGTCGGCGTGGACACCTTGGCATCCCTCATGGGCGTTGGCTTCATCGTCGGCACCAAGACCTCCACGCTGATGTTCGGTGGCGGCGTCGTTGCGTGGCTTGCGCTGATCCCGATGATCAAGTTCTTCGGATCGGGAATCGCAACGCCAGTCTTCCCCTCCACTGTTCCAATCGCGGAGATGGACGCATTCGCCATCTGGTCCAGTTACATTCGCTACATCGGCGCCGGCGCGGTCGCGGCCGGAGGGTTTCTCTCGCTTGCGAAGTCACTTCCGACGATCATATCGAGCTTCCGAAAGGCCGCAGCGGGCATGCGCAAGGGCGAAGCCGGCTCCGTGACGAGGATGGATCAGGAAGCGCCACTCACGTGGGTCATCGCTGCAGCGGTGCTCGGCTTTCTCCTAACATGGCTCGTTCCGGCAGTCGGCGGTGGAGTGGTCGGGGCTTTCATGGCTGTGCTCTTCAGCTTCTTCTTCGCAGTCGTGTCTGGCCGGATGGTCGGCATGATCGGCGCGTCGAACAACCCAGTGTCAGGCATGACCATCGCGTCACTTCTCATCGTAACCACCGTGCTGAAGCTCATGGGGAATACCGGTGACAAGGGCATGACCATGGCGCTCATGGTCGGTGGCGTGATCTGCGTTGCCATCGCTGTTGCCGGAGGTACGGCACAGAGCCTCAAGACCACCTTCGTCATCGGCGGCAGCCCGCGCAACGTCCAGATCGGCATGTTCGGGGCCCTTGTACTGGCATCCGTTGCTGCGGCCGGTACCGTGATGCTCCTCAACACAGCGTACGGAATCGGAGACGCAGCAGTTCCTGCTCCCCAGGCGACGCTCATGAAGCTGATTGTCGAAGGCATCATGACCGCCCAACTCCCGTGGACACTGGTGCTTATCGGTGTGGCGCTGGCCGCGTTCTGTTTCCTGGTCAACATACCGATTCTGGCCGTTGCCCTCGGTCTCTACCTGCCACTAGGTCTGAGTTCGGCGGTGTTTGCCGGCGGCATCGTGCGGGACCTGGTCGAACGCAGCACGAGAATCACTCGCGAGAAGGACGCCGCCGCAAGCAAGACGGCTCCGGTGGAGGGCGCGGAACCCGAGAAGGACAAGGCCGTCGAGAAGGGTATCCTGCTCGCCTCGGGACTTGTGGCGGGAGACGCACTCATCGGTATCGTCATCGGCCTCTTCGCGGCGCTGGGAACGGACATCGCTTTGGGTCTCAGGTGGTTCCCGACGATTGCGGGAAGCCAGTTGCTGGCATTCGGCATGTTCTTGCTGCTCGCGATTTGGATGTACTGGTACTCGCTGCGTAAGGACAAAATCGGATGACGGAACACGATCGTTCGAAGGACAAGTACAACTTCGTGCTGTACGTGCCGGAGATCAGGCACCAGGCGTTCACGGTGAATGACGCAGGCCATGTCGTTCTGGATATTGCTATCAGTCCTGTGAAGCGGCTGATGGGAAAGCTCGTCAACAGAGAGCCGGTCTCGGATATCGAGCTCGACGAGCTTTCCTCATCGGCCTGGCTCGGCATCGACGGAGAGAGAAGCATTCTCGAAATCGCCCGCATCCAAAGCGGGAAGACCGGCGACGATATCGACGATTCCGCGCAGAGAATCGCCAAGTTCATGAGGTATCTTGCTAAGAGAGGCTGGATTAGGTTCAAAGAGGTGAAGGGCGCGTGACATAGGCCCGGCGCAGCGCACGACGCAACGAGACAGGACCCGAGCAACTTGTGCTCGGGCCCTGCGGTTTCTTTGGTCGCGGGGACAGGATTTGAACCTGTGACCTTCGGGTTATGGGTTCGAGTACGATGCGTCGCCTTTCGGTCGTTCAGTGCTGCTCAACTGCCGTCTCCTGACCGCCTATCCGGTGAGATCCCGAACGCTTTGTGCTGCGACAGACGAAACGCGATCAAGCGCAGAGAGGGACTCTGCCACTCGGCTCGTCCACGACTCTCCCCGAACGACGAGTGCCTCCCAAGCAAGAGCAATATCCCCCGGCCGATCTTCGTGCAACACCTCGAGCATCTGAGCCGCCTGCGAAAGGTCCTTCTCCCGCTTTGGCTGCATGGCAGCAGGACGCTCGCCCGCAATAATCAACTTGTGGAGAGCAAAACGCGCAGCATCCGGCACGTTCACCGCAACGACCCCGCCATCAACCACCGCAGCCCTCACAGAAGAGTCTATGAGGTAGTCCAAGAATCGCAATGGCTGCGCGGCGGCCCCGAACCTCGATAAGCTCACGGGACGTGATTGGGCCCTTGCGGACGGCGTGAGAAGATCCACCCGCAGACTCTGTCCCCGCACCTTGAACGAGGTGGTCGGGCTCTTGGGGTCAAGACCGGGAACCGGCAGGAACCCCATTTCCAGGCTATCCAGCGCTGATGGGAGGTCAGCGTTGATACCGGGAACCGCAATGTCGAGCTTGGAATCAACCGCGATGTCAACATCCTGAGTCCTCAACGAGGTGGCCCAGCGAACCCCGAGGAGGTTGCCGAGCACGACAAACGCGTGAGTTCCGACGAGGACGCCGCCAGCGTGAAACACCGCTGCATCTGCGAGCGCACGAAGCACTCGAGCCGAGGGCGCATCGGTGACCATAGCGCCACCTGCCCGCAAAAGAGCCGCCAACCGCTCGATAGACCGCTGGTCGGCGGCGACGCTGACTCTGCCCTCGGCGAACCGATCGGCCAACTCGTCAAGCGCGGCGTCCCGACGACCCAGATAGGTCTGGCGCTTTGCCCCGCCAGGCCCCACGTTCTGGAAGTAGTAGTACTCCTGGCCCTTCACCATCTTCGTCACGAAGGAGCCAGCAGTGTGTCCGATCGTGCGTGAGGCCTCGTAGACAGCGATCTGTTCAAGCAGCTCGGCGTAGATAGTCTGGACTTCGAGTGGTTGTCGCTGCATGTGCCCACCCCCTAGTAGTTATACGCACAATACGTCGATGCTGCGTATAACACAAGTCGAGTAGGCCTTACCGCAGTGAATCACCGCACCCTATTCGTTCTGAGACAACAGTCCCCTTATGCTGAAGGCTCATGCGTTGTAAGTGTTGAACACATGTTAGACGGACGACCTGACAACGAAAACAGGCCAGAAGCTTGATGGCTTCTGACCTGCTATTTTCTTGGTCGCGGGGACAGGATTTGAACCTGTGACCTTCGGGTTATGAGTGAGGCCCAGGCATTTC
Organism: uncultured Coriobacteriia bacterium; assembly: GCA_927439865.1. GTDB lineage: Bacteria > Actinomycetota > Coriobacteriia > Anaerosomatales > Anaerosomataceae > UBA2286. The sequence goes on along the minus strand of CAKMKD010000207.1, from coordinate 12,949 downwards.
CAGCTACGTCCGGCTGAGTGCCGGACAGGCCCTCTGAGCAGCGCAAATGCCGGAGGGCCTTTCCATACCCGTATCGCCTATTTCGGCCTGTTTCGGGTCATTCCGCTTACAAACCGCTTACAGCCAGCCGAACACCTGCATCAGACCGAATCCGGGTCCCATCCATCCGGCGCTTCCCCGAGGACTCCCCGAACGACCTCAGCGGCTACCCCGTACTTCTCAGCAACCATCTCGATCCCGGTGTTGACGTGCCAGTACATGTGGAAATCGCGCGTGCTCAGGCGAGGATTGATGGCCTTGATCTCAGCCCAGACCCCAGCGTAGTCCAAGTTCTTTTCCGTCATCTCGACACGCCCCCATCAAATCAGCAGTTTCTAGTTCACATGGACCGCCCGCATGATACCAGCTCGCGCGCGCTACCCCGGTCTCTTGACGAATCGGCATCCACCCACAATCGCCGCGCCATTCGCACCTTCGTAAACGGACTCTGTCCGTTCGAAGTCTCGACGCTCAAGAAGATGTCACCAGGGGAGGAGATCGCAGCTCGCCTGCGCCCTCACCACTCCAGCCCTGGCGCATGGCCCCTAGTCCGCAGGTCGTACCTAGGGGCCGTGCGCTTTGGCTGGAATGGCCGCTAGTCAGCGGCTACGGGAGTATGAGCTTCGGAATCCGCGTAGGTGCTAGCGCTGCGATAACGCAGCCCTTGCAGATGCCACCTACAGCGGACTCCTTATCCCCGTCGGCCATGCGGATCTCGATCCGCTCATCGGAGCCACAAACCGGACACCGGGTCGACGGGGTTGGTTTGATGCCTTTGTTGACCATTGGCATCTCCCATCTGTGCGGCATGCCCGGAAGTCACGTCTACTGACCCGACCTTGAAACCCAGCAAAATACGATTCGGCGTTCGATGCTACCCAATTTGACGAATAGACCCTTGACTTCTGAGTTCAGCAAGGTAGTCTTTTCACCAGCGACAGGGGAGCCCTGCGGATTCCGCGGCATGCATATTTAGTTGTCAAGGTCGTCCGAAGGTGCAACTTCGGTATCGGCCACATTATCACAAAGGGCCCCATATGTGGGCTCTTTGTGCCGTTTTACACGACATACGGTATAGGCGTTCCGCTAAACGGTAAACATTCCCAGTGCCGCTTCCTGCATGGTTGCGCTTGCTCTCCTCATCTTGAGGACATGTGATCGGCGACTCGCGTACCAGCGGTGTCTTACTTTCGCGGGTGTTCTCGGCGCCCGTCAGGTATGCTCCCGATGACCAACAGACGGGGGACTCCCATGCGACTGCCCGATGCCTGCCCCAATTGCGCCATTGACCTTCACGCCGACGACTCTCTCACTGTTGTGGGGACCGACAAGTGGCGCTGTTGCAGCACAGCCGAACCCGACGGCGATCTCGGCCCACTCGGTATAGGCACAGCACTCCCTGACAGCGAGCTGAACGAAGTCCGATGCGCCCGGTGCGACGCCCCGATTTGGTGCGGAACAGAGGAAATTGAACCCTAGGCGTAAGAGATGGCACCGCCCGACCCTCGCGCCCGCCCACAATCGCCGCACCCTTCGCACCTGACCACAGACTGGAGATTGCGAGCTTTCCCTAGGAGCTCGCCAATCTCCAGTCTGTCTGTGGACAGCTGCCCTCGCCGCGCTCATGTGGACGGCCCTGTGCTGGCTAGTGGCCGGTCGCGCGGTTGGGATAGACTGGCATTGACCGCGAAGTGAGCGAGGGGGCTACATGAGCGAGCCGATCACGAACCGGCTGTTCTACGGTGACAACCTGGACATCCTCCGCCGGTACATCCCGGATGAGTGCGTCGACTTGGTCTATCTCGACCCCCCGTTCAACTCAAACCGAGATTACAACGTGATCTTTAGGGATGAGTCGGGCAACAAGAGCGACGCCCAGCTTGTGGCGTTCGAGGACACGTGGCACTGGGGACCTGACGCGCAGAAGCAATACGACTACCTGACGAATACCAGTGTGAACGAAGGGCGGGTGCCGGAGTCGGTCTCTGCTCTCATTGGAGCTTTGCGACACGGCATCGGCACGAACCAAATGATGGCTTACCTTGTCGAGATGGCTGTCCGACTCGTAGAACTCCATCGCACACTCAAGCCTACGGGTTCTCTGTACCTGCACTGTGACCCAACGGCGAGCCACTATCTGAAGGTCGTTCTCGACGCGATCTTCGGTGCAGAACGTTTCCGAAACGAGATTGTTTGGCAGCGCACGAATGCCCATAGCGACGCCGGACGGTACGGCCGCATTCACGACACTATCTTGTTCTACTCACGCGGTGGCTCACCAACCTGGAATCGTACCTATCAGGCCTACACAGACGACTATATCAAGACCTACTACCGCTACTCGGATGCTGACGGCCGCATCTGGAAATCAGGTGACGCCACCGCTCCCGGCGGACGCGGCCCCCTATACGAGTGGCACGGCCACACTCGCAACTGGCGCTACACTCAGGAGAACATGGAGAAGCTGGAAGCCGCCGGGAAGCTCTACTACACACCCGCCGGAATAACCCGTGTGAAGCAGTACTTGGACGAAATGCCTGGAATGCCGGTCCAAGACATCTGGAGCGACGAATCGACGCGTTACATCGTGTCATGGTCAACCGAGGGCTTGGGGTACCCGACTCAGAAGCCCGCCGGATTGCTGGAACGCATAGTAGAAGCATCCTCGAATCCAGGCGACATCGTACTCGACCCATTCTGCGGGTGCGGGACCGCCCTCGTTGCCGCCGAGAAGCTCGGCCGCAAATGGATAGGCATCGACGTCACTTATCTGTCAATAGCGGTCATGAAAGCGCGCCTCGCTGACAGCTTCGGGCTCACTGAGGTCCCTGTCATCGGCCAGCCCACAGAAGTAGAGGGAGCACGCGCGCTCGCCCAAGGTCCGGACGATGGCCGTTACCAGTTCCAATGGTGGGCCCTCGGACTTGTAGATGCTCGACCCATCGGCGGTCAGAAGAAGAAGGGTGCGGATGCCGGCATCGACGGAGCGATCACCTTCACCGACCAGCACGGCAAACTGGAGCGCGTGCTCGTGAGCGTCAAGAGCGGGCACGTGAATGCATCGATGATTCGCGACCTCAAGGGGACGCTCGAAAGAGAGAAGGCAGCCATAGGCTTATTCGTGACGCTAGAAGAGCCCAGCAAGCCAATGCTCCAGGAAGCGGCCGAGGCAGGATACTTCCACTCAGATGTATGGAATCGCGACTACGCCCGAATGCAGGTACTCTCGATTAGAGAGCTTCTCGAAGAAGGCAGAAGGCCCGATCTCCCGGCGTTCGTGCACCAGCCCTACCAACGCGCCGAGAAGGTCACGCTGCCCAATGCCGCCGAGCAAGCCACCTTATTCGGAGAGCACTAGCCCGGCAGCGCGCCCTGCTGAAGCTCGTCGATCACCCTGTAGAGTTGCTCTACCGACGTACCGGCGCTGAAGGCGAGTCCGTATCGCGTCAGGTAGGCGCTGGCACCCAGCGGCTCAATGTCGCTCCCTTTTGGCAGTGCCCGCGTAAGCGCCAGTAGCGTCTGAGCCGCAGCCTCACGGTCGCGTACGTCCTTGGTCATGTCCACGGTCCGGATGTTCTTCGAGATACCATACCTGTTGCCTCGCACCGTGCCCTGCGAGCCACCGCCTCCCTTGAGCGTGTAACCGACAGCCTTCAAGAGGTAGTGCCCCGCACACGCGGGGTCACGGATGCCCTCGATTTTCACCCAGCCGTGGCCCCACAGTGACTCGACCCAGGCCGCGAATCCACCGAAATCGCACCGCCGGACACGGTGGTTGGTCAACAGGTGTACATGCGGGTTCGATTCCCGAGGATTCTCCGCGACCCAGATGTAAACGAAGTCCGCGTAGCCCTCTCGCCGGAACCGCTGCTGCATCGCATTCAGGGTGCGCTTCATTTCTCGCCCCAGCATCAGTTCGCCGCGCGCAATGCGTTCCCGATCTTCGGGTGCACACGTGAAGGTCATGAAGGTGATCAGGCCGAGGTCGAGGTTATTCGCCTTGAGGGCTGCTCCCTTGAGCATGCGGGCCGCGCGTGGCGTCAGCCGATCAGTCGACCGCGGTCCGTAGTGAGGCTCGGGGGGCCGAGCGACTCCCAGCAATGGCCGATAAAGGAACGCTCTCCCCACATCGTCATATCTCATTCTCAGCGAAGGCGTGGACTCTTTCGCACTATGGACAAGACTAGGGGCAGGGCGATTCCCGCCCCGCCCCGGTGCTGTTTCGCCGTCACCGGTGACCGCAGGCCGTCGCGGTCCGACACGGTCCCCGCCGGGGACCGCCGCCGGACGCGCGGCTGGCCGCGAACCCTTCTTACGGCTACCTGCCACTCTCCGCGAGCCACGCCATCACCTCGCTCACGTTGAATCGAACATAGCGTCCAACCCGCACATGCGGAATCGCGTTTGACGCCGTGCGCGCATAGAGCCAGCTTGCGGGCACTTGGAGATAACCCGCCATCTCCTCAACCGTGACAAGTCCGCTCTGGGCACTCAGTTCACCTTGCATCGCTTTCACCTCCGTTCGGCTACTTCCTTACTGTGCCTCTTGCTACCGCACCGGGCAACATGTAGCATGTTGCAAAGGTTGCTACCAGTTTTGGAGGTTCAGTGGACGACAACATATTCGGCCAGTATCTCGGCCAGCGCCGCAGCCAACTGGGTCTGTCGCAGAAGGCCGTTGCTGAGGCCGTGGGCATCTCACGCCCTTACCTCACACAGATCGAGAACGGGACACGAACGCCCGGCGACGACACAACGGCCCGCCTGCTCAAGGCGCTCGGCATACCCCTCGAACAAGCCATGCAGGACCTTCTAGCCGACAAGCTCGACCCCAATATGCTCAACAGTCTCTCAAGTACGATGCACGCGTTTGACCTGTTGCAGACCTACCTGACCGAAGACCAGTTCCGCGAGGTCGCCTCAGCACTCGGCACGCCCGAGCAAGTCGCGGCAAATGCGCAGTTTCTTCTCACAGAGGAGCCAGTACCCGGCCCTGACGGATGGCTCGACTTGTCCAAAGAAGACCGACGACTGGTTCAGAGGATGGTCAATCGACTTCGGGACGCGAAGGAATAGCGCCCAGATCAGACTCCAGAGGGAGGAGGTGATTGATATGGCAAGAGGATTCGTTAAGAAGCGCGGCGATACCTGGTACGCATACTGGCGCGACCCCAGCGGCAGGCAGCGTGCGAAGGCGATTGGAACGCGCAAGAAAGACGCGGAGGCACACGTCACGCGCATGCAAGCGCAGGTGGCCGACGGCGCGTACCGCGAGATCGAGGCGATCACGTTCGCATCCTTCGCGGAGCAATGGTTTCGTGACTACGCGTCTGTGCAGGTGAAGCCTTCGACACTCCGTAGCTACCGCTCAATGCTCTACGGCTCGCTACTCCCCTTCTTCGGCAACGTGCCGGTCGCGTCGATCAAGACCGCAGACGTTCAGCGCTACGTGGCCGAGCGCATGGGTTCCGGCGTGAAGCCTGCGACAGTGCAGAAGGCCCTGGTGATGCTCAAGGGAATGCTCAAACAGGCCGTCGATTGGGACTACCTGCGAGTGAACCCGGCACAGAACGTGAAGGCTCCACGCCGCGAGCACGTGGAAATGGACTTCCTGACGCCCGACGAGATACCGGCGTTCCTGGACGCGTTCAGCCCTCGGTGGCGCCCACTGTTCTTCACCGCAATCTTCACAGGCATGCGGCTCGGTGAGCTGCTCGCGCTCCGATGGTCTGATATCGACTGGCACAGCTCGACTATCCGGGTCCGACGCAGCGTGGACAAGGGAGTGTTCCAGGAACCCAAGAGCCGCAACTCAGTGCGCACGGTTGGCATGTCGCCGCGACTCGCCGGAGTCCTGATGGACCACAAGATCGAGTGCGCATGGAGCCCGAGCGACCTGGTGTTCTGCACGGCTGACGGCGGGCTGATCGACCAGGCGAACCTGCGGCACCGGGTGTTCTTCCCGGCCCTGGAGGCCGCAGGGCTTCGCAGGATGCGGATACACGACCTGCGGCACACCTTCGCCTCGCTGCTAATCAACCAGGGGGAGAACCTCAAATACGTGCAGCAGCAGCTCGGCCACGCTTCGATCACGACGACAGTTGATCGTTACGGGCACCTCATGCCGGACGCCCACGTGGACGCCAGTAAGCGACTCGATGCGACCGTTTTCGGTAACGGACCCGAGGAATCCGCTTACAAACCGCTTACACGCTCCGTAGAAACGAAACAGGCCCCGAGCACTTTAGGCTCAGGACCTGCGGTTTCTATGGTCGCGGGGACAGGATTTGAACCTGTGACCTTCGGGTTATGAGCCCGACGAGCTACCAGACTGCTCCACCCCGCAATGGGTGCCGCGCTTGGCGGAACGATAGGATAGCACCCTGCCCCGAGGCACGCAACCTGATCTGAATCGACCATTCGACCCGCAAAGCCGTCCGTCCGGCACAACGCGCGCCTCTCAGGCTACTATATGGCGACGTTCCTACCGATAACCGTAGTTAAGGGTCCAAGAGGCGTTTGGAGGCGGGACCTGCATGCGTTCGCGCTACTTCTGGATAGTGGGTGTCATCGCTGCCGTACTGCTCGCAGGCGCCGCGTTCCTCGCGCTTCGCGGCGCTCCCGGCGGTCAGTCAGTCGCGCTCCCGCCCGCTCAACCCGACTCATCCTCTCCGGCCGGCGGCGGCGGCGTGACCGGCGTGACCGAGGCCCCTAAGGTGGTCGACATCCCCACGCCGCCCAACGGTCTCGCGGCGAAAGTGGCTGCAAGCGGCGTTAGCGGGCTTACTGCTGAGGAGCGTGCCGCATGGGAGAAGTACCTCGCGGAGACTTCGGCTGTGGTGCGCACGAACGCCAAGGCCCTGCGAGCACGCACGGATGAAGCGCTGGCCGCTATCACGGTAGGCGATTCGGCGGCCCTCTCGGCGATGTTCGCGCCGGATGAGAATCCGTCGGCGGATTTCGTCGCTGAGCGTGTTCGCGCCTACCCGCGTATACAAGAATATGAGAGCCAATCCTCCGTAGGGGTGTTCGCGGTATCACAAGCCACGGTATACTACGGGTACTCGGTCGTCCGCTGGGAAGACGGCGGCATCGAGTCGGAGCATACCGTGACCGTGCCCATGCGGTTCGTGGGCGGCACGTGGTACCTCACAACCATCGGATCAGGCACGCAAGATATCAGCACGGTCCAGACCGTGATCATGGAGTGATTGTGTGATAAAGATCAACGGAGGAGTGTCATGAGAGCGACCCGGAATCTCACAAGGATCGCAGTGGTGTTCGCGCTGGCAGGTATGCTGCTCGGCATCGCCTCAGCAGCATACGGCGCGGTACCCACGACGCCCACCCTTCGCGATGCCTGGGTGAGCGACACGGGCAAGGTTTCGCTGCGCTGGGACGCCTCCACGGACTCCGCCGGACATGCCGTCGCGTACGACGTGTACCGCGATGTGATTCCGATCTCCTCGTCAACGATCACGTCACGTTCACTCACGCCGGTCGTGAGCAACTACGTGGGCGTCACGGTTCAGGTGAATGCGGCAGCGGCCGAGATCACACAATCGTACGTGTGGTACTACGCAATCGTCGCGCGCGACGACCAGACAACGCCGCAGAAGTCGGGGCCTTCAGTCTCGCTCTCGCCAAACACCCACGGATACCGCACCGACCCCAACGTCGATAGTTGCGCCCGCTGTCACTCCACGCACGGCGCGTACCAGATCGACTACAAGTCCAAGGAGCTCTGCTACAAGTGCCACGGCGGCACAAGCGCGGCGAGCCCGCTTGGCGCCAAGAGCAGCAAGAACACGCAGGCGTCCTTCTACGACTACGTCGGCCAAACCGCAGGATCCACGCACCGCAACCAGTACATGATCGACAACAAGAAGAATTGCGCCGCCTGCCACTCGCCGCATCGCTCGTCCTACTACTACGACACGAGTGGCACGTATCAGGCGACAACCTCCTACCGCATGATGCTTCGCGTCACCTACGGGGCCTCGCTCTACGCCTATGTGAGCAACAACGCCGCTCCGGCCACCAACAACGAGGCCTGTCTCTCGTGCCACGGTACGTCGCTGGTGTTCCAGGGGAAGACCATCAACGCCGCCACGACGATCGCGCTCGCAGGCGGTCCCAACGCGTTTGCGAACACCGCCGGCGCTCACGACCCAGCCGCCTACGCGGCATCGGCGCACAGCGCAAGCGTCATCTACAGCAACGACTATCCGGGCAACAACCCGGGCGTTCAGTGCGAGGTCTGCCACGACAATCACGGCTCGGCCACCACGCGCCTTGTGGATTACCGCCGCAGCCGCACCACCGACCCCAACGCGAACAAGCAGGCTGCGCTCTGCTTCAAGTGCCACAGCGCTTCATCCACCGAGTCGAAGGTGGCGGCCGGTTACGCCAGGCCGTTCTCATGGAACGGCCGGGACGTTCAGGCCGAGTTCAACCGCGTGTCACGTCACCCTGTGTACACGACGACGGGAACCTGGGTGCCGACAGCACACGACACCTTCAACCAGTCAACGCAGGCGGAGTTCAACACAGATACGCTGTCGAACACTCAGACGACCGCTTCCGCCGATGGCGAGATCACGCTGGCTCAGTACACGACCACGATCACGCCGCCGATGAAGACGATGGTCTTCGGTAGCCAGGGTGCCGCTGTCAGATTCGACAGCTACGATCCTGCAGCCGGGACATGGAGCACCACCCCCCGGGACAACACGCTCTGGAGCCCGGGCTCAGGTTCATCGGCGTACTTCGTGAACGGCAGAGCGTACGTGACGCGCGCCGGAGCGAACTTGACCCAGGGCTCCTACAACCCCACCACCGACCTGTGGGCGGCCGCACAGAGCCTCCCGACCAACGTGGGCCTCGGTGGCGACTCGACGGTCAACACCACCACCGCCGACACGTGCGTGTACTTCTCGGCCGGCGGCAACAGCACCCGCATCATGTGGTGGAACTACACCGGCACGGGCACGGGACAGTTCAACTTCCAAACGACCGGCACGGACCGGACGCTAGGCGCAGGTTCTGCGATTGCCTACGCGCCTGACTCTGACCGGCTGTTCGTCATCTACCAGAACGGCACCGGAGGCGACGGTCGCCTCTACTACCGCACCGATCCTGCGCGCTCGACGACGGATGTCGACTTCACTCAGGGTCCCCTTACCGTGAGCGACACGAATACTCGGTACAACCGCATGGCGTACTTCAAGACGGGCGGGACAGAGTACTTGCTCATTATCGGGCGCGATACCGGTGACGCAAACGACACGATCGTGGTCAGCGGACTAGCGGGTACGCCCACCAAGACCGACCGCAACGTCGATCCGTTCGGGGGCAACACCGCCGGCGACGGCGTGAGTCTGCAGTGGGACGGCGGCAGCTACATGTACGCGATTCGCGGCGGAAGCGCCACCGACGTACGGCGCGCACTCATCCCCGCAAACCCGGTTACCGGCACCTGGACCTGGAACACGCTCCCAGCATCCTTCACCCAGGCCGCCGGCTCGTCGATCGCAGTTGGTCTCGTTCAGCCGGCTGACATCTCCGGCCTCGCATATCGCCTCTCGGGCACCGCAACCACGCCCGATATCCTCCCCTACGCCTCGGCGAACAAATGGGGCACCGTCAGCTGGACCCAGAGCGAGCCCGTCAACACTGATCTCAGTGTCACCGTGCAGGGCTGGAACGGGAGTGCGTGGAGCACGCTCGTCAACGGCGCGCAGACAAGCCCGGTCAACCTCAGTGGATACGCAACAGCCACGTACTCGAAGCTGCGCCTGGTAGCCAATCTCTCCACCACGGATGCACAGGCGTCGCCGGTGCTTTCAAGTTGGTCGGTCACGTCAACCTACGACGTGCTCAACACAACCACCGGTTCGCTCACCTGCGTGAACTGCCACAACCTGCATTATGCGAAGGCCGAGAAGGCGAGCGGCGCGTGGGATATGGATCGCGCAAGCGACCCGGACAATACGAAGCTTACCGTCACGAGCACCACGTACGGCTCGGCGGCGTCTGACTTCTGCATGCGCTGCCACGACGCAGGGCCTGCGAACGCCACGGTGACGACAACCACCCTCGTGCCGTACAGCGCCGCGTTCGGCACTGTGAGCGCGCCGTACTTCCCCGGCTGGAACAAAGACGCGGCAGGGTTCCGGTTCGCCGACTCCGGCCACCTCGCTGCCACAACCGCGAACGGCAAGGCGCTGTGCGAGACCTGCCACGACCCGCACGCATCGGATAACAAGCGGCTGACCGCCTGGACGCGTCCGGCTGGCGTGACATGGGCCGGCGGGCTCAGCATCGCAGGTGTGCGCTTGAACACCGGCACCGCCGCCCGCGAGGAGAACCTCTGCTACAAGTGCCATGGCAACGGGACCGCCGCCTACCCACGCTCGAACGGAGCGAAGGACGTCTACACGAAGGCGAACCTCACGTACAAGCACGTCATGGCCACGTACGCGGGTCGGCATACCGATACAGAGACAGCTGCGATGCTCGGCGGCACCAACCGCCACAGCGAGTGCACCGATTGCCACGACGCCCACGTCGCCAAGAAGGTAGGCGGCACAGCACTCGCGGCGCACAATGGCACCTCGAGCAATGCCGGGCCGGCTGTGTACGGCGCCTGGGGCACCCGGGTGACGTTCGCAACTTCGAACTTCGGCCTGCCGACTGGCTTCACCCCGGTTCGGCTCGCAGGCGGATCCACCGACTTCGAAGCGTACCTGTGCTTCAAGTGCCACAGCAGCAATACGTCCGTGCCGAGCGGCCAGACCAACATCGCGCAGGAGTTCAACCCGAGCAACTTCTCGTACCACAACGTTCTCGGTCAGACCACTCCTGTCCAGAGCAGCTTCACCTTCGTCGACTCGGCTGGCACAACGCGCACGCAAACGTGGACACCGGCATCCGCATCGTCGTACCTCAAGGCCGGCTGGGCGGCAAACAGCGACATGACGTGCACAGACTGCCACTCGAACTCGCAGAACGCCGCCACGCAGGCGTCCGGACCGCATGGATCAAGCGTTCAGTGGATGCTCGATCCGGCATACACGAACTGGACGGCCACGACCTCACTCACAAACTACTCCACCGTCATCTGCGGGAAGTGCCACACCGGACTCGCGACCAGCAATAACGTGCACTCGGAGCACAGCGGCCGTGGCGCAGAAGGTGGCTACTGCCGGTTCTGTCACATCAAGACGCCGCACGGCTGGAAGCGGCCTCGCCTCCTCGGCTACACCACGGACGGCCCGGCATACGCGACGATCGCAAATGGAACCTCGAAGATACGCGCGAACAAGAACTACACCGCGAGCAACTGGTCGAAGGGCCAGAGTGGCGACTGCTCGGCCGGTTGCACGAGCGCACACCCCTCAACGCTGACGGGCGCAACGTACTGGCCGTAGGGCAGGACGAGGATGCGGGGGCAGAAGGCCGCGAACTCGCGGCCTTCTGAGTATGAACCCGGCACGCAAGGTGCTAGTACAACCGCATGAAGATCTCCCGGCCTCATGGTCGAACTGGGTGGTGCACGTGTTCAAAACGACTCGCACAACGGTAGCCGCACGTATCATCGCTGGTGCAATCATAACCAGCATGCTGTTCGTGTTTCCTGCATACGGCGCGCCGTCCTCGGCAACAACAGCAACCGCTGGTGTCCAAGCGCCGTCTGATGCGCAGACCGCCGAGTTCCGCGCCGAGTTGGCTCGCAGGCAGGCACGCCTGGAGGAGTTCAAGGCGCAGCTCGACGAACTCGACCGCGAGCTCGCTATCGCTTCGGAGGCATACAACGCGTCGGTCGAAGAGCTCAACGCCACAAAGACGCGGCTCTCGGTCACGCAGATCGACCTCGCGAACGCACAATCGGCATACGCCACGCAAAACGATCTGCTGGAAGATCGCGCCGGCGCCATCTACCGGAACGGGCAGCTCAACGTACTCGATACGCTCCTGAGCGCCAAGTCGGTGGGCGACCTCATCGGCAGGATCCGCTTCCTGAACGCGCTTGGCGAGAACGACGCCGACATCACCGCAACCCTCCGCGCGCAACGCGACCAGATCAAGCAGACCGCCGATGATCTTAAGACCGCCGAGCAGAAGGCCGCGGAGCTCGAGTTCACGCTCAAGGCGCGCCAGATCGAGGTGCTGCTGCGAGTACAGGAGCGCCAGGAGATGCTGGCGCAGGCCGAGGCAGACCTGATCGAACTCCTCGACAGCGAGGCCGCACGTCGCCAGATGGACGAGTCCGCGCTCATGCGTGAGATCCTGTCGGGCGCCAACAAGGCAGGCATCAAGGTCGTTCCGGGCACGCCGATTGAGACCGCCCTCGCCTATCACGGCATCCCGTACCTCTGGGGAGGCGCCACGCCCTCGGCGTTCGACTGCTCCGGGCTTGTCCTGTACGTCTACAAGCAGCACGGCGTGAACCTGCCGCACTACTCGCGCGCCCAGTTCACGCTGGGCACGGCCGTGCCCGCAACGGACCTTCAACCGGGCGATGCGGTCTTCTTCGGCTCGCCTGTGTATCACGTGGGGCTCTACGCCGGAGCCGGGTACTTCATCCATGCGCCGAGAACCGGAGACTTCGTGAAGCTCTCCAAGCTCGCCGACCGCAAGGACTACGTCGGCGCCCGTCGCTACGACTGGTCGTACCGAACCGGTCCGGTCATCGGAGCGAAGACGAATCCCCTGGCGGCAGTGCGCTAACTCTCCGGGAGTACGCGCAGCCCTCCGGTATCCGGGCAGTAGCTTAAGAGAGCATGTCGCTCAGGGGCGGACTTGGCTGCGTGCTTCGCGGCGGCGAACAACGGGCTCAGTTGATCCGGTTCAATGTCCGACGAGTGCGTCGGAACTTCCATCACCGCAGTGCTGACCGTGAGCAACC
>CAKMKD010000206.1 GCA_927439865.1 uncultured Coriobacteriia bacterium | reverse complement strand
CACCGACACCTTCTTGCCGACCTTCTGCGAGCGAATGCTGGTGAACACATCCTCGACGCTTGCGATGCTCTCCCCGGCGCCGGAACCCGCGATAGCGCCGAAGACGCCGCGTCGACACGGCACCATCGCGCTCGTGCTCGCCGCCATCTTCGGCGGACTCGTGGGCGCCTCTGTTGTGGGGGTCGTGCTCGGATTCGCACTCTTCTTTCCGGTGAGCAGTACCATCACCGAGGTCACGTCCCCTGAGCCGACGCCGGTGGAGACCCCGACTGTCGTGGATATCGATCAGGACGCCGGTTTCGCCGAGCGGGTCGCAACCAAACTCACGCCGTCTGTGGTGAACATCTCGATCGAGCAGAGCGGGATCGACCGCTTCACCGGACAGAGCGTCACGCAGGTCGTCGGTAACGGCAGCGGGGTCATCATCCGTTCGGATGGACACATCCTTACCAATAACCATGTCGTGGAAGGCGCCGACGCGATCATCGTGACGGTGGGTGTCGAGGACCTGCCCGCCAAGGTCATCGGCACCGATCCTTCCACCGACCTCGCAGTCATCAAGGTTGAGAAGACCGGGCTACCGGCTGCCACCCTCGGCTCCTCGGCGGAGCTGAAGGTCGGCGAACCCGTTGTGGCGATAGGGAGCCCGTTCGGTCTCGAGAAGACGGTCACCTCGGGCATCATTTCCGCGCTGGGACGTTCGAGCTTCGCGCAGAGCTCCTCGGGAATCACGGCGTACACGAGCCTCATCCAGACCGACGCCTCGATCAATCCGGGCAACTCGGGCGGAGCGCTTGCTGACTCGCAAGGTCGCCTGATCGGCATCAACACGCTCATTCAGTCCACGTCGGGACAGTCTGCGGGCATCGGTTTCGCAATCCCGGTCGACTTCGCGAAGAGTATCGCCGATGAGCTCATCGAAACCGGACGCGCCTCGCATCCGTTCATGGGCATCGGGACTGTGACGATCGATGCGAATCTCGCCTCGCAGTATGACCTCCCGGTGAGCACCGGCGTCCTCGTGCAGAGCGTCTCAACCGGTTCGCCTGCCGAGAAGGCCGGCATCAAGCAGGGTGACATCATCGTGAAGATCGCCGGGGAGAGCATCGCAAGCGTCGAGGATGTGTTCACCAGCATTCGCTCGCAGAAGGTCGGCAAGAAGGTGTCGGTGGGGCTCATGCGCGGCAAAGAAGCCAAGACGCTCGAAGTGACGCTCGGCTCCGACGCGGCGCGACAGTAGTGCGCATCACCGTCGTGGCGGTGGGTCGCCTCAAGGAGCCGTACTGGCGCGATGCGGCGGCCGAGTACCTCAAGCGGCTGCGCCCGTATGCTGCGATCGAGGTCGTCGAAGTTCCCGACCGGGACGTGACAGCCGACGAACGCGGCGCCCTGAAAGTTGAGGCCGAGGGAATCCTACGTGCGATTCCCGAAGGCGCGCATGTGGTCGTTCTGGAGATCGGCGGCAGGCAGCTCTCCTCCGAGGGGTTTTCGGCATGGTTGGAGCGTGCGGGCATCGAGGGCCGAAGTTCGATTGCGTACGTCTTAGGCGGCGCTGCCGGACTTGACGCGGCGGTGCTTTCTCGGGCGGACGAGCGTGTCTCGCTCGGGGCAATGACGCTCCCGCATCAGCTCGCGAGAGTGGTGCTTCTTGAGCAGGTGTACCGGGGATTTCGGATCATGCGCGGCGAACCGTATCATCGGTAGGGAATCATCCGGCGACTGGCGGGATACGCACCATGGGACCGCTCGTGCACTTCGAGCTGACGAGGGACTGGGCCTGCGATGCGGGTCTCGGTGATGTGGCCGATACCATCGCCCGTGCGGACGTCTCCGTCGATTATGACTTCCCGGCGCTCGGTTCTCCCGGCAACCTGACCAGGCACTTTGCGCCCTGGGCGTACATCTGGGTCTACCTCTATCTTCGAAGAGCGATCCGGACACGGTCCCCCGAGGCGCTCGGAAGGGCGCTGCACGCCGCGCAAGACGCGGTGGCGCACGGCGTGTTCGGGCTGGCGCACATCAGGCATAACCTCGGCTGGGGACGCGATCCGGATGACTGGCAGGGTGCTCCGGAGCGCATCAGGGCGCGAATCGGGCGCAGGTCACGTCGCATCCTCGAGGCCTACCGGCGAGGGGTCTAGGCGTTTGCGGGCATGCCGTTTGCCCAAAATGGGGGCACCTTCTATCACTTTTCCGCAGCCCCCGTCTGTGCTGGCACGTCCCTTGCCTTGAATGCATAAGTGCATCGCCCGCACCGAGAATTGGGATGACCGTGACCGGTTTTACGCCTCCATCGCTCCGAACGCGACTGCTCTGGGCAGCAGTCGTTGGGCTTGTCGTGTTCGCATTTACCCGCATCCTCATCCCCATGGTCATGCACCCAGAAGGAGCCGTCTCACTGTGGGTCCCATCAGGAATCGCGGCTGCCGGCATAATAGCGGTAGGACCGATCGCGCTGCCGTTCGTCTTCGCCGGGCTGTTCCTGGCATCGATCATGGCCGTCCCGTTTGGAATGGCTGCCGGGATGTCCTTGATCGGCATGATGGGCCCGCTTGTGTTCTGGCTGATCCTTCGCAAGTCGTTCCCCAACGGGTTCGAGCTCACGACCGTCCGGGACGCGGTCAGGTTCGGTCTCGTGGGGATAGCTGCCGGATTCGCTCCCGCGATTCTTGGCACAGTCGTGCTCCTGGGCATGCAACTCATTGGCGGACCGTTTGCCGAGGGAGTGCTCACGTGGTGGCTGGCCGATTCGTCCGCGGTTCTCGCGATCGCGCCTATTGCGCTGCTTCGCCCACGCGGTGATGAGCCCAGCAGGCGAGCGCATTGGGACGGGGTCGTCGTCGTAGCGCTGTCTGTTGTCGCGTCATGGTATGCGTACACGACAGCACTCCCGATTCCGGTGGAGCGTGCGATTCCGATCATGCTCCTTCCGTTCTTCGTCTGGATCGCATATCACGGCAGCGTCCGGCTGGTGGGCTTCACCGTTGCCGTGCACGCTGTCATCGCGACCATCGGAACGCTTCGCGGCTTCGGACCGTTCTCGAGCGATACGCTCCACGAGTCGCTGATCGCCCTCAATCTCGTGATCGCGATCTTCGGACTTTCCTCACTGATCATGGCGCTGCTCTTCGAGGAGCGTGCCCGACTCGCGGCGCTGGCCGAAGTCGCCCGCGCGAATCTTGAGGAGCGCGTTGAGCAGCGCACCGCCGAACTCAGTGCGGCGAACGAGTCTCTGCGCGCCGAGATGATCGAACGCCGCCGGACGGAGGAGGAACTCGCTGAGCGCGAGCTGTCGTTCCGGCTCCTCTACGAGCGCGCGCCGCTCGCGTATCAGTCACTCGACGCGAATGGCTGCTTCCTCGACGTGAACGACGCGTGGCTCGACTTATTCGGCTACGAGAGCGACGAGATTCTCGGCACCTGGTTCGGTGACGTCATTCAGCCGTCACAGGCGGTGCTCTTCGCCGAGCGGTTCGTTGGGTTCAAGGTGTCGGGCTCGGTGAATGGTGCGCAGTTCGACGTGCAGTGCAAGGATGGCTCATCCCGGCAGGTTGCTGTATACGGACGGATCGCTCACACCGAGGACGGTTCTGTCCTTCGCACGCACTGCATCCTTCAGGACGTAACGCGACAGAACGCAGAAGTCGCGGCTCTGAGGGCGAGTCGCGAGCATTTCGCCAGTATGTTCGAGAACAACCACACGATCATGGTGCTGGTCGATCCGGCAACGGCGCGGTTCGTTGACGTGAACGCGGCCGCCTGCGAGTTCTTCGGCTATTCGCACGATGAGTTCCTTGAGAAGACGGTGATGGACCTCACTGATATTGATGCGGACGCAATGCTCTCTCGTCTGAGCCAGACCGCGTCTGGGTTGGGAGGGGGTGTTCGCCAGGACCGTCAACGGCTCGCGAGCGGCGAGATGCGGGACATGGAAATCCACTCGGGCCCGATTGATGTGAACGGGGTCCGGCTGGTGTTCGCAACCATGCAGGACGTCACCGACCGCATTGCTGCCGAGCGTGAAGTCGCCATGCATCGCGAACGGCTCTCAGAGCTGGTCAGCGAGCGGACCAGGGAACTCGAGCTCGCATACGCCGAGCTTGAGGCGGCCAGTGCGGCCAAGGACCAGTTCCTCGCGAATATGAGCCACGAGCTTCGCACGCCGCTCAACTCGATCATCGGCTTCAGCGACATGCTCCTGTCAGGGCTCGTCGGCACGATGGACGTGGAGCAGGAGCGCCAGATCGGGATGATCAACACCTCCGGTAAGCAGTTGCTGGAGCTCGTCAACGACGTGCTCGACCTGTCGCGTATCGAGGCGGGTCAGATTCGCGCCGAGACCGAGGAGTTTGAGCTCACACCACTCCTGGAGTCGGTCGTTGAGAGTCTCCGTCCGGCGGCCCTCGGCAAGGGTCTGGAGCTTCGCGTGGAGGTTGAAGACGGACCGTGCGTGATAGCAACCGATCGCCGAAAGGTGCGTCAGATCCTACTCAACCTGGTCGGCAACGCCGTCAAGTTCACCGACACTGGAGAAGTGGTACTCCGCGCGGAGTGCACAAGCCGGGACACGGTCGCTTTCTCGGTTTCCGACACCGGGCTCGGTATCGTACCCTCTGAGCTTGGCCGCATCTTCGACCAGTTCGTCCAGATCGCGCCGCCTGATGAGGCAAAGCCGAGCGGAACCGGGCTCGGCCTCGCAATCTCGCTTCGGCTCGCACGGATCCTCGGCGGCGATCTCACCGTGACGAGCTCGGTGGGCGAGGGGTCGGTCTTCACGCTCACGCTGCCTGCGGTCGTGCACCGCGAGCCCGTTGCGACACGCTAGTCGCGCTGGTCGGTCACGCGCAGTAAGGGTATCCTGAACACTCACATCACCGCCCCGAGGAGTGTTCGCTGTGCAGCACCTGATCGAGTCCCTTGTCCGCGACGCGCTTGCAGCCTGCGTTGCCTCCGGAGAGCTCACGCTGTCCGAGATGCCCGAGGTGACTGCTGAGCGACCACGCGACGTCTCGCACGGTGACTGGGCGACGAACGTCGCGATGCGCGCCGCAAAGGCTGCTGGCATGCCGCCGCGAGCGGTTGCGGAGATCATCTCGGCCCGCATTTCGGGACACCCCGATATCGCGGCCGTAGAGATTGCCGGCCCGGGCTTCATCAACATCCGGCTCTCAAACGCCGCGCTCCAGCGCGTGGTCGCCGAGGCGCGCTCGCAGGGCTCGTCGTTCGGTAGCTCGAATGTGGGCGAGGGTCGGCGAGTTCAGGTCGAGTTCGTCTCGGCGAATCCGGTGGGGCCGATGCACGTGGGTCACGGCCGCTGGGCGGCGCTCGGTGATTCACTCGCGCGCATCCTGGCACACGCCGGGTGGGACGTGGAGCGCGAGTTCTACGTCAACGACCAGGGCGTACAGATGGACGTCTTCGCGGAGTCCGTTGCCGCCCGCTATCTCGAACTGACCGGTCGCGAGGTGACCTTCCCCGAGGAAGGGTACCGCGGCGCGTACATCACCGACATTGCCAGCGAGATTCTCGCCGAGGAAGGCGAGCGGTGGGCGGACACATCCGCCGAGGAGCGCGAGAGCCACTTCAAGGAGAAGGCGTACGCGCAGGTGCTTGCGCACCTCAAGCACGTGCTTTCCGGCATGGGTGTGGAGTTCGACGTCTGGTTCTCCGAGCGAACCCTGCACGCACCGGGCGCCGGTGGCGTTCCAAGCGCGATCGAGCGCGGAATCGCACAGCTTCGCGAGGCGGGGTACATCTACGAGCATGAAGGCGCCACGTGGTTCCGCTCGACCGACTTCGGCGACGACAAGGACCGTGTGCTCCTCAAGGCCGACGGCAGCTACACGTACTTCGCCGCCGACGTCGCCTATCACTGGAACAAGCTCGATGAGCGCGGCTTCGACCTCGTCATCGACATCTGGGGCGCGGATCACCACGGCTACGTGAAGCGCATGGAGGCGGCCGTGGCGGCACTCGGCCATCCGGGGCAGCTGCAGCTCATCATCGGACAGCTCGTGAACCTCTTCCGCAACGGCGAGGTCGTACGCATGTCGAAGCGCACCGGCGAGATGGTGACGTTCGAGGACCTGCTCGACGAGGTCGGTCCCGATGCGGCGCGCTACTTCTTCCTGCGCCGCTCCACCGACCAGGCGCTCGACTTCGATATCGCGCTTGCCAAGGAGCAGAGCAGCGACAATCCCGTCTACTACGTGCAGTACGCCCACGCGCGCATCTGCTCGATCCTGCGCAAAGCCGCGGACGCGCCTGACGCCGAGGATGTCTCAGCGCTTGTTGGCGCGCTCGTCCCGGAGGGCACGGATCTCTCGCCCCTTGCCGCCGAGGCGGAACTCGCGCTCTTCCGCAAGCTTGCCGAGTTCGGCGAGGTCGTCGAGTCGGCCGCAGCGCAGTACACGCCGCACAGGCTCACCCGCTACGCCGAGGAGCTTGCGGCGTCGTTCCACCAGTTCTACACCGTGTGCAGGGTCGTCGATCCAGACGCTCCGGCGCTCACTGTCGCCCGGCTGGCGGTGGTCGATGCCACGCGAATCGTGCTCGAATCGGTGCTCGGGCTTCTCGGCGTGCATGCGCCGCAGCGAATGTAGGGTCAACACGGCGCCCACACGGGCGCCGTTTGCGTAGGAGAGGATGAGCGAGATGGGCAAGCCGACGACACCCCGACCACCCGCAGTGCCGGATATGAAGACCGGCGCCGACCTGGCATCGGTGCTGCCGATGACGGCCGAGGTCAAAGACGGGCGCCTCTTCGTGGGCGGTGTCGACATGGTCGAACTCGCGCGCACGCAGGGGACGGCGCTCTACGTCATGGACGAGGCCACCATCCGGCAGCAGCTGCGCGACTACGTGAAGTGGACACGCTTCCACTGGGCCGACGTTGACGTCGTCTATGCCGGCAAGGCGTTCATGTCGCTCGCGATGCTCAAGATCGTGGCCGAGGAGGAGTGCTGCCTCGATGTCTCGAGCGGCGGTGAGCTCGCCTTCGCGCTGCGTGCCGGATTCCCCATGGACCGCATCTACGTGCACGGCAACAACAAGACGCCTGCCGAGCTCATCGAGTGCCTTGAGGCGGGGGTGGGCCGTATCGTGGTCGACAGCTTCGAGGAGATGGATCGCCTCTCGGCGCTGGCTGTGGAGCGCGGCCTCACGCAGAGCGTGCTGTTGCGCGTTACGCCGGGTGTCGAGGCGGACACGCACGATTTCATCATGACCGGCGCCGAGGACTCCAAGTTCGGCTTCGGCCGTAACCAGGGGCTTGCGATGCAGGCCGTGAAGCGCGCCATCGAACTGCCAGGCATCGAGTTCGAGGGCCTGCATATGCACATCGGCTCGCAGATATTCGCGCTGCACAGCTTCGCGAAGGCCATCCAGGTGATCGTGGAGTTCATGCGCGAGGTCAAGGATGAAACGGGTGTCGAGGTGCGTCTGCTCGATACGGGTGGCGGTCTCGGCATCGCGTATGGACTGCCCGACGAGCCCTCCACGATCCAGGACTACGGAAAAGTCGTCGTCGACGGCATCAAAGAGGAGTGCGAACGCTGGGGGCTCACGGTGCCGCGCATGGCTGTGGAACCGGGTCGCTCGATCGTGGCGAACGCAGGAGTGACGCTTTATACCGTCGGCTCGATCAAGGAGATCCCGAAGATCCGCACGTACGTGGCGGTCGACGGTGGGATGAGCGACAACATCCGCACCTCGCTTTATGACGCGCATTACGAGGCGCTTATCGCGAACAAGGCCGACCAGCCGAGGACGATGGTGGCCACGATCGCGGGCAAACACTGCGAGAGCGGCGATATCGTCGTCACCGATGCGCCGCTGCAGGAGCCCGAGGTCGGCGACATCGTGTGCGTGTGTGCCACAGGCGCCTACTGCCAGTCGATGAGCAGCAACTACAACAAGCAGGTGCGCCCCGCAGTCGTTATGGTGAACGACGGCCAGGCGCGCGTCATCGTGCGCCGCGAGACGTACGACGACCTCATGAAGTGCGAGCTGGGGTAGAGCTGCTCTCATCCCGTCAAACGCGGCTTCGGTACAATGGACGCGTCGCGTTGCTCTGTTGCGGCGCGAATCGAACTCCATGGAGGACCAATGCGTACAGTTCGGGTCGGCCTGATAGGACTTGGAACCGTTGGCAGTGGCGTCGTCGATATTCTTCGGCGGCACCGGGCCGACTTCGCGACCCGTGCCGGTGTGGATATCGAACTCACGCGCTTCGCTGACAGGAACGAGGCGCGCTTCGCTGAGCTCGGGCTGCCGGCCTCGGCATGTACGACAGAAGCGGCTGAGGTGCTTGGCGATCCCGACGTTGATATCGTGATCGAGCTCATCGGCGGTACCGGCGTTGCCCGCGACGTCGTGCTCGGGGCGCTTGCAGCAGGCAAGAGCGTCGTCACCGCCAACAAGGCGCTCATGGCGAGCAACGGACGCGAGGTCATGGACGCGGCCGACGCACACGGCGTTGACATCATGTTCGAGGCCGCTGTTGGCGGAGGCATCCCGATTATCGGCCCGCTCAAGCACTCGCTCGTGAGCAATGAGATCACAGCCGTGTACGGCATCGTGAACGGCACCACCAACTACATGCTCACGCGCATGGCCGAGAACGGCCTCGACTACGCAGCGGCGCTTCTCGAGGCGCAGGAGCGCGGGTTTGCCGAGGCTGATCCCACCGCAGATGTCGACGGTCTCGACGCTGCGGCCAAGATCGCGATCCTCGCGTCAATCGCGTTCAACTCACGGGTGACGTCCGGCCAAGTGCCCGCCGAGGGCATCCGCTCGCTCGCGCCTGAAGACATCGCGTATGCCGCCGAGATGAGCTACACCATCAAGCTCATCGCCATCGCACGGCGCGCGAGCGGAAGCATCGACGTACGCGTGCATCCGACGATGATCCGCTCGGCGCATCCGCTTGCGAAGGTCTCTGGCGTGTACAACGCGATCTACGTTGTCGGTGATTCGGTCGGCGAGACTATGTTCTTCGGCGAGGGAGCCGGCTCGCTTCCGGCCGCAAGCGCGGTCGTCGGCGACGTCATCGAGGTCGCTCGCCACATCGACAGCGGATGCCTCGCGCTCGTCGGGTGCACCTGCCACGAGGAGCTTGCCGTGCGCGAGCTGGGCGAACTCGAAACCGGCTACTACGTGCGGCTTGTCGTTGCCGACGAGCCCGGCGTGCTAGCCGCAGTGGCGAGCGTCTTCGGTAATCATGGCGTCTCGATCGCCTCGGTCATCCAGAAGCGGACCACCGAGAAGGGCGCCGAGATCGTCTACGTCACGCATCGCGGCTCCGAGCGGGCAGTGCGCGCGGCGCTTGCGGAGATCGATGCGCTCGACGTCGTCGATTCGATCAGCGCGATCATCCGCGTCGAGGAGCTGTGAGCACACAGTGACGCACCGCGTCCGCGTTCCCGCCACGTCCGCCAATCTCGGTCCGGGGTATGACGCCTTCGGACTTGCGCTCGCGCTCTACGACGTCTTCGAGGCCGAGCCGGCCGAGCTTTGGAGCATCGAGGTCTGGGGTGAGGGCGAAGACGTGCTTCTCACCGACGAGCGAAACGAAGTAGCCCGGGCGATGCGCCGCGTGTTCGACGAGGTCGGCTACTCCGGTGCGGCGAGCGTGCGCTGCGAGAACGCGATCCCGGTCGGTCGCGGGCTGGGCTCCTCGGCGGCGGCCATCGTGGGCGGGCTGATGCTCGGCGACCTGCTTGCCGGCGCGGAGCTTACCCGCGAGCGCATCTTCGAGCTGGCGACCGAGCTTGAGGGGCATCCCGATAACGTCGCGGCTGCCGTCTTCGGCGGCTTTACACTCTGCTGGAATGACGGCAGTGGTGCGCGCGCGGAGCGCATAGAGCCCGGCAGCGGGTTCGCGGCAGTGATCGCGTTGAGCGACGAAGCGCTGCCGACTGCCGAGGCGAGACTGGCGCTTCCCGAGAGCGTGCCGCACGGAGACGCAGCGTTCAGCGCAGGCAGGGCGGGGCTGCTCGCCGCCGGAATCGCTCTTGGAAGACGCGATCTTGTCTCGGCGGGGCTTGTCGACCGACTGCATGAACCGTACCGCGCACGCCTGATTCCCGATATGGCGGCGACACGCGAGGCGCTTCTCTCGGCGGGTGCCACAGGCGCGGTCCTCTCCGGTGCCGGGCCCACGGTGTTGGGACTCGTTGTAGCCGAGGGCGACGTATTCACTCTTTTTTGAAAAATGCTGGCCCGTCTCGATCAGCAGCGCATTCTTGGGGCAGGACGCAAAGAGGAAACCTGTGAAGCAGACGCAGTTCACATCTACCGCACGACTTCAAACTCATGGC
>CAKMKD010000205.1 GCA_927439865.1 uncultured Coriobacteriia bacterium | reverse complement strand
GCGGTGACGTCTACAAGGCGCTCGAAGGCCTGCTCTACGACGACCCACTGCCGGCTGGTGCAGCCGACCTCAGCGGCGTGGAGCTCCTCGGCCGGGTCCATGAGCTCGCCGGACACGCGCACGTGCCAGCGGCCCTCGCCGAACTCGATGCAGCCGAGGTGCGATTCGCCGAGGTGGTTGACGCGGGACGAGAGGGCGTCGAAGATGCCGTCCGGGAGTGGCTGGCCCGCTAGCGCTCGAAGAATTCTCGGCGGATACGCCCGCTTCGGCTATAGTGCCCCCATGCATTCAACAGATGATCATGAAGCGCTGCAGCGCCTTATCGACACACTCTTCGAGGAGCGCCCTCACATCCCGCGCCTTGAGTTCATCGTGCGCGCCGAGCTCACGGACATCGACGGCGACGTTTTGGACGTAGTGACGTTGCTGCCTCCTGGCACCTACTCGCGCGACCGGCTCTGCGATCAGCTCAACTCCGCCATCACTGCGCACGGCTGGGGACGAAGTCTGGGAACCGTCCAGTAGCTGCATGGCGAGCGCCCACAGGTGGTATGAACTGCCAGACGACGCAGTGAGGAGGCCCCATGCCCCGATCAGAGCAGTCCTCCACGATTGGCAAGATCGCCATCTGGCTTGGCGCAGGCGTACTCGTCATCGCGGCATTTGTCGGCACCGTGGTCTATACGGAGCGGCCCGCCTTCTGCACGTCGTGTCACGAGATGCAGCCGTACTATGATGCGTGGGCTGTCGGCCAGCACAACTCGACCTCCTGCATCGACTGTCATGTGGAGAGCGGATTGCAGGCACGCTTCCTGCACAAGTTCGTCGCCCTCAAAGAAGTCTGGTACCACTTCACGACCGAACCGACCTTCCCTTCGCTCTCGGTCGATGTCCCCGACTCGAGATGCACACCGTGCCACGAGAAGGTGGACGTCGAAATCGCCGACGGATTGAGCCACGCTGAGCACATCAGCAAGCTAGCATGCCAACAGTGTCACGCAAGCACCGGTCATCGCATCACGTTCGCATCCCTCGACGCGGCGGGCATCCTGCGCCCGGGTGCACAGATGAAGGGCGCCGAGGTAGTCGGCGAGTCACTCGCGGCCCAAGGCTCCCCGAGCGCCCTGTCTGGACACATCGCTGTGACCTGCTCCGACTGTCATGACATGGTCAGAGCATCGTGCCTGATGTGTCACAAGCCGCCGGCAAGGCACTTCGTAGCCGACTGCAGTGTCTGCCATAAGTCCTCTGTGTCGTTCGAGGACACCGAGTTCAGGCACCCGAAGCTCGACGAGCACAACTTCAAAGAGTTTCCGTGCGGCAGTTGTCACCCCGATGGGTTCGCAAGCGCATCGTGCGTGCAGTGCCACAAAGACGGCGTGCCCGAAGACGACTAAGCAAGCACGTGTGGACGATGGGGACCAGGTGCGCTACGGTCGCGTGATGGTGTGCACAAACGTTCCACGATGAGAGGACTGTCCACGTGTCGTCTTTCAGGGAGTGGCTGGAGAAGCTGTTCAGCAGCGTCCCGGCGAGGGAAGTTGATCGACAGAGTCCCGAGCAGGTTCTCACAAGACACGCGGGGCGCCTCCTGCGTGTGCGCGGGGTTATGTCGATGGGCGTCGGCCGTACTGACGACGGCCGCCCCGCGATTATCGTGGGGGTTTCATCAGATTCCAAGGACGCGATCGGCCAGCTGCCTGATTCTCTCGACGGCATCCCTGTCGTCAAGCGCACATCCTAGCGCGGGCTAACAAGTAGGCCCCGCACCGAGTACGGCGCGGGGCCTCAGTGCCTGTCAGCTCAAGACACCAGGGAGCTAGGCTATTGCCACGAGTGCGCTTGCGGCGTCTTGCTCATTCGGAAGCATGCCCGCAGGCACACTCTCGCGTCCGACCGCCTCGGCCACTGCGTAGCGAGCGCACTCCCCCCATCCACCGCGGCAGTACGCACGACGATACCGCAGACCGATGTGTGGGAGCGGCCCTAGCGCGGTCGTGAAGACCGTACAGGTCGCGGCATACTTGCAGAGACTCGCCATCGTTGATTCCTCCCCTTTGTACCGCCGAGCAACCATATTATACCGTTTGTCTCGGCATTGGAGCGTTTCGACCTGATATCAAACCGACGAACGGTCGTCCTGCGCAGCGTGCAGCCGGGTCAAGAGTCGAAAAAGGGCCGCCGGAACGATTCCGGCGGCCCTTCACGTTGCGCTGGATTGCTGCCTAGAGCAGCGGCAGGTACTCTTCGATCTCGAACGGCGTGACGCGCTGGTGATACGCCATCCACTCGGCCTTCTTGTTGAGCAGGAACCACTCAAAGACCTGGTCGCCGAGCGCCTCTCGGACAAGCGGGCTCTCCTCCATCGCGCGGATGGCTTCATCGAGGTCAC
>CAKMKD010000204.1 GCA_927439865.1 uncultured Coriobacteriia bacterium | reverse complement strand
CCACCCGAACCTCCACCCGAACCTCCACCCGAGCGTCGTCGCGGGATGCCCCGCCAGCGAGCCGGGTGACCCACGAGACACAGTGAGCAGCCACGCAGCCGCCCTACACGTTGTTCAGGTCCATGTGGGGGCAACCCCGTGGAGGTTCAAATCCTCTCACCCGCACCACACGAACGACGAGCGGCTTCATCCCGAGAGGGGTGGAGCCGCTTTCTTTGTGCTCGCAGATCCCTTCGTGAGATTGGGAGTTGACGTGTCTACGCTGTAGACTTACTATGTCTACAGCGTAGACAATCGCAAGCGACTGAGAGGAGTCATGCGATGAACACAAAGACCGTATGGAAGATGTACTTTGACTTCGAGAAGGAAGAGCGCTGGCTGAACGCGATGGCGGCCGAGGGGTGGGCGCTTGTCCGCTACGGGTGGCGGCGGTACACCTTCGCGCAGAGCGCACCCGGTGAGTGGACGTATCGCCTCGAGTTGCTGCCGAAGGCGGCCGGTGCGGCTGAGAGTCGGGAGTACCTCGATTCAATGCGTGAGCATGGCGTTGAGACGGTGGCCACCTCCGCGAGCTGGGTCTACTTCCGCAAGCGCACCGGCGAGGGTCCGTTCGAGCTCTTCGACAACGCCGAGGCGAGAATCGCGCACCATAAGCGCGTGGGCACGATGTACGGGACAGTGGCGGCGGCGCTGCTGCCGATGACGGTCTCGTCGCTGAACCAGATCGGCCACGTATCATGGCTCGCTCCGGCACTGGCGTTGGAGCTTGCGCTGATCGTTGGCGTCGCGCTCGCCTCGGCAAGTCAGTGGCGCGTGGTGCGCAGGCTCCAGCAGTCCTTGTCGTTCTAGTAGAGCGCTGTCGCCAGACGACATTCTCGCGCTATCATCAGCGCGAGGATGTACTTCTGCGCGGAGGGGGATGCAACGGATGTTCTGTAACGCATGCGGTTCGCAGCTCGGGGACGGCGTCAAGTTCTGCCCGCTGTGCGGCAAGGCGGCGCCGGTAGCGACTCCGGTCGCCGATGACATCACGTCGGTCATGCCACCCGTAGCGGCCGATGCGCAGGTCACTGCCGAGATGCCAGCGGCCCCGGCTGCCTACCCGCCCGCGTACCCGCCGGCTTATCCGACCCCAGCCGCACCGCCCGTAGCTCCTCCACGCCAGCGGAGTGCGGCACCCGTCATCATCGCGATCGTCCTGGTCGTGCTCCTCGCCATGGGCGGCGGCGCGTTCGCGCTCCTTCGCTCGGGCATCCTCGGCGGAGGCGCGAAGGTGGACGAGGGCGTTGCGACCGCCGATGACAGCTCCAAGGCCGATGACTCGAAGGACAACTCGTCGACCGGCATCACCGACGACGATACCGCCACCGATGACGCCATCACGCCACCGAAGGGCGACCCGGTCGACATCACGCCCGGGGGCTCGGCGCTCTCGGCAAGCTCCACCCTCAAGGGGTACGCGGTAAGCCAGCTCGTGGACGGCAAGCTCGACACCTGCTGGGCCGAGGGTGTGAAGGGTTATGGCGTGGGGTCAGCCATCTCGATCGACCTCGGCGGCGAGGTCTGGGTATCCGAGGTCCAGATCGTCCCCGGCTACCTCAAGTACGACAGCGCGAAGGACGTTGACCGTTGGTTCTCCAACGGTCGGGTTTCAAGCGCAAAGCTGGTGTTCTCGGATGGCTCAGAGTCCCAGCCGTTCAGCTTCGATCCGGACAAGCAGGGCTGGCAGATGATGAAGCTGTCCAAGGCCGTTAAGACGGGTTCGGTGAAGGTGGTCATCCTCGGGACAGCTGCCGCAAACACGGGAACCGATCACGACGCCGAGGACACGTCGGTCTCGGAGATCAAGGTGCTCGGCTTCATCCCGCGCTGATCACTTGCCGAGCAGCACGTCCATCCTCGGCTCATCGAGAGCGCGGACGTAGTCGAGTGTGAGCTGGCCCGCCTGACGGACCTTCTCCCAGTCCACGTGGCTGGGGATGTCCTTCGCCGTGTGGTAGACCGGGTCGTCCCGCCACTCGATCCACGCTGCGGGGATGCCCGCGAGCTCGAACGGCTCGTGGTCGCTGTACCCGTACTTGCTCGGGTCCTTCATGTACGTTGCCGAGTAACCATTCGCCTTGCCGAAGGCGAGCAGGTCCTTCTGCAGCGTCTGCGGACCTTTGCCCATGGTGCGCACGCGGAACTCGGGCCCGTAGCCGATCATGTCCACCGAGAGCATCGCAGCCGTGGCTGACTTCTCGGCGGCGGTCATGCTCTTCAGGTACGCGCGCGAACCGTAGTGGTGATGGTCCTTGTTGCTGTCGATCATCTCCTCCGTGCCGAACCACACGAAGACGATCGTTGGCGGCAGCGGTTCGTCCTTGAGTTCCGCCGCGATCGCCAGCAGCGCCGCCGAGCCGCTCGTGTTGTCGTTGGCTCCGGGCGACGGCTTCTTCGTGTCGTAATGCCCGCCGAGGATGACGCGGCGCGAACCCGTGCCCGGAAGCTCGGCGATGACGTTCTGGCTGGTGCGGCCGTTCGGGAGTGAGAACTTCACGGTGCTCGGCGCGTACCCCATCTTCTCAAGCTCCGCCGAGATGTACGCCGCGCCCTTGCGTTCACCCTCGGTCCCGCCCTCGCGAACGCCGATGTCGCCCGCGAGCACCTGAACGTGCTTCCGGGCGGCTTCGGTGTCGAACGGGTCGATGACGGGTGCGGGTGCCGTCGGCTCCTCGGCAACGGGAGCCGCGGTGGGCTCCAACGACGCGGTGGGCTCGGCGGTCTGCGTTGGCACTGCGACGACGGGAGGTGCCGAGGGTGCGGTCCCGCTCGGCCGGAGGCTCAGCCAGACGCCCACCCCGACGGCGACGGCGAGGCAGAGCGCGATCGCTGTGAGCACCAGCGCGCGCTGTTGCTTCTTTCGCCGAGCAGCTTCTCGTGCGATGCGTGCCGCGAGGCGCGTGCTCGCGTCGGCGGTCTGCTCGGGCATCGTGTCGTCCTCTCGTGGCGTGACCCACTCAATTGAACCACACAAAGCAGTGGAGGCGACCGAGGTCGCCTCCACTTCAAACGCGCGTGTAGGTGCTAGCCCTAGGAGGATTCTCCGTCGTCACTCTCGGCCGAAATCCGCCGGAGGGTCACTCCCGCCACGGTCGCCGCTGCGGCGAGTGTCAAGAGGGCGGCGAGGTTTCCACCCGTGAATGGCAAGTACGGGTCCGACGGCTCCGTGTATGGCAGGAACGGATCATCCGGGTCGTCTGGGTCGTTGGGATCGTCCGGATCATCCGGATCGTCTGGGTCGTCGGGATCGTCGGGATCGCTAGGATCGTCCGGATCGTCCGGATCGTCGGGATCGCTAGGATCGTCGGGATCGTCTGGATCCTCGGGATCATCTGGGTCGCTAGGATCATCCGGATCATCGGGGTCGCTAGGATCATCCGGATCTTCAGGATCATCCGGTGGCGGCGGCGCATCTCTGTACGCGACGTGACTCAGCACCAGGTTGTTGAAACCCGTGGAGTCGACCACGGCCTGACCACCCGTCAGGGTGTCGTGTCCCGGCGTACCCACGTAGAAGTGCTGTGTCTGCCCGGAGTTCCGGGCCGTGACGGTCTTGGTGCCAGCTCCGGCGAAGGAGACAGTCAGCGTCGCAGCGGGCGTGTTCCTGTCGAGCCCATTCAGGATGAAATGCCATGCAACGGCCGAGGAAAGCCCGCCGTTATCAGAGCTGCGTGTGAACGTCAGGCTGCTCGCACCGACATGCCCTGACTTGAGCGGCGCGGTGATGGCAGCAAAGGCCGATGTGGCGTAGGCGCAAAAGACCATGGCGACCAGCGCCAGCGCTAAGATCCGAGCGACCCGTGGGTGCCTGCTTGAGGATAGACGCTTCATCGCAACCTCCGTAAACAGTGTGATGTGCGTCACTAATTTCCGATGAACGCGCGTAAAGCGCAAGGCTCTTTGGGGACACAAAGCGGCAGAAGGTAGGCGCAGGAGCGCGAACGGTACAAAATTCCAGTGAACGGCGGGATTCCGCATGGGTATATTTGTCGAAGGTCCCACTTCGGAAAGGATCTTACATGTCGCCGCTCAAGTTCCTTGGTCTCTACGTCATCACGGTGATCGTGTTTCTCGGCATCGATTTCGTGTGGTTGTCGGTTATGGGCGACAGCTTCTATCGCAAGCATCTCGGCGACATGATGCGACCGACCCCGGACCTCGCCATAGCGCTGCTCTTCTACCTCGTCTACGTGGTGGGTGCGCTCGTTCTTGTCGTGCTGCCCGCCGTCGAGAAGGGCTCGCTGCTGCAAGCCGTCCTCGGTGGTGCGCTCCTCGGCCTGGTTGCGTACGGAACGTACGACATCACCAACCTCTCGACGCTCGTTGGCTGGCCGAAGATCGTTGCGGCCGTCGACCTTGTGTGGGGCACCACGCTCACCGCGGTCGTTTCCACTGCGGGGTACTTCGTCGCACGCTGGCTGGGGTGAGGCCGGCCGCGTAACTCAAGCTGATGGTGGCGCCCTCAAAAGGGCGTAGTCTTAGCGCGCCAAGATGTCGTACGTTGCGTGTACACTCGGCATCACTAGCGACGCGCTCAACAATGATCGGGGGGAGAACGTGGACGTGATTGTTGGCTTGGTGGGAGCCGCCGGCGCAGTCATCTTTGGCCTGTTCATCATCTTGTGGCTGGCCTGGCTGCTGCTCGGTGTGCGCATCATCCGCTCGGACCGTGTTGGAATCGTGGAGAAGTGGTGGTCTCCCAGGGGGTCGCTCAAGGACAACATCATCGCGCTCAAGGGCGAAGCGGGTTATCAGCCCGAGGTGCTTCGCGGCGGTATCCACTTCCGCACGCCGCTCATGTATCGCGTGCACGTGATGCCGCTCATCACGATCCCGCAGGGCAAGATCGGCTACGTATTCTCGCGCGACGGCGAACCGCTCGAGCCCGAGCAGACGCTCGCGCGTTTGGTCGATTGCAACTACTACCAGGACGTCCGGGCGTTCTTCGCGAACGGCGGACAGCGTGGTCCACAACGCCAGATCCTGCGTGAAGGTACGTACGCGTTCAACCTTGCGCAGTTCGTGATCATCACCGAGAGCCGCACCTTCTTCCTGCCGATGGGCAGCAAGGAAGAGGAAATGACCATCTCGTCGATGGCCACCTACCTCCATAGCCTTGGCGGATTCGACCCGGTCATCATCCGGGGCGCGGATGACCGCACGGGTATCGTCACGATTCACGACGGCCCCTCGCTGCCGATGGGCGACATCATCGCGCCTGCGGTCGGCGACCTGGCAAAGGATCCGAACTACCACAACAACTTCCAGAACCCCGAGAAGTTCCTGGCCGCCGGCGGTTACCGCGGACGCCAGTACCAGGTGCTGACCGAAGGCACGTACTTCATCAACCGACTGTTCGGCACCGTCGAGGTAATCCCGAAGGTCACGGTAGCCGTCGGATTCGCAGGCGTTGTCGTGAGCTACATCGGCCCGAAGGGCACCGACACGTCGGGCGAGGAGTACCGCCACGGCGAGCTCGTTGCGCCGGGGAACCGCGGTGTCTGGAACGAGGCGCTTCTGCCTGGCAAGTACGCGTTCAACACGTACGCCGGTGCGATCGTCATGGTCCCCACGACGAACATCATC
This sequence comes from uncultured Coriobacteriia bacterium, assembly GCA_927439865.1. Lineage (GTDB taxonomy): Bacteria > Actinomycetota > Coriobacteriia > Anaerosomatales > Anaerosomataceae > UBA2286. The sequence continues at coordinate 21,000 of CAKMKD010000204.1, read as the reverse complement.
CTCAAGTGGGTGCGTGGTGAGGTGGGCGAGCACCACTACGACGAGAACCTGGCCGAGGTGAACCTCATCACCAAGGACGCGTTTGAGCCGCTCCTGCCGCTCTCGGTGGTCATCCACATCGACTACAAGAAGGCGCCGCTCGTCATTCAGCGTTTCGGTGACATCAAGATGCTCGTCAACCAGACGCTCGACCCGATGGTCTCGGCGTACTTCAAGAACATCGGTCAGACGAAGACCATCATCGAACTCATCCAGCAGCGCTCGGAGATCCAAAAGAACTCGTCGATTGAGATGCAGGAGAAGTTCGCTCACTACAACCTCGAGCTTGAAGAGGTCCTCATCGGCACGCCGCACTCGTCTGTGGGCGACGACAAGATCGAGACCATCCTCATGCAGCTTCGTGACCGGCAGATCGCGTACGAGAAGCTGGAGACGTTCGAGAAGCAGCGCATCGCCGCAGACAAGGAACGTGAGCTCAAAGAGGCGCAGTCCGTTGCCGAGCAGCAGACCGCGCTCACGCAGTCGCAGATCAACATCCAGGTGCAGGAGAACCAGGCTCGCGCCGACCTGCAGCGTGCCGTCCAGGACGCCGAGCGCGTCAGGACGCTTGCGAAAGCCGATGCAGACCGCGTGAAGACGCTCGCCGCCGGTGACGCCGAGAAGGTCAAGCTTATGGCCGAGGCCGACGCCAAGAAGGTCGAGATGATGGCCCAGGCCGACGCCACGCGCGTGAAGAAGATCGGTGAGGCTGACGCCCTCCGCGTCAAGCTCATCGCTCAGGCCGACGCCGAGAAAGAAGCGAAGGTCGGTGTCGGTAAGGCCATCGCCATCGACGAGCAGGTCAAGGCATACGGTGGGCCGCAGCTCCAGCTCATGCAGGACGTCATGACGAAGCTCGCCACCGCCATCGAGACCTCGAAGGTGCCAATCGTGCCTTCGACAGTAGTCAACATGGGTGCGAGCGAAGGCGGCGACAGCGGCGCGAACATGAACGCGTTCGGATTGCTCATGTCGCTCATGGCTACCGACAAGCTCGGCGATTTCACGGCCGCTGCGGAGCGTGTCGCGGATCCGGCACAGGCCGAGATGGTTGCCAGCATCAAGCAGCAGCTGCGCGATCAGGCCGCAGCGGCGGCAGCGGGCGACAAGCCCGCCGCGAAGCCGGTGCCCGACGCTGAGGTGTAGCGCCAGTCTAGTGCGCGTTACGGGAGGCCTCGCTTCGGCGGGGTCTCCCGGCATTTCGGCGCGGCCTTCTCCCTCCTGCGGTATGATGACCGTCGCGCCCCCTCGGACCGGCATATCCGACGGCGTGACGTGGCGCCGTTCATCGCCGCAAGGCAGGGAATCGCGTGCCCGCGTCGAAGCAAGGGGTAGACCAGACCCGACTCGCAATAGCACTGAAGCGCCCCGTGTGGAGGAACCCCATGCTGTCCGAGAGAGCCATCACCGCCGCCCTGCGGCTTCTCAACAAGAGCTACCTGTCGACGAGCCCGATCGACCTCGCCCGACTGCCCGAACCCCGTGAGGGACACGGCTACACGCTCTACGCGCATGTCCCGTTCTGCGAGCGGCTCTGCCCGTACTGCTCGTTCAACCGCTTCCTCTACCAAGAGGATCGCGCCAGAGCGTACTTCGGGCAGCTGCGTACCGAGATGCGTATGGTCGCGGACATGGGCTACGACTTCGCGTCGCTTTACATCGGCGGCGGAACGCCGACCATCCTCATCGATGAGCTGTGCGAGACCATCGATCTGGCGCGCTCGCTCTTCCCCGGCATCGGTGAGGTCTCTGCCGAGACCAGCCCGAACCACCTCACCCCCACAACGATCGCGGCGCTTAAGCACCGGGTGCAGCGCCTCTCGGTGGGAGTCCAGTCCTTTGACGACATGCTCCTGCAGCAGATGGCCCGCTACGACAAGTACGGATGCGGCCAGGAGGTCTTCGAGACGGTGTGCGCGGCCGCTGGCGAGTTCCACTCGCTCAACGTCGACATGATCTTCAACTTTCCGAGCCAGACGCGGGAGATGCTCGAGCACGATATTCAGCAGGTGCGTGCAACTGGTGCGAACCAGACGACGTTCTACCCGCTGATGGCCTCGCCGAAGATGCGAGGTGAGCTGGCCCGAACGATCGGTCAGATTGATTTCGTTCGTGAGGTCGAGTTCTACCGTGCGATCTGCGACGGCCTCGCGCCCGAGTTTGAGAGTTCCTCGGCATGGACGTTTTCGCAGGAGAAGGGCTCCATGATCGACGAGTACATCGTTGATCACGAGGAGTACCTGGGTATCGGCTCGGGCGCGCTTTCGTTCCTAAACGGCCGCGTCTACCACAACACCTTCTCGCTGCACGATTACGAGCGGCGCATCAGTGAAGGCAGAATGTCGGTCTCCAAGGCGGGCAAGCCGTACAGCCGTCTGGCGCGCATGCGCTACCGGTTCGTGACCAATCTCTTCGGCCTGCGCCTCGACAAGGATCGCTTCCGCGCCGATTTCGGGGTGTCGATCGAGCTCGGTCTTCCTGCCGAGATGGCGTTCATGCATATGGCAGGAGGGATCGCCTCGGATGACGGACACTCGCTTACCCTCACCGACAAGGGCCGCTACCTGCTGCTTGTCATGATGCGCGAGACGCTGGCTGCATCGAATGACATTCGCGACCACGAGCGCACGCTACTGCCTGCAGACGAGAAGATGCTACTCTTCGACAACCAGCAGCCCTGTGACGTTATGCTGCCTGCCGAGGAGTGCCTCGCGGCCAGCTAAGGTTGCTAGAGTCTGGGCCAGCACTCATAGCATGGCGAGGAACGATGAGCGATAGCACAGCATCTTCGGCAACCGCAGACGCGCCGCGTGAGTCGATGCTTGCGAGCTACCTTGCGCTTATCAAGCCGAGGCAAACCGGCCTGCTGCTGACGACCGCCATCGGCGCCTACGTACTCACCGCGTCCCCGAACCTCGACTGGCCGCGAGCCGCACTCGGCATGCTCGCAATCGGGCTTGCCGTCAGCGGCTGCACGGTGCTCAACATGGTGCTCGACCGCGACATCGACGCGATGATGGGTCGCACGGCGTCGCGCCCGCTGCCCGGCGGCGACATCGATGTGCGCACCGCAACGGTTCTCGGCATGGTGCTGTCAGTTGCGGGCGTTGTCCTCGCAGCATTCTTCTCGCTCACGTTCTGGGCGGTGATCGGCAGCGGGCTCTTCTTCGACCTCATCGTGTACACGATGTGGCTCAAGCGCCGCACGCCGCTGTCGATTCTTTTCGGCGGCATCTCGGGCGGCATGCCTGCGCTCGCCGGGCGCGTTCTTGCGATAGGTCACGTGGACCTTGTCGGCCTGCTGCTCGCGGCCGGGGTGGTGCTGTGGATACCGTCGCACATCCTGACCCTTACGCTCAGGTATGAGGATGACTATGCGGATGCGGACGTACCCGTCTGGCCTCGTGTCTTCGGACCGACCGCCACCCGACGCACCGTCGCGGCGACGACGTTCCTGGCGGCAGTGGTGCTGATGGTGGCAGGCGTCCTCGCGGACCTGGCGACTCCGGCGCTCGTTGCACTCGGCACGCTCGGTCTGGCGATTTGCGGGCTGGCCGTCTTCGCACTCCTGCGCCCGTCAGAGCGCACGAACTGGCTCCTGTTCAAGGGCGCCTCGGCGTATATGCTCGGAGCGTTCGTCTGCCTTACCTTCGGGGCCGTCCTGTAGGAGTCGTTGGCTGGATGCCGAGCACGCCACGTCGGATTGGGCGTACTATGGCGGTGTGCCCGGAGGATCGGCGAAGGGACGCACAGATGCAATCGATTGACGAGCCGTATGCATTCAGTGAGAGCTTCAGCACGGAGCACGCCCAGCGCATGCTCGATTTCTACTGCAAGACGCTCACGGGACTGGGCTACGCCTCTGAAGCGTACCCGGAGCTCGAGGAGCGCATGGGCGGACGCAAGCACGAAACACCGAAGTTCGAGACGCTCTGCCATGCGATGTGGATGTGTGACAAGACCAGAGAGTTTCTTCGGTCGGGACGCTTCGCAAAGGTCTACCGGTGGATCGGCATGATCCAGGGCATTCTGTTCATGAACGGCGTCTTCAGCCTCGCCGAACTCAAAGAGCACAACCGCTTCGAGATTCCAGATGCGGTTCCCTATCGCGGTCGCAGCTAGCAGCAAGGGAGCCCACCGTGGACGCGTTCTCGCCAATCAAGGGGAAGTGCCGATTCTGGCGAGAGCAAGAGAACCTCGAGGACGTGTGGGACACGTCACTCAAGAAGGACGAAAAGCGCGTTGTCTGCACGTGCTTCGTTGAGGGCGACATGTGGATCGAGAAGGCCAAAGAGGTCCCGGTTGATTGTCCGAAACGGTACAGCTGTCGCTACTACGTGAAGTCCTAGGGGTCTTGCCGAACGAAACAGCGGCCCCCGGGAAATCCCAGGAGCCGCTGCCGGTAGCCGTTCGACGTGCTTTTGTGAGTGGAGTCGTGCGCCGTCCGGCGAATCCGCAATTTACCAGGAGTGGCATTCTCCGGTCTTGACCTGATAACCGGCGCCGTTGCAGCCGGGGCACGTGCGGTGCTGGCTCGTGCCGGCCGTACCGTTCGTACCGGTTGTGGAAACGGTGACCGAGACTACCTTGTTGCCCTTGCATACCGGGCATGTCTCTTTTCTGACCATCTCGCACCTCCAAGAACTGATGACGAGACTGTTAAGCAACGTTCATGCCACATTAGGATACATGAATGCCCGGAAGCTTTTCAGCTCCCGGGCATTCAGTTTGTTCTGCCGTGTTCCGGCTACATTGAGTCCTTAGCAGTCTCCTCGAGCGCCTTGTCGATCTGTCGACGAAGCGCTGCGGGAAGACCTGGAATCTCCAGGTCGAGGAAGCCTCGCGTGATCATCGAAACGGCTTCGTCTTTCGGGACGCCACGGCTCATCAAGTAATAGATCTCCTCGGCGGCGATCGGTGAGATAGCGGCCTCGTGGCTGAGCTCAGCGCCAGGCGCGCCCTCGCTCGCGAGATCCGGAATCGCCCACTGCGTCGACTCGGCGGACTGCACCATACCGCGGCAGTCAAGATGCGCCTTGCAGTCGTTGGTGCGCCCGATGAGTCGACCGCGGCTGTAAACGACGGACCGGTCGCGCGAGACGGTGCGGGCGATGGCCTCGGAACGCGAGCCTTCGCCCTCCATGATCGACTCCGAGCCGATGTCGATAGTGCTGTCCTCAAGCCCGTAGACGATCGAGTTGAATACAGCGCGCGAGCGATCGCCCACGCATTTGGCCACCGGGAAGCTCTGAATGGATTTCACGGGCTTCATCAGCACGTAGTTGTTGATGTACGTCGCGTCTTCATCAAGGACGATGGCCGTGCGCGGACGGACGTCGAAGTCCTCGGCCCAGTTGTGGATCATCGTAAAGGTGAGCTTGGACCCCTTGCCGAGGTAGAACTCGGAGATCCCGGCGTGCAAACCCTCGCGAACCTTGGGGTGGATCGTGCAACCGGTGATGACGGTTGCCTCCGAGCCCTCTTCCATGACGATGACGTTGTGGACGTTCTGCGTGATGTTGTTCTCACTCACGAACAGGCACGCCTGGATCGGCTTGTCGATCTTCTGGCCGGGTAGCACACGGATGAAGTACCCCTCGGTCTCCTGAAGTGCGACGAGTGCGGTGTATTTGTCTTTATCGGGAGCGACGGCGCGCCAGTAGTACTGCTCGTACATGAGCTCCGGATAGAGCTCGACGGCGTCTTTCGTGCTCATGATCTCGAGCTTGCCGCCGTACATCTCGGTCACGCGCTGATAGATGGGGGAGCGGTCGACCTGGAAGTACGTGCCCGCGCGACCCTCTTCCGAGGACTCGATGCCCACGCTGAGCGCGACTTCCTTCATCTGCTTGTCGAGCGCCTCGAGCGATTCGACGGACTCGGCGTCTTGCGCCGCATTGAATGCCGAGAGGTCCAGGTCCGGACCGTAGGCGGCCTTCTTGTCGCGGGCCGCCTCGGCAAGCGCGCGGATTTCGGCCTTGCGTGCTGCTACATCTGACATATCGCACACTCCACACACTTGTCGTAGCCGTGCTTACCGATCTCGTCGATCAGGTCGCGAGGATTGCCCTTACAGGCGAGCCTGCCGTTGTAGAGCACGTGGCCGATGTCGGCGTTCACGTACTCGAGGATGTGGCCGGTGTGCGTGACGATGAGCCCCGACCGAGTGCCCTTGCCGACCCGCTCGGCTTTGAGCAGACGCGTCATTGCGCCGCCCACGACCGCGATGTTGTCGAGGTCCACGCCCGACTCTGGCTCGTCGAAGAGCGTGAGGTCGGGCGCCTGCGCGATGAGCTGCGCCATTTCGGAGCGCTTCATCTCGCCGCCCGAGAAGCCCATGTTCACGTCGCGGTCGATCATGCGCTCGAGCGTGAGCCCGCCGATGACATCCGCCATCGCCGCCTCGTCGAACGAATCGCCACCCGCCACCTGGATGAGCTGCTTGAGCTTGATGCCGCGCACCGCTGGCGGTCGCTGGAACGCGACGCCGATGCCGAGGCGCGCACGCTCGTCGATCTCGAGACCGGCGAGGTCGGTGCCCTTGAACAGGATGCGGCCGGCCGTCACGCGGTAGCCGGGCAGTCCGACGATCGTGTTGAGCAGGGTTGTCTTGCCGCCACCGTTCGGGCCGAGGAGCACGTGCGTCTCGCCTTCGGCGATAACGAGGTCGACGCCGCGAAGGATCTCGCGATCGCCGACGCTCACATGAAGTCCCTCGACCTGAAGCAGGGGCGAAGCGCTGTCAACAGACATGCCAAACCTCGTTCCGTTCAGGGAATTGATGTACGAGGCGAAGCCTCCCGAAGCAATCTACCCTAACCGCGGTGTCGAAGACCACAGTCGACAGCGCCCTCGGGTACGATGACGTGCGGAGGTGCGCAGTGGGCAATCACGACATCGAGGCATTTCGGGAGCTCATCTTCGGCTACTACGAGGGGAACGCGCGCGATCTTCCGTGGCGCCGAACGAGCTACCCGTACGCGATCCTCGTCTCGGAAGTGATGCTCCAGCAGACGCAGGTGTCGCGAGTCATCCCCAAGTACGAGGCGTTCATGCGGCTCTTTCCGGATGTGGAGGCGCTTGCCGCGGCGTCCCTTGCCGAGGTGCTTTCAGCATGGTCGGGACTGGGGTACAACCGTCGTGCGAAGTCGCTCAAGAATGCCGCCGAGACGATCGTCGCCGAGCATTGCGGTCGCGTGCCGGACACGCTTGAGGCACTGACCGCACTCCCGGGAATCGGGCATGCCACCGCCGCTCAGATCCTCGCGTTCGCGTTCGGGGTTCCCGTGCCGTTCATCGAGACGAACATTCGCTCGGTGTACATCCACGAGTTCTTCGGCGATGCGGAGGGGATTCCCGACAGCGCGATTCTGCCGCTCGTGGAGGCTACCCTCGACCGAGACGACCCACGGACGTGGTACTACGCGATCATGGACTACGGCACGCACCTCAAGGCGACGCTGCCCAACCCCTCCCGCAGGAGTGCTCACCACGCGAAGCAGTCGAAGTTCGAGGGCTCGCTTCGGCAGGTGCGCGGTGCGCTGCTCCGCGAGCTGACCGTGCGGCCAGGGCAGGGGCTCGATGCGCTCGTGTTCGCGACGGGATTCGAGCTGGACCGGGTGTCAACGGCGCTCGATGCGCTTCTGGCCGAGGGGTTCCTCGGCGAGTCGGACGGCCTCTATCGCATCGCGTAGCGCAGGTGTGACGGATTACCGAAGCCCCCGCCTGTCAGTTACTGCTAACTTCGCCGCCGGCTGAAGCCGATGAAATCACTATCCGAAATGGCGCTCCTTACGGGGCGCTAGCGCCGAGAGCCGTTGCCGCGGGCGCTGGAAAGAAGCTGTCGACGACGGTACGGACCCGCTGGATGCCCCTCCGGCGGGTTCTGTTTGTTTCGGGTCAGTCGCTGCTACCGAGCGCGGCGCGGATATCGTGAGCGAGCTCTGCTGCAACGTCGGCCGCAGCGCGGCCCTCTGCCCGGGCGATGCGTGCAACATCCTCGAACTCGGCCCTCGCGCCCGTGCGGTCGCCGAGCCGCCACGTCTTCGCGCGAACACGTCCGAGCGACGTCTCGACTTCGATGATCTCGCGCTCGGCCACGAAACGAGTGGTCGGGTCGAGCCGAACGCCGAGAGTACCCGTCTCAGCGATGATGCGAGCGGCGAGCTCTGCGGCGTCATCCGGCATCGTAAGCGCGCTGAGCGTCACTGCGGCGCGACCCTTCTTCATGACGATGGGGGTCTGCCAGACGTCGAGCGCGCCCGCCTCGAGCAGTCGCTCGGCCGCGTATGCGATGTGTTCGGCCGAGAGGTGATCGACGTTGGTGGCGAGCACGACAACCGCCTCGGTGCCGGCCTCACGCATCGCGGGCTCGGCAGGTTCGCCCAGCAACAGGCGCGCGATGTTGGGGACGCCGAGGTCGCGCGTGCCCGCGCCGACGCCGATTGCGTGCAGCGTCATCGCGGGTAAGGGGCCGTACTCGGTCACGAATGCCCGCACGAGAGCGGCGCCCGTGGGGGTTGTGAGCTCGCCGACGATCCCGCCGTCGCAGATCGCGACGCCTTCGAGCAGCGCAGCAGTGGCGGGGGCAGGCACGGGAAGCGTACCGTGCGAGCACTCGATGGTGCCGCTGCCCACAGCGACCGGCGATGCGACGATGCGCTCGATGCCGAGCGCGTCGATCCCGGCCGCAACCCCGACGATGTCGACGATGGTGTCGGCCGCGCCGACCTCGTGGAAGTGCACCTGCTCGACGGGTACGCCGTGAACGCGCGCTTCCGCCTCGGCGAGGAGGGTGAAGGCGCGGATGGCGCTTACACGCACCGCGTAAGCGAGGCCGGGCGCTTCCTCCAGCATCGCCCGAATCTCCCGCCAGTGCCGCCAGCGGGCGTCCTCGGCCTGCGACACCGAGATGCCGGTCGCCGCGATGCCTGCCGAGCGCACCTCCCGGACCTCGAACGCGTCGTGAAGCCCGAGCGGCTCGAGCACCTCTCGGAGCGCCTCGGCCGAGAACCCCGCGCCGACGAGCGCGCCGAGGAACTTGTCGCCCGAGATGCCGGTGGAGCAGTCGAGGTACGCGATCATCGCGCCTCGCCGACAGCAGCGTGGTTGATACGGCTGGCCAGCGTTGCGGCGCCGAAGCCGTTGTCGATGTTCACGACGCCTACCCCCGATGCGCAGGAGTTCAGCATCGTGAGCAGCGCGGCAACCCCGCCAAAGCTCGCACCGTACCCGATGGACGTAGGCACCGCCACGACCGGGCACGCGACGAGTCCCGCAACGAGCGACGGGAGGGCGCCCTCCATGCCAGCCACCGCGATGATGACGTTCGCGTCTCGCAGTACGTCCTGGTGCGCGAGCAGGCGGTGGATACCCGCTACGCCCACGTCGTAGAGGCGCGTCACGCGGTTGCCCATCACCTCGGCCGAGATAGCAGCTTCCTCGGCAACCGGCTGGTCCGCTGTGCCGCCCGATGCGACCACGATGTGACCGTCTTGCGGTCTCGGATCGCGTCTGTCGACGACGATGAGCCGTGCGTCCTCAAAGTAGCGGGCGTCGAGGGCCACCTGACCCACCGACTGGAAGTGCGATGCGTTCGCTCGCGTGCCGAGAAAGACGCCACCGTGTTCGAGCAGCTCCCGGGCGATCGATCGCACCTGCGACGGCGACTTGCCCTCGCAGAAGACGACCTCGGGGAAGCCGCAGCGCAACTCGCGGTGGTGGTCGACCTTGGTGTGTCCGATGTCCGCGAACGGGAGGTCGCCAAGGCGGGCGAACGCCTCCTCGGCGGGTGTCGTGCCTGCCGCCACCGAGTCGAGGAGAGCGCGAAGCGTTTGGGGGTTCATCGATACTCCTGATGTGGGATGCCGATATTGTGGGTGTGACCGCGTGACCGGCCACCCTAGAGGTTATACTCTTTCCCTAGGTCAGCCGCTATGAGGGGTAGTCTTGGAGAGCGGGAAGCGCAGACGCATCGTAGTCGACGGCGAGACGTATCTCATCGCCAGGATTGCGAGCGCGCTCTTCGTCCTCGGGATGTATGTGGTCTGGCTTCGACCTGAGCTCGCGTCGGCTGATCGCATCGCGTACTTCTGGGGTGCGGCACTCTGGGTGCTTGCGACTGCGATAACCATTCCGCTCCGGATGACCGGCAAGAGCTTAAGCGCGAAGAGGACGCTGCTCTTCACGCTTCCGCTGGACCTGGCCGCGCTGACGCTTCTCACGGTCAGCACATGGCAGTACCAAGACCCGTTCTACGCGTTCTATGTGGGCATCACCGCGGTGTACGCCACGGTCTTCAAGCGCACTCGCGCCTGGGTGTATGCGGGGCTGCTCGTCATCTCATACCTCGCCGCGCACCTGACGATGTCGCACTGGATGCTCCACGTTGGCGAGTACGGCTTCATCGTTGCGAAGGCCACGACGGTACTCCTTCTCGGCTGGTCAATCTCGCTCGTCATGGAGCAGCAACTGGCGCGACAGGAGTCGCTTGAAACCCGCAGCCAAGAGGTCGTGGATCTCAATCGCCAGCTCGAGCGAAGCGTGTCGGAGCTCCAGGCAATCTCCGAGATATCGGAGATCATCCACTCCACCCTCGACTTCGACAGCGTCGGGCCGATGGTGATCGATATCCTGCAGAAGGTCATCGACATTCCAGCCGCCTGCATTTTCGTGATAGACAAGCCCAAGCAGCAGACGCTCTTCAGCGCCAGCAAAGGGCTGCGAAGTGAGAAATCGTACAGCTACTCCGGTCCCGGTCTGATTGCCGAGACGGACCTGGCCGAGGACGACCACTTCTCCTGCCTGGAACTCCTCGATCACAACGACATGCTCGTTGTCTTTTGCGCTGACGCCCGTCACATCGACGTGCTCGAGCCCGATGACCGCATGGTGCTCTCGGCGGTTGCCTCGGAGCTTGTCGTGGCGGTGGAGAACTCCCGGCTCTACAAGCTCACAAAACGCCTGTCGATCACCGATGAGCTGACCGACCTCTACAACTACCGCTACTTGCAGCAGCGGCTCGACGATGAGATGGGTCGCGCCAAGCGCTACGGCAAGACGCTCTCGTTCCTGATGATCGACGTGGACGACTTCAAGGCCATCAACGACACGCACGGTCACCTTGTGGGCGACGCGGTGCTCGCTGAACTCGGGCAGGTTATGAAGACGACGGTGCGCGAAGTGGACGTGGTTGCTCGCTACGGCGGCGAGGAGTTTTCGGTGCTGCTTCCCGAGACCGACGCGGCCGGCGCATTCATCGTTGCCGAGAAGATCCGCGAGGCGGTCGCTCTTCACAAGTTCCTGGACGAGGATGGCGAGCGCACGGTGCACGCATCGGTCAGCATCGGCCTCGCCAACTTCCCTGTGCATGCCGACGACAAGGAGTCGTTGCTGCGTTCCGCGGACGACGCCGTTTACCAGGCGAAAACGCTCGGGAAGGACCGTGTCCGGGCTCCGCAGGTCAGGATGACGCGTCTTGGGCGCCCCACTGCTCCGCCCATGCCGCCTGAAGAGGAGAGCACCTCATGACGAAAGTCGCATTTCTCGGCCCGGCTGGCACGTTCTCCGAGGAGGCGCTGCTCTCACTCGATATGCCCGACGTGGAGCCGGTCTCCTGCACGACCATCGGCGAAGTCTTCGAGGCCGTCGACAGGGGCCGCGCAGATTTGGGTGTGGCGCCGATCGAGAACTCGATCGAGGGCTCGGTCCCCGCAACGCTTGACGGGCTCGTGTTCGACACGCAGCTGGAGATCCAAGACGAGCTTGTGCTCGACATCCACTTCTCGCTGCTGGTCGCACCGGGGACGACGATGACCGAGGTCACCTCGGTCATAGCGCACCCGCAGGCGAGCGGACAGTGTCGTCGCTGGCTGGAGCGCACCCTGCCCGGGCGGGCGATCGTGGCCGCGAACTCGAATGCCGAGGCGGTCCAGACGGCAGTGGCCACTCCGGGCGCTGCGGCTCTCGGCACGGCGCTTGCCGCCGAGCTCTACGGTGCGGAAGTCCTGCACGAGAGCGTGGAGGACTACGCGGGCAATCAGACGCGGTTCGTCGTCATCGGGCGCGGTATTCGGGAGCGCACCGGCCACGACAAGACGTCCCTCGCGCTGTTCATGAAGAAGGACCGGCCGGGCGCGCTGCTCATGATCCTCTCGGAGTTCGCGTATGGCGAGATCAACCTCACCAAGATCCAGTCGCGTCCCACGAAGCGGCAACTCGGCGACTATATGTTCTTCATCGACTGCGAGGGCCACATCGAGGACGCTCACGTGCGGCTCGCGCTCGACTGCCTGCGCCTGAAGCTCCGAGAGGTCAAGGTTCTCGGGAGCTATCCGAAAGCCGAGTAGGTCCGAAATTCCTGTATGCCGTGTAGACGCCTCCTTACGTCGTCTGGTATAAGGAGAAACGATACAGAGTATCAAACACAATGAACAACGCGACAAGGAGTGCCAATGAGCGATCAGGCCGTCGACTACCATCCGATGTGGGCCGAGCTTGGCCTCGACCTGCCGATGCATGATGCGCTGCTTGAAGCGGTCGGCGGCATGTACGGTGCGACATTCATGACGCAGAACAACCGCCCCGAGGGCACGGGCTACCTGGACTTCGTGATGGGCGAGGTGCACGGCCTGCGCATTAAGGAGCTGCACGACTTCCGCAAGGCGGGCGGCAAGGTCGTCGGAACGTATTGCCTCTACGTGCCCGAGGAGCTCATTCGCGCAGCGGGCGCATGGTCTATCGGCATCTGTGCGGGCGCCGAGTGGGCGTACGACCAAGTCGAGCAGATTCTCCCGCGCAACACGTGCGCGCTGATCAAGTCGATGATGGGCTTCAAGCTCGGCAAGGTGTGCCCGTATCTCGAGGAGGCCGATCTCCTCATCGGCGAGACCACGTGCGATGGCAAGAAGAAGGCGTATGAGGAGCTCGGTAAGCTGCAGAACCTGTACGTCATGGAGTTGCCGCAGATGAAGCGGGCCAAGGATGTCGCGTTTTGGCGCAGCGAGCTTGTCGACCTGATCGCGAAGCTTGAGGAGCTGACCGGCAACACGATCACCGCCGAGTCGCTCAAGGCATCCATCAGAGAGGTCAACGATAAGCGCCGCGCGCTGCAGCGCGTGAACGCCGCCCGTGCCGCTGTTCCCACGCCGATCTCGGGCCTGGATTCGCTCCTCGCAGTACAGGTTGCCTTCTACGACGACGTTCCGCGCTTCACGAAGATGATGAATACGCTCGCCGACGAGCTCGAAAAGCGCGTCGCCGATGGCATCGGAGTGGCGCCGAAGGGCGCGAAGCGCGTTCTGATCACCGGCACGCCGATGGCGCTGCCGAACTGGAAACTCCACCAGATTGTGGAGACAGCCGGTGGCGTCGTGGTTGGCGAAGAGATGTGCACCGGTTCGCGGTACTTCGAGAAGCTCGTAGACGAGGGTGGCGCCACGATCGAGGACATGCTCGATGATCTCGCGGCAAAGTACCTCGACATCAACTGCGCATGCTTCACACCAAACGATGGTCGTCTCGACGACGTCGTGCGCATGGCGAGGGAGCTCAATGCCGATGGCGTGATCGACTATTCACTGCAGTTCTGCGGCACCTATCAGATCGAGTCGACTGCGGTGCAGAAGACGGTGCGCGACGCCGGTCTTCCCGTGCTCAGCATCGACACGGATTACTCCGCCGAGGATGTGGGCCAGCTCTCGACGCGGGTCGAAGCGTTCCTGGAGATGCTGTAAGCGATGCGCGTACTCGGCCTGGATATCGGCTCGCGAAGCGTTGACGCTGTCTGGCTCGAGGACGGGCGCATGGTGGATTGGGCGGTGGCCGACTCGGGATTCGATCCCGGGTCGGCCGCGGCCGTCTTCGTCGACCGTGCTGCGCACGACGCGATCGTCTCCACTGGCTACGGGCGCCACGGCGCTCGCGAGCGCTTCGGCGGAACTGCGGTCACCGAGATCACCGCGTACGGGGTGGGTGCGGCTCGGCTGTTTCCGCACGCCTCCTCGGTGCTCGACATCGGCGGGCAAGACACGAAGGTGATCTCGCTCGGGCCCGGCGGCAAGGTCACGGACTTCGAGATGAACGACAAGTGCGCAGCGGGGACCGGGAAGTTCCTCGAGGTGATGGCACGCGCGCTCGGCTTCACGCTTGAGGAGATGGCCGAGCAGGGCATCGCCGCTTCGACAGGCGTGAGCATCTCCTCGATGTGCACGGTGTTCGCTGAAAGTGAGGTGACCGGTCTTGTGCATCGCGGCGAGGATCGGGCGCGCATCGCCCGCGGCCTACACGAATCCATCGCGAAGCGCACGCTGAGCTCGCTCAAGCGCGTGAATGCGCAGGGCCCGCTCGTGTTCGCGGGCGGCGTGGCGAAGAATCCTGCGATGGTCGCGCTCATAACTGACGGCTTTGCGGGTGAGGTGCTCGTTCCGGCCGAGGCGCAGATCGTGGGCGCGTACGGCGCCGCGCTAAGCCTCGCCGAGTAGCACCACGCGCTCCTCCAGCCCGACATCGCGGGCGAGTTTAGCCAGCACCCGGTCGGCGGTGACGAGCGTGTGACCGCTTTGGATGGTGGCGGCCACGTAGTAGCAGTCGTAGATCGGGTGGTCGAACGCGAGCGAGATGCGCAGCGCGTCGGCCGTGAGTTCGCCGAGCGGGAGCGCCTGGAGCGACAGATCGTGAACGATCCTCAGTGCGTCGTGGGCGCGTTCGAGCGTGAGGCCACCGCGACGCGCGCGCTTCCAGATCACATTGCCGCACTCGGCGAAGATGAGGTCGGGGGCGACGACATCTTCCGAATTCTCAAGGATGCTCGTGGCGAGCGCAGAGTCCTCTTCCTCAAACATGTACTTCACGACAACGGAGGCATCCGCCACGATTCCCTTCATCGCGAGTCCCTGTCTTCGCGGATCAGGTCCGTGCTGTCGTCGCTGATACCCCACTCCTTGGAGCGTTCGCGGAAAACGGCCGCTTCCTCAAGCCACTCCTGCCACGTCGGCTTCGCGGCCGCCGTTAGGATCGACGTGAGCTCTTGTTGCAGCGAGCGGTTGTTCGCCGAGGCACGCGCCTTCAGTTTGGCCACCAGGTCCTCCGACAGGTTGCGGATGAGAACGTCTGCCATGTCGGCCTCCTTCTTGAGTGATAGCGTTATGCTAGCACGCTGGCCGACACGATGACAGCGTAGCGGGCGAGGCAAACCAGACTCCAAACCTGCCCCAAACCCTTCAGTGCGTGACCCGAAGGCGCTTCTCGGCATAGACTGAGCCGAGACGGCCCGTTGGGCTGCAGCATCTTGGGGAGGTCGCGATGATCCGCCTGTCATGGATGGTCACGGTGGCGCTGGTTCTGTGTCTGGCGCTGGTGGGGTGCTCGGGCAAGACGGCTAGCACCACGCCTGGTGAATCGACGCACGGCGTCAAGCAGGATGAGCCGACTGCGACGGTTCCCCCCGAGGAGTCACCGGCGATTCCGGTTGAAGGCGCGAACGAGAAGGCCGCGCTGGCGGCTGTTCCGAGCGCGCTGGCCGCCGGTCTCGAGATGCGCAAGGGCACCGGGCAGCCGGAGCCGGATATCGCGGGCATCGACCCGACGTTCACGGCGTACCTGGTCTCGGCCGTTACCGACAACACGCTGGTGCTCTTCGAGGTGCGTGCAGACAGCGTCGCCTACCCGCTCTACAACCCCACGACGCCTGCTGACGCGAATACCGTGCTCAAGCAAGACGCCTCGCTCAACTCGGGTGCGATTCTCGCCGATCCCGCGAGCGATGCCGAGAAGGCCGCAGTCGCAGCGTCGAAGGCCGTGATGGACGCGACGTTCCCCGGCAAGAGCTTCACCGTGAAGATCATGGGATACCGCTTCGAGTACCTCAAGGATGGCGCACCGGTGCTCCGGCTTGAGGTAAATCCTGATGGCGGCGTGATCTCCGTAGGTAACTAGGCCGAGGGGAACCCAGATGTTCAAGGAGTTCAAGGAGTTTGCGATCAAGGGCAACGCGATGGATCTCGCGGTTGGCATCGTCATCGGTGCCGCGTTCACCGCGATCGTAAACTCGCTGGTGAAGGACATCATGATGCCGCTGGTGGGCGCGCTGCTCGGCAGTGTGGACTTCGTGAACCGGTTCGTTGTGATGCGGGAGGGCTTGCCCGCGGGACCGTACGCCACGCTTGAAGCGGCCACCAATGCGGGGGCCGTCACGCTCAACTACGGTGCGTTCGTGAACGCGGTCGTGACGTTTGTGATTGTCGCGTTCGCGCTGTTCCTCATCGTGAAGGCCATGAATCGCCTCCGCCGAGAGCCTCCGCCCGAGCCGAACACCAAGGAGTGCCCGTTCTGCACGACCGAGATCGCGTGTGCTGCCACGCGGTGCCCGGCGTGCACGAGTGAGGTCGGGTAAGGGGTGGGGGAGGTCAATCCGCTCGATCAGGTCCTATCCAGGCTGAGCATCCCACATGCTGAAGCCCTGAGGTGGCTCGCCGCGAGGCAGGGCCAAGTTGGCCCAAGGCCGTGGCCTCGGCAGCTCGCTGGAGTCCCCGATGTCCCAGACGTGAAGCTGACGGCACAGCGCGGAATACATGTGCCGGCAGGCTGGGACATGGCGCTATCGGTCGCCCTAACCGGTACAAGCAAGTACCAAGACGGCGATCTGGAGCTTCAGCCAGACGGAACCTGGCTCCTCATACTCCGGGCCCATGAGGGCAAGGATGGAATCGGACTCGAATCACGATGGAATCGCGGGCTGTACAACTGCCATCTGAGGCGCGTCCCCGTGGCCGTCCTGCGACGAACTTCGGGCTCCGACGTTGAGTGGCTCGGGCTTGCTCTGGTCGATCACTACGATGCCGGAACAAGGACGTTCCTACTGCACGGGCCCTTTGACGAGGCCAGGTCTGCTGAAGAGTGGGGGACCCTGAGTCCTCTTGCCGAGGAAGGCGCGCCGGTTCCAGACTGGTTTGGTGCCGAGAGCCCGGAAGACTACACCACCGACACCAGAGCGAAGCGAGTCGTTGTTCGAGTTGTGCGAGAGAGGCAGTCCAGGTTCCGCGAGCTGCTACTCGGAGCGTATCGCGATCGATGTGCGGTGACTGGATACGATCTTCCGGTGGCACTAGATGCCGCGCACATTCTGCCCTATCTGGGCAGTGACAGTGACACGGCCCGAAACGGGTTGATTCTGCGCGCCGACATTCACCGCCTGTTCGACAAATATCTTCTGGCGGTGGATACGGAGCAGATGCAGATGAAGGTCAGCCCCAGGCTCGCGAGTACCAAGTACTCGGATCTTGATGGCATCGAGCTACGATTGCCGGACGATGAACGCCTTAGTCCGAGCCTAAGGCATCTTGACCTGCATCGGGAGCGGTTCCTGCAAGTGCGCTGAGAGCAGAATCTCACCCGGCCCCGAGAAGCCCCCGCACCTGCGCAATCGCCTCGGCACGCTCGGCGCCCGGCAGCTCGTCGACGCGCTTGAGCGCGATCACGACGCCCTTGTAGCCGTCCTTCTTCACGCGGCTGGCGAACCTGCCCGGCTCGGGCGGGAGGAAGATCGCGAGGTCCTCGGAGAGCTTGAAACGCGCCGCGGCCGCGCGAGCACGCTCGAGGTCTCGACCGGTCGGCTCATGCCACTTCTGTAGCGTGTGCATCACCAGCGCCACCGCGAACGCGCTTGCCACCCCGTCGCTGCCCTGCAATCCGGCGAACGCGGCCATCATGGCGGCTGGCATCTGCGGTTCTCGGCTCATGCGTGCTCCTCTCGGCAACGGGTCCATTGTAGCGGGCTGCGCCGGTTTAGGATCTCGACAGGTTCCGGTAAGGCCCACCGTCTACGGTATTCACGTAGGACGAAAGGAGCAGCGGTGGATGCCGAAGTGCCGAACAGCGAGGCCCTCGTCGCAGAAGTGATGGGGCTGATCGATGGCGCTCGTTCGCGGGCTGCGGCGGCCGTGAACAGCGAGCTGGTGATGCTCTACTGGAGCATCGGAAAGCGCGTTCGAGAGGATGTTCTTGGGGGAGAGCGTGCGGACTATGGTGGGCGTGTTGTCGCTAGGTTGGCGGTGCGGTTGACCGAGCGATACGGACGGGGATTCAGCCGACGGAACCTGTTTCGGATGATGCAGTTTGTGGAGTCGTACCCGGACCCGTCAATTGTGACGCCACTGGCGGCACAATTGACATGGACCAACGTCACGATCATCTTAGCCATCCCCGACCAGCGCAAACGTGCCTTCTACCTTGCCCTTGCCGCGCAAGAGCGCTGGTCAAAGCGCACCCTCCGCGGGCGAATCGACAGCAAGCTCTACGAGCCCCTGCTCGCCGCGCGGGGTGCACGCGTCGCAGTCGAACCGGCACTCGCCGGGCAGGGCGAAGTCGCCTTGCCGGCCGTCTCCGTCTTTCGCGACCCGTACATCCTCGACTTCCTTGGCCTACCCGCGGCGCACAGCGAGGCCGACCTCGAGCGGGCGATTCTTAACGACATGCAAGGCTTCCTGCTGGAGCTTGGTGCGGGGTTTGCGTTCGTGGCGCGGCAGAAGCGAATCATCGTTGACGGCGAGGACTACTACCTGGATTTGCTCTTCTACCACATCCACCTGCGAAGGTACGTTGCCATCGAGCTCAAGACGCGACCGTTGCGACCTGGTGACAAGGGCCAGATCGAACTCTACCTTGCGTGGCTTGACGAGAACGTCCGCATGCCGGAGGAGGACCCTTCTCTCGGACTCATCCTTTGCACACACAGAGGTGAGGAGCAGATGCGGCTGTTGGGTCTCGACGTGGGCGACATCCGAGCGGCGCACTACTTGACGCAGGATGTGTTTGAGGCCGTTCAGAACAAGTTGCATGAGGCGGCGTTGGCTGTGGGGGTCTAGCGCGGCTCGTACCGCCCCGGCTCCTCCGCGAGGAAGTAGCGGCGTTGGGGGTCATTCGGCGAGCTGCCGATTTCCACCACAAGGCCGGCGTCGATCAGTCGCTGTAGGCGTGTGCGAGTGGCCCTGGGGGAGCGTTCGATCCGCCCGGCGACCTCGCTCGTGCTCAGCCCGGCCGCGTCGCGAAGCGCGGCGAGTGCCTTCTCGTCCACCACATCCATCTCCGCCGCCTCCAGCCGCGCCGAGAAGAGCGTCACGCGGAAGCTCGTGGCAACCTCCTCGAAGAGCGGCTCGGCCAGGCCGGCGGCCTGACACGCTGCGCGCATCCGCTGGATGCCGCTGCCCCACTGCTCGATGAGGTTCGCCTCGCGCAGGACGCGGCCGATCACGCGGTTGCGCAGCTTCGAAACGCCCGAGAGCACGTCGGGTATCGTCAGTCCGGCAACAAGAATGCCCGGGCTGGTGATTTCGAGCCGGTCGTCGAAGATCGCGACACGGATGGGTGCGCCCTGCTGTGAGTAGTCTGCGTGTGCGACAGCGTTCACGACCGCTTCTCGGACCGCAACGGGAGGGTACTCGGGTACTTCGAGTCGGCGCGCCCCGCTGATCTCGTAGGCAGCGGATGTGTTGCGGGCGATGAAGGCCAGCGCTTGCTCGATGGCCGTGACCGGGTAGGTGCGGATGTCCGCCGAGTCGATCACCGAGCGCTTGTCAGTGCCTCTGAATCGGCCGACGTGCACCCAGGCGTCGGGGAAGACCTCCAGCCTGTTTCGGCCGAACAGCAGAATGGCTCCGACCGTCGGGACCTTCCGCCCCTGGTCGT
This sequence comes from uncultured Coriobacteriia bacterium, assembly GCA_927439865.1. Lineage (GTDB taxonomy): Bacteria > Actinomycetota > Coriobacteriia > Anaerosomatales > Anaerosomataceae > UBA2286. Next base: position 1,281 of record CAKMKD010000204.1, on the reverse strand, counting down.
CGACGATTAACCGCAGCGTCCGCAGGTCGGCGGCAGTGGGGCGTCGGTCAGAGGGGAGGGCCTCGGCGAGTGCGTCCAGGTCGATGTCGGCCTCGGAAAGCTCGTGAAGTGGCGTCTCGTCGAAAGCTGTATTGCGAGCTCCGCGCGCGAGTTCGGCCATGAGCGCGTCATCCGCGATGCGGTTGGTGGATCCGATGCGCACGTATGCGGCAGGCGTGGTCGAGTGCGACGTGACGCTGTACGGGCGCGACGGCCCGGGGTACACGCGAACGGCAAGAACGTGCGTCTCGCGCCACGGGATGAGATCGATGTCCGGGACCAGACGTGGCGAGATGCCATCGGCGATGATGCTGGCCAGACGCTCCTCGGCATCAAGCGGATTCTCCACGCCGATGACGGCGCCGGTGCGATCCTCGATGCCGATCAGCAGCGTGCCACCAGCGGTGTTCGCGAAGGCGCCCACAGTCCGCAGGATGGGTCCGCCTGACGAAGCGTCGCGCTTGAATTCAAGCGTCTTGCCCTCGGAGCGGCGGATGAGGTCCTCGAGTTCCATACTCTGCAGACTACTCGGAAGTCTCTGAAGCGGCAATACTTCCGAGTAGATTGCCGAGTACCGCGACCTACCGCGCAGCCTTCTCCTCGGCACGCCTGAGTGCGAGCCCGCGCCACAGGTAGAGCGACGCTGCCGTGCGGTACGGGCGCCATGGCTCGCCGATGAACGCCACCTCGTCGCGGCTGGCAGCGCCGTCGAGGCCGTACAGCCAGCCGACCGTGGCGCGCACAGCGCCGTCGTCGAGCGCGAGCACGTCTGGCCGACCGAGCGAGAAGATCAAGTACATCTCGGCGGTCCAGTGACCGATGCCTCTGACTGCGGTGAGCTCGGCGACGATGTCGTCGTCGGGAAGCGCTGCGAGGCGGCTGAGGTCGAGGCGGTCGTCGAGGACCCGCTCGGCCAGGTCGCGGAGGAACGACGTCTTGCTGCCCGAGAGCCCCGCAGCGCGAAGCGTGTCAGTGTCGGCAGCTACGATGGCTTCGGGGGTGACGCCGCCAAGCGCGGTCTCGACGCGACCCCAGATCGTGTCGGCGGCCTTGCTCGAGAGCTGCTGGGAGACGATTGCGCTCGCGAGCGAGTTGAAGCTGTCGTTCTCGAGCGGCTGCGAGATTGGGCCCACGCGATCGATGAGCGCGCCGAGCGTCGGGTCAGCGGCCGAGAGGTGCACGACCTCGGGGGAGGTGGGGGTGAGTTCGATACGAGATTCCATGCGGCGATTGTAGCGCGAG
>CAKMKD010000203.1 GCA_927439865.1 uncultured Coriobacteriia bacterium | reverse complement strand
GGACCCTGAAAACGGGGGCTTTGACCTGCGGTGCCGCATGCCCAACATGGTCCGTCACCAGGTGGGAAAGCCCTTCGGACAGCATGCCGGGACCAGCCGGGAACGTCAGGCCCCGAACGTGTGCACTGGGGGGTGGGGGCGTTAATGTCAGGCCCCATCTGTACGCTTGGTCCGCACAGCGGTTGAGCGGTCGAACGGAGATGCCAGTGAGTACGGTAGGCGACGCCAAGGTGCCGTGGGGGTTCCGCGACGCCAAGGTGGTCCACGTGTCCGAATTGCAGCCGTCGGAGCGGGGCTTGGCGTGCGGCTGCGTGTGCCCCCACTGCAAGGACCGACTCCAGGCACGGCTGGGGAACGTGCGAGTTCATCACTTCTCGCACAACTCGGGAGGAAGTTGTGACGGGAACAGGGAGTCGGCACTCCACGCACTCGCCAAAGAAGTACTCGTGGAGAACAGCCGCTTCATGCTGCCGACGGCGGAGGTGTTCTGGGAACTTGAGAGCCGAGTAATCGTCGAAGAGCAGTATGTGCCGTACCTCAGCGTCGAGGTCGAGAAGTCCTACGACGACTTCCGCCCCGACGCGGTCCTCCTGCGGCCCGGCGGGAGGGACCCGCTGCTGGTCGAGGTGGCGGTGACTCACTTCGCCGACGAGTACAAGATTGAGCGGCTGAAGAACCTTGGACTCCCCTGCGTGGAGGTGGACCTCAGCAAAGCTGGGCTGGACTTCCAGGAGTTCGACAGGGAGGAACTGCGTCGAATCCTCATCGACGAGGGCGATGCGTACAAGTTCTGGCTGTGCATCCCCGGCGAGGACGACTACATAGAACAGATGAAGGAGGAGGCTCGACGACGGGCCGAGGAGGAGGCGGAGAAGGCCAGGAAGCGGGCGGAGGAACTGGACGCCACGTTGCGTTCTCGCAGGGACAAGGTCGACCGACTCCTCTCCCCCGAGTATCAGAGAAAGGCGAGGTTGAAGCGGAAGGAGACCTTCGCCCAGCACGGCGAGTGGAGGTCGCTCCGCAGAAAGTTGGGCATCACCGACGACAGCAACGTTCCGTACTACTTGAATCACCCGTGCGACGCCGAGTATCTGTTCACCTGCAACCGAGTGGTGTGGCAGGCCTTCGTGTTTCTCAGTTGGGTCTATCGAAAGCAACTCGAAGGTCGAAACCCTGACATTCCCGTCTGGTACGTCGTGGACAACTTCATCAAGCAGCACGGAGACCTTCTGGAACGTGACCTCGTCTATGCGAGGAAGGACGTCTACAGAGGACCGCGACTCCCAGACGTGTTCTCGGAGTACTTCACGTTTCTGGAGAAGTGCGGCTTTGTCAGACAATCGCGGGGCAACGAACGGGGCGGGAAGGTGTTCATGTGCACACGCCCCGAGTTCGTGGTCATCCCGCCCAAGTACAACAGCCCTCGCTATCTCCCGCGTGCAGGCGGTCTCCTCGACACCGAGACGGGTGAAATCATCACACAGGCGGACATGGACGAGGAATGAGAGAAGACCGGGGGCACGAGTATCCTGGTGAACGACATGATGATTGGAGTCAGATGACCGACCGAGTTCCGACTATCGAGCAGATTGGGCAGAACCCGACGCTGCACCCGCTCGCCCTCGAACTGGTGAAGGCCCGGTTTCCCGACATCAAGTGGCATTCCCACGCCGATTCGCCAGACTCCTCGCAGTCGTTTGCCCTCAGTGCGTTCCTGCCGCTGCTCACCTTCGAGGACAGGGACGCGATACTCGAACGGTTCGTCACGACCTACCTGCCCGCCGTCCGACCGCGTGTCGACCGACGCTGGGACCTGGTGCCGGAGTTCACCCGACCCGAGTTGCTCGGAGAGACGGGTGCGGGGGTGCCGACGAACGTGGACGTCCTGCTGCTCGCCGACGACGCGGTCGTGTGCGTCGAGTCGAAGTTCCGCGTGGACGCCCGTGAGGGGTTCGGCAAGTGCGGCCAGTTCAACAGCAGGGCGTGCCACGGGTTCCACGGCAGCGGCTCCGACGCCAAGGGTGGGGGTTCCCCTTGCCGTCTCGCCGTTCCCGACGGTCGCAGGGCCGCGAGACTCTACTGGGAACTCGGTCGGGGACACTTCCGCGACCAGGTGTTCCAGGAGCAGGAGCCGTCGTCGGTGTGCCCGTTTCGGGACACCTACCAGTTGATGAGGAACTACCTTGTCGCCGCCGCATTCGCCGCGGAGACGGGCCGGCGGTACTACGGAGTCATCGGTCTGGTTCCGAAGGCACGCAGAACCGCAATCGCAAGCGGCATGGCTCGCTTCCGTGACGAGGTATTGCAGCCGCAATTTGCCAGCCTTGTCGCCGCCGTCGACTACGAGGCCTACCAGGACGTTCTGAACGGCTCGTCGGCGGAGGCTCGGGAGTTGGCGGGCTTCCTCGCAGACCTGCTCGACTAGGAGGACCTGATGGCAGGCAAGGGACACGTCGGGACATCGCTCGGCGGTATGGAGTTCTCGCCCGACCGCAAGAAGCGGAACGCTGCGAGGCGGGAACGCCAAGAGGAGCGGTGGGTCAAGAGGTCGGGACCGGTCGTGGTCAAGCGAATCGGCGAGGACGCCGACGGGCCTGCCACCCAGACGGAACAGCAGGCTGATGAAGGGGCGGACGCTAACCCTGACGAGCAACTACGCCACGGTGGTGCCTGAGCGGGGCACGGTCGGGTGCGATGACCATGATGTCGAATGGCGTCGAGTCGGTCGTAGCCGACGTGAAGAACTATTCTGAACAGAGACGGAGTTTTCGGAGGAGAGCATCTGATGGGTTCGTACGCGACGCTCTACGTCGATGGCTATCCTGTCTTGCTGACCAAGAATGCTGTTCTGCCTGAGCAGATGACGGTGTTCCGAGAGAGTGACCGAGGCACGCTGTTCAAACAGAGCACCGGTACCAGCCGCGTCGCTTGGTCAGACGAATTACCCTCACGCACCGACGACCGTGTCTTCTCCGATGTTTACGACTCGCGGGTTTGGATGGTCGCACAGCGACTCGACATCATGGGATTCACACTCGCTCGGGCAGGACGAGACTACGAAGACTGCCGAGAAGGCGAGATGGAGGCAGTCGCCGACGGCGACTACTACGACGATGATGAACGCGACACCGAGTTGGCCAAATGGCGAGCGTTGGATTACGACTCCTATGTCGCAGGACTCAGGAGCGTGGTCACACAAGGCCTGGCGTGGTGGGATGTCGCCAGGAGCCGGATGGACGGTGAACCTAGGCAACTCACTGTCATCGAAGAGCACATCCTTGATGAGCATAGTGACTACTTGCTGGGCTACTTGGGAGCCGACTTCAGGGGTCTGCTGCGTATCGTCTGCGACATCGTCGACCGAGACGCCCGAGTGGTTCAGGACATCACGGACTTGATACAGGGTGGCTGGCTGGAGCCGCACGATGCCGTGTGCGAACAGGCGATTGAGTCGCTGCTGGAGGGGTATCCCGAGAACGCAAGTCGCATTGTTCTGACCGAAGGTTCGACAGACGCGATGTACCTCTCCTCAGCCCTTAAGCTCCTCTATCCACACCTCGCCGAGTACTATGTGTTCTTCGACTTTCACTCTTTCAGTTCGCGTGGCGGAACCGCTCATCTCGCAACTGCCATTCGCGCGTTCGCTGCTGCTGGAATCGCCAATCGCATAGTGGCTCTGTTTGACAACGACGGCGTGGGGCTGGATGAGATGGAGCGACTGAGCAAGACTGCCCTGCCTCCTAACATCGCACTCATGAACTATCCAGACCTTGACGCCTTGGAAGCGTACCCTGTCCTTGAGGGGGACAAGTGCAGCCACCGGAACGTCAACGGAGTGGCGGCATCCATCGAGTTGTACCTGGGTGACGATGTCCTGCGGAGCGGCGGCGAGCCGTTCCCAATCGAGTGCATCACCAGCAATGGCGGTCGCCCACACGGCTCCATCAGTAAGACAGCGAAGGGCGCGGCCAAGAAGGCGTTCAGGGCGAAGTTGCGGTCTACATCACGGGCGAGAGAGGGTTCGTCGACGTGCGATTGGTCAGGGCTAGACGCTATTCTTCGGTCCGTCTTTCACGCTTTCGACGACTAACCCCAGACCACCGCCGACTTCGGCAAATGTGAAAGGCTGAGGAAGCAGGGTGAGAACAAGCGGTCGCCCGCGGTAGACGAACTACTCGCCGAGGTCCGCTAGTCGCTGCCCACCCCACGCTGGTGTCGCAACAGTGCCCTGTCAGATGCAATGACAAGCACGTCGACGGTATCCACGCGGTCGTATCCCTCGGGTGCCGAAAGCGCCGTTCGAACTACAGACTCCCAGAATCCTCTGCTGACGGTCACGAAGACGAACACCCTCTCACCGCTGTCGACGGCAGTGAGGCACATCGCCGAGGCTGCAGACTCCACCTGTGCGAACCCTGCTCGTTCCAAGTAGGAACCCGCCGCGGCGATACCGTTCTGCTCAAACTCATCCATGCCCGAGAGCATGTCAGGGGCACCGCGTATTGTCCGGCGTATCGCATGAACGTGCCAGGCGAGACGCATACCTATACCATGCAGGTAGGCGATTACGTTGGGGGTGGTTCCCTCGCCGACTCCTGAAGAAGAAGCACGTGCGGAGATAGACAGGCTGCTCGAAGCGGCCGGGTGGGTCATACAGGACCGCCGCGACATGAACCGCAACGCTGCGGTTGGCGTCGCCGTGCGTGAGTACCCGACGGGCAACGGTCCCGCCGACTACATGCTGTTTGTCGACGGACGCATCGCTGGCGTCATCGAGGCGAAGCCGAAGGGCACGACGCTGTCGGGGGTCGAGGAGCAGGCGGGCAAGTACATCGCCGGTCTGTCTTCCAACTCCCCGGTAGCCATCGAGCCGCCGCCTTTCGAGTACGAGTCGACGGGCGTCGAGACGTTCTTCAAGGACACGCGTGACGTCGATGCTCGCTCCCGCAGGGTCTTCGCGTTCCCTAAGCCCGAGACGATGAGGGCGTGGCTCGCCGACGACTCCACGTTCCGCAACCGCCTGAAGACGCTGCCGCCGCTCGTGACGTTGGGCCTGCGGGACTGCCAGGTCGAGGCGGTCACGAACCTGGAGCGTTCGTTCACCGACGACCGCCCAAGGGCTCTTCTACAGATGGCGACGGGCTCGGGCAAGACGTATGCGGCAATCACGAGCGTGTACCGCCTCGTGAAGCACGCGAAGGCGAAACGAGTGCTGTTCCTCGTCGACCGCAACAACCTCGGGCGGCAGGCGGACAAGGAGTTCGGGCAGTACGTCACGCCCGACGACGGTCGCAAGTTCACCGAACTCCATGTCGTGCAGCACCTCAAGCACAACAGCATCGACCCGTCCGCCGAGGTCGTCATCACGACCATCCAGCGGCTCTATGCCATGCTGTGCGGCCGTCCCGACTACGACGAGGAACTGGACGAGGGCTCCGAGTTCGAGGCCGGCGACGGCATCGTCCGCAAGGTCGAGTACAACCCGAACATCCCGCCCGAGTTCTTCGACTGCGTCTGGACCGACGAGTGCCACCGCTCCATCTACAACGAGTGGCGGCAGGTCCTTGAGTACTTCGACGCGTTCGTCGTGGGACTCACCGCGACACCCGCCAAGCACACCATCGCGTTCTTCAACCGCAACCTGGTCATGGAGTACGGGCACGAGCGGGCAGTCGCCGACCACGTGAACGTCCCGTACGAGGTCTACCGCATCCAGACACGCATCACCCAGGAAGGCTCGAAGGTCGAGGCCGGCTACCACGTCGACCGCAGAGACCGGAAGACGAGGCAGGTCCGCTGGGAGATGCTCGACGAGGACCTGACCTACGTGCCGCCGCAACTGGACTCCGAGGTCGTCTCCGTCGACCAGATTCGAACGGTCGTCAGGACCTTCAGGGACGTGCTGTTCACGGACCTGTTCCCCGACCGCACTGAGGTCCCGAAGACGCTCGTCTTCGCCAAGGACGACTCCCATGCCGAGGACATCGTGCGAATCATGCGTGAGGAGTTCGGCAAGGGCGATGACTTCTGCAAGAAGATTACCTACCGCTCGACTGGCGAGAAGCCCGAGGACCTTATCCAGAAGTTCCGCGGCTCGTTCAACCCCCGCATCGCGGTCACGGTCGACATGATTAGCACCGGTACCGACATCAAGCCTGTCGAGTGCCTACTGTTTATGCGTGACGTTCGAAGCAGGGTCTACTACGAGCAGATGAAAGGCCGCGGCACCCGCGTCGTCGACCCTGAACTCCTGAAGAGCGTGACTCCCGACGCCGTCCGCAAGGACCGTTTCGTCGTGGTCGACGCTGTCGGCGTCACCGAATCCCCCTTCATCGAGCCTGACCTGCCCGTCGAGCGGAAGCGGACGGTTTCCTTCGCACGGCTGGTCGACCTGGTCGCCCGAGGCGAGGTCGACGACGACGTGCTGTCCTCGCTGGCCGGCCGCATCGCCACCCTCGACGCGATACTTGAGCCGAGGCACCAAGAGGACCTTGAGGAACTGGCCGGCAAGCCGCTTCACGACGTAGCGAGTGCCCTGTTCGACGCCGTCGACCCCGATAGACGGGTAGAGCGGGCGAGGGCAATGTACTCGCTCGACATCCCCTCAGAGGAGCAGGTCGCCGCTGCGACACGAGCCCTCATCGACGAGGCGACCGCTCCGTTCGACTCCCCGGACTTCCGCAACCGCCTCATCGACGTGAAGGCTCGCTCGGAGCAGGTGATAGACACAATCTCGGTCGACGAGGTGCTCTCCACCGGCTACTCGACGGCGGAGGCGGAACGGGTCTGGAAGACGTTCGGGGAGTTCATCGAGGAGCACAAGGACGACATCGACGCCCTGTCCATCATCTACTCCCGCCCGTACGGACAGCGACACCTCACCTTCGAGCAGGTTCGGGAACTCGCCGACTCCATCGCCTCCCCGCCGTACCTGCTCACGCCCGAGGTCGTGTGGGCAGCGTACGAGCGTTTGGAGAAGGCGAAGGTCAAAGGCTCACGCCCCGAGAAGACCCTTGCCGACCTGGTCGCCCTCATCAGGGTCGCCATCCGGGAGAGCGAGACGTTGGAGCCGTTCGCTGACAGTGTCAGAGCCAGGTTCGGCACTTGGCTTGAGGAGCAGCGACTACTCGGCAGACAGTTCACGCCCGAGCAGGTGGCCTGGCTGGGGATGATACGCGACCATATAGCGACGTCCTTAAGCGTGTCCGCCGAGGACTTCGAGGATGTGCCGTTCAACCAACACGGCGGACTGTACGCCGCCAGCATGGCGTTCGGAGACGACTTGGATAGCGTGCTTGAGGAACTGACCGAGGTGCTGGCGGGGTGACCACAGCAGCACTGCCCGCTGGGTGGACAAGCGTTGCCTTGGGCGACATCGGAACGTGGCGGGGTGGCGGGACACCCAGCAAGGCCAGGTCGGAGTTCTGGGCTGACGGGGATATCCCCTGGGTCTCCGCGAAGGACATGAAGACAACGTTCATTGCCGATTCTCAGGACCACATCACCGAGGCGGGCGTTTCTGGCTCTGCAGCGAAGCGTGTCCCCCGCGACTCCGTTCTCTTCGTGACCCGAAGCGGAATCCTGCGAAACACGCTTCCAGTGGCTCTCACTACCGCTGAGGTGACTGTCAATCAGGACCTGAAGGTCCTCATACCTCTTGAGGGCTACGACCCCAAGTTCGTGCTGTATGCGTGCCTAGCCGAGGCTGACGACATTCGAGAGACCTGCCAGAAGGCGGGCACCACGGTTGAGAGCATCGACTTCGCTGCCTTGCGGCGTCATCGAATCGCCGTTCCGAGCACGCTTGAGGAGCAGTCCCGCATCGTCGCTCGCATTGAGGAACTGCTGAGTGATGTGGACTCAGGAATCGCCGACTCCGGGGCGGCCGCACGACTAGTTGGCCGGTGTCGGCAGGCAGCACGGAACCATCTGACTCTCGGTGGCATTAGCCGCGGCGTCGAAGCGGATGGGAAGCCCCTGCTCCCCGACGGCTGGCGATGGTCCTCAATCGGCGACATAGCCGAACTCGTCCAGTACGGCACTGGAGACAAGGCGGGGACGTCGCCGACCGCATTCCCGGTGCTGCGTATGGGAAACGTTCGCGACGGGAGAATCCTGCCCAGCGACCTCAAATACATGCCGGCATCGTGGGGCGACGGCAAGAAGTACAGGTTGGAACACGGGGACATCCTCTTCAACCGAACGAACAGCCCCGAGTTGGTCGGAAAGGCGGCCGTCTACGCAGGCGTGCCGGAGGACGCGGTGTTCGCCTCGTACCTGATTCGCGTCAGGCTGAACCCATCCTTGGCGGTTCCCGAGTTCGTCATCCACTGCGTCAACTCAGCGTTTGGACGCGGATACGTGGCATCGGTCGTTTCGCAGCAGGTGGGTCAGGCGAACGTGAACGGGACGAAACTGAAGCACTTCCCGATTCCTCTGCCACCTGTCGACGAACAGCGACGGCTCGCGGAACGGGCGGATAACCTGCTCCTTGCCCTCGACAGCATAGAGGGCGACCTAGCCCGCTCGGCTCGGCTGGCGCGGTCACTTCGACGGTCCATCCTCAAGTCCGCGTTCAGCGGTCAACTCGTCTAGTCCTCGGAGGCATCATGGCGGCGGAATCGGCAGCGATAGTACAGAGGCTCTGGAACTACTGCAGCGTTCTGCGGGACGACGGCGTGTCCTATGGCGACTACGTCGAGCAGTTGACGTTCCTGCTGTTCCTCAAACTCGTTGACGAGCAGACCAAGGCACCGTTCAACAGGGCGAGTACGATTCCGACGGGCTTCGGTTGGAGCGACTTAGTGGGCAAGACGGGCGATGCCCTGGAGACACAGTACCGGCACACTCTTGAGCGGCTAGGCAAGGAGCCCAATCTCCTCGGGGTCATCTACCGCAAGGGTCAGAACCGTATTCAGGACCCAGCCAAACTCAAACGACTCGTCGACCTCATCGACTCAGAGACGTGGTCGGGGCTCGACGTGGACCTGAAGGGCGACATTTACGAGGGCCTCCTGCAGAAGAACGCTGAGGACGTAAAGAGCGGGGCGGGGCAGTACTTTACCGGCCGCGTCATCATAAAGAGCGTGGTCGCATGCGTCCGCCCGGTGCCACGGGAGACGATTGTGGACCCCGCGGCCGGCACGGGCGGATTCCTGCTTGAGGCTCATCGCTACCTTGCGACTCACTACGAACTCGACAAGGAACAGAAGCGGTTCCTGAAGCACGACACGCTGTTCGGTACCGAACTCGTGGACGGCACCGCTCGCCTCGCGGTCATGAACATGTACCTGCATGGCATTGGCGGCGACAAGAGCCCAATTACGGTCGGGGACGCTTTGGTCTCGCATCCCGGCATCTGGGCGGATGTCGTGACAACAAACCCGCCATTCGGGCGCCGTAGCAGTGTCACCGTCATAGGCGAGGACGGCTCCGCCGAGAAGGACGACCTGTCCTATGAGCGTGACGACTTCTGGGTTACCACGAGCAACAAACAACTCAACTTCGTACAGCACATCCGCTCGATTCTCAAGGTCACAGGCCGTGCGGCGGTTGTACTGCCGGATAACGTGCTCTTCGAGGGCGGGGCTGGAGAGACCATCCGCCGCCGCCTGCTAGACGAGTGCGACGTGCACACAATTCTGCGATTGCCGACGGGCATCTTCTACGCCTCGGGCGTGAAGGCGAACGTGGTCTTCTTCGACCGCAAGCCGCCCCAGGACTCCCCGTGGACCACGGAGGTCTGGGTCTACGACCTCCGAACGAACATGCACTTCTCGCTGAAGAAGACTCCGCTTCGCAGTGAGGACCTCGCTGACTTCGTCGCGTGCTACAACCCCGAGAATCGCCACCAGAGAGCGGAGACGGAGCGATTCAAGCGGTTCGGTTACGACGACATCGTCGCCAGGGACAAGGTGAACCTCGACATCACGTGGCTGAAGGACGAGAGCCTGGACGACATCGAGAACCTTCCCGAGCCGGCCGTCATCGCCGCGGAGATAGTCGAGAACCTGCGGGCCGCCCTCGACCAGTTCGAGGAAGTCGCCGCGAAGTTGAACGGGGCGTAGCGTGGCCTGCGAAGCCGCCATCGTCCTGACTGCAGCCAATGGCGACAAGACGATGGTGCGGGTGGACGTCCTCGCTCGGCACATCGCAGAGAAGTGCAGTTTTCGTGCGGTTCTACGACGCTGCCGAGACGTCGCAAGACGACCATATCCACCCGCAGGACTGGGCCCTGCCGGCCCTCTTGCAGGCTCCGTGGCAGGCGGCAGACCCATACGACCGCGTGATTGCGACTCCCCCGGGCGAGAGCAGCACGAACTGGCAGGCGATTGACGCTCTGCTCGCCGAGGTCAAGCCCACCTGGTCGCTCGAAGACGAGCAAGCGGCGGAGTTGTACCAGCCGACGGTGCTCGCATTGATGAAGCGAGCAATGAGCACGCCGTGGGTCAAGGCGGCGGTCGCCACCAAACTCCTCCACAAGAAACGGCCCGGGCTCATCCCCGTGGTCGACCGCGAGGTGTGGGGATTCTACCGCCCGAGCGGCCTCACGAACATGTACCCCTCCGCAACGCAGGTATGCGACGTCGTGTTCGGCTCGTTCCACGATGACCTGGTCGATAAGGGCAACCAGAGTGCGTTGCGGAGACTGACGGCATTGCTCAAAGAAGCCGACGACGGATTGCCGGTCCTCACTCGGGTTCGCTTGCTGGAGATGACGGTCTGGCTCGTCCGACGTCGTCCAGAAGCCGTGACCGCGAAGGGGCTAGAGGGTTAGGGCTTCAGGACTCCCGCGAACCAGTCGAGCACGCCGACAAGTTGGTCAAGGCGACCTTCGTCCGCGAAGACGGTCAGCGGGATGCTGGGACGCCGGTTCGTCAGGGTGTCGTCGTCCATCTTGATGGTGACCCCGTCGATGGCAGCGAGCCGGTCTGCGTATTCGCGGCGGAGTGCCATGTCCGTGAACGGCGGTCTCCGCGAGAGGTACTGGAACTGGGTCTCCAGCCAGCCCGTCGTGTAGACGACGAACGCAACGTAGGGCAGGTCGCCAACGTAGCGTCCCACCTGCAACGAGCCGTCCTTCAGGCCAGACCCGTACCAGACCACGAAATCGTTGTCCTTCGCCCAGGCGATGAAGCGGTCCACGACCTCGAGGCCGGCCGTCTCGTATTCCTTGCCGGCGAACGCGGCACGGAAGGAGGCTTCGTCCCACTGCCGTTTTCCCCTGGTCGCACTCTTGCGGTCGACGGACTCCGTGGTCTGCCCCAGCACGCGAGGAACGAGCATTCTCCGCCCTTCGTCGTCCTGGTACTGCCTGACCTCGATTGCGAGTATCTCGATGGGGTCCGTGTGGGCGTTGAGGAACTCGACGATTCTCAGAAGTCGGGCGGGAATCACGTCGGCGACGAACACGAGCCTGATTCGTGCTGCGGCCAGGTTGGTCTTGACCGCTTGCCAGTACGAGTCGACGAGTTCGGGATTATGCAGGAACTCCGCGACCTTCTCGTCGACACCCGCCTCGTCCGTGTTGTAGAAGCGGGCCATGTGCCCGCGTATCGCCTCGACGGACGAGTAGGTGGTGGCGTTGGCGGCGTAGTCGAGCATCTGGGCGACGACTTCCCGGCGTATGCGGGTGTCGGTCGCCCGCTTCACCTCGACGAGCGTGGGTACACCGTCTTGGTCGAGCATCAGGTGGTCGAGGCTGAAGTTGTCGCCGCCGCCGTCCTCGGCCGGGATGCCGAGTTCCCTAGCGACCAGGAGCCAGCGTCGCGGGTCCTCGGGGTTGATGAGTTCCCCGGGCAGGAGGTCCGGGCACTTCGCCAGCAGCCTCTGCAGCGTATCCTCATCCTCGAAGTCCGCGGACCCCATGGGAGAGACGCTCTCGTCGCTGTGGACAAGGAAAACGTTCGGCATGTTGCACCTCTCGTTGACGCGGAGAATCGGACGCCGATTCGCGGGCCGTGGGCCAGCGTGCCCGGCGTTTGATTGTCCTATGGGCCCTCGTCTTCGACCTCTTCGGCTATCTCCAAGAGGTCGATGGACGTCTTGCTTACGCCGATGTCGTGCTCGACCAGCAGGGCCGCGAACTGCTTGCCGTTCATGAGGGCAACGGGAGTCGCGTCGGGACGCAATGCCTCTGTATAGGCTCCCGCCGAGAAGTTGCTGGTCGTGACGATGAGTCCGTGTTCGTGTGTCCCGAGGCTTCCGCGGACCTGCTGGACCACATCAGAGCGGACGTTCTGCGAGTTCCATCGCTTCGCCTGGACCGCCATGCGAATGCGGACGACGTCGCCGATGACCAGGGTGCCTCGTACGTCGATGCCCTTGTCGCCGGACAGCCTCGTGACCTCGGTATCCTCGAACCCCATCGCGACGAGAAGGCGTTCCACAAGAGCCTCGAACTCCTCGGGCGATACCCTGCTGACCCGCTTCAGAAGGGCGGCGTGCACGTCGGCGTTGTGCCGCTCTATCTGGAACTCCAGGCCGGTTGCACGCCACTTCGTAAGTCCGATAAAGCCGCGGCCGTGCTTCACGAATCTGGGGGTCTCGCCCCGCCGCTGACGACGGGTTATCTCCGTCAGCACCTGGGAGTACAACGTCGCTTCTGGCGTCCTGCCCTCGCTGTCGACGAGTCCTGCGGCCTTGATGCGGTCCCAGACGTCGCGATAGTGGAGCGGCTGCTTGGAGCCGCTGGTCATGAGGATGTGCTCGGCGGCATCCGTGAACGACATTCGGCTCGCCGGGCGACCCGGATGCGGCTTGCCCTCGAACTCGGGCAGCCCGGACTCTCGCAAGGCGTATAGACCAGGAGCCGTTCGGATGAAGCGAGAGTTGGCACCGCGGTGCTTGATGTCGACAGCCAACTGGGCATTCATTGTCGCCTCGGGAGTCTTGCCGCTCGTGACGACGAGCCCGCCCGCGATGGCCCGCTGGGTGATGGTCGCATAGTGCAGCGGCTCGCCGGCCTTCGCGAGCACTGCCGCCGCCGCGTCAAGCATTCCCATCGGTCTCCCCTCAAGCGTTGCCCCTGCGTCCGAGTATCGCAGAAGGCCAGTTCGGACGCATGTCGGTGCAAGCCAAACAATTCTATGTGTAGCGTTTTGGCTGGTCGCCTCGCGGTTTCACACGAGCCTCGCACGCCGTGTCTCGACGACGATGCGGACGGGCGGCCCTCGACGTGACGCCGCTAGGCCGACATGCTGGCTTGTCGGAGGTGGGGTCCATGTCAGGCAATGCTCGTCGCTTCGCTCGCGGTACAGCGGGGGTTGCGAAAGCGGTCGGCGTGCAGGCGTTTGGGCTACCGACGGATGATGAGTTCGCTCGGTTTGCCCCGCTACGGGAGTGGTGGGACGGACGCACTAGGAGCGAGTTGCCGCCCGACAACGAGGTTCCCCTCCACCTCGCCGTTCAGGTCGCTGACGCCATCGCGTACCTGCAGCGTCGCCAGCCAACTGGTTGACTGGACTACTCGCGGCTCAACACGATGGCGGACTTCGCCAGCCTGGACCTCAGCGAGGTCGACGGTGTTCTGCGTGCGGCCGCGAGCGTCGGTGTCGACACGGATGCAGCGGTTGGCATCACGCTTGAGGCGAATACATGGAGGTTCGACCCGTCCTGGCGTCTCGGCTCGCCCGTCCTAGCGGCGGCGACCGAAGGGAGCCTCAAGGGACTCTGGCTGAACAACCACCGAGTCGGGCGGGAACCGGCCGGGTTGACCATGTGGGGCTGGCTGGTCGGAGCCACGTACAACGTCGACTGGCAGCCGACGTGGTGCACGTGGACGAGCCAGCAGGTGCCCCTATCGAGTGCGATGGCCCACGTGGTGTCCAGGGTCGTCGGGCACGCCGTGACGCCCGAGTACCTGCGGTACCTGTACGGGCATGCGAGCATCGGGTCCGCCGCCTTCGCCCTGCAACTGCTTGCCCCCGAGTTTCGCTGCGGGCTGGCTGGACCGGAGCAGTGCTGCTGGGGTGGACCCGGCTGGATGTGTCCGCTCATCGACGCGTGCAGGTCCTACAAGCGGGTGCTCTTTCCATACCAGTAGGCGAGCCGCCGTCGGCGGGCTGGAGGTAGCGGCACAGTGCAGAACGTCCTCATCTTCGTCGTGCTCTTCATTGCGTTCCCGGCGTTCGCGGTAGCGGGCTACCGTCGCACCTACAGTTACATGCTCGGCTGCGGCGGAGCCGTGGCGTTGACCTTCCTCTACACATTCGCGGCAGGGCTGATGGTAGATGCGTTTGGACCCGTCCTCGGGCTCGTCGCTGCCGTCGCCGTGCCTCTGCTCGTCGCATGGCTCGCTGGTAGGCTCGACTAAGGGCAGGGTCGGTTGGGCCAAGGGCGACGAGACGACAGACTGAATCAGACCAATAGCACCCAGTCACCCGGACATACAGGCGATTCCATCAACACCGCTTCCCATAGCCTTCCTCGACCAGTCTCCGAACGCTCGAAGGGTGAATGCGGACAATCCATCCAGGCAGATGGCACACAGGCAGAATCCCCGCTTTCTGCCACCGCTGGACCGTCCTCTTCGAAACGCCCATCGCCTCCGCTGCCTCGTCCTGGGTCAACATGTTCGTCGCCACAGCAAACCTCCCTCTCGCCTCGTCCAGAGGTATAGCGCGCTCCCGCCCAAAATCCAGTCCACAACCCACAGACCATCTCTTCGTAGGCGTAAATGGGCGTCCTTCCGCGACTGACGACAGTCGACGACAGCCGACGACGACGGGCGACAGGGGGCGACATCGCGGAGGCGACAGGAGGCGACGTCGGGGGTGATGCACCGGCTCACCTCCTTCCGGGGGTCGGGACGGCCGCGGATTCGTTCGCGAGACGCGGCTCCACCGAGTTGATGTCGGACCCCAGTGCTACCCTTGGAGCCATGGGGAAGAGGCTATCGAAATCCAGGTTCCAGAAGGGACTGCAGTGCGAGCGGGCACTGTGGCTTTCCGTGCACGAGCCCGAGTCCGCCGACCCCGTCAGCGAGTCGCTGCAGTGGACGTTTGACCAGGGGACCGAGGTGGGCCGGCTCGCCCAAGGTCTGTTCCCGGGCGGCGTCGAGGTCACCGAGGACCACCTGCACTCCGAGGAAGCCGTCGCGACGACCGCCCGCCTCCTGTCGGAGGGCGTGACCGCACTCTACGAGCCCGCGTTCATCTTCGACGGAGTCCTCGTTCGTGTGGACGCTCTCGTCGCCGTCGACCGCGGCCAGTGGGACCTCTTCGAGGTGAAGTCCACGGGTTCGCTGAAGCCCGAGCACGTCACGGACGCCGCCGTTCAGACCTACGTCGTCGAGGGGGCGGGATTGCCCGTCCGCCGCTCGCACGTCGTGCACCTCGACACGTCTTACGCGTACGAAGGCGGCGACTACGACTTGTCCCGCCTGTTCGCCGTCGAGAACGTCACGGCGGACGCGAGGGCGTTTATGTCGTCCGTGCCCGCCACGCTCAAGCGGTTCCGCTCGATGCTGGAGGGCCCCGAGCCCGAAGTCCGCGTCGGCACCCGCTGCCGCAACCCGTGCGATTGTGCCTTCATTGGGCGGTGCCACGCGTTCATGCCCGCCCAGTACCCCATCACGGACATCCCGAGGCTCAGCGAGAAGAGCCTTCACGCCCTCATGGACATCGGCGTCACGTGCATCCTCGACGTGCCCGACGGGTTCGCCCTGAGCGGCAACCAGACCGAGACGGTCGTGGTCGTGAAGTCAGGCGAGCCGTACGTGGACGCTGCGGGACTCGCGGCGGACCTGTCGGCGTTGGAGTGGCCGGTGTACCACCTGGACTTCGAGACGGTGAACCCTGCCCTGCCGCTGTGGGCGGACACGACCCCGTACGGCGTGGTGCCGTTCCAGTACTCAATCCACGTGCACCGCGAGGACGGCACGCACGAGCATCGCGAGTACCTGCACGTCGACGGCACGGACCCCCGCCGCCCGCTCGCCGAGAGGATGCTCGACGCACTCGGCACGCGGGGCTCCGTCACTCACTACACGGCGTACGAGACCCGCATCCTCACGGGGCTGGCTGAAGCCCTGCCCGACCTCGCCGACCGTATCGCCGCGGTCAAGGCTCGCCAGGTTGACCTTGAGCCCGTCATCAAGCGGAACACGAAGCACCCCTCTGCGTGCGGGCGAACGAGCATCAAGTATGTCCTGCCCGCGTGGTGCCCTGACATGTCTTACTCGGACCTCGGCATTCGCGACGGGCAGACCGCGAGCATCAGGTACGTGAAGGCGGTACGGGGACTCGTCGACCGCGAGGTGGCGGAACGTACGTTCGCCGACCTCGTCGAGTACTGCGGCATGGACACCCTCGCGATGGTGCGGCTGCTCGACCGCCTGCGGGAGATGGTGCCCTGATGCCTTGGGACAACAGCGAGAACCCGGCAAAGGGACGCACCTTCGAGCACCAGGCGGCCGACGCCATGGCGGCGTGGCTCGGAGTGCCGTTCCACATCGAGGTCCCGACCCCCATCGGCGACCCTCCGAAGCACCACAAGTTCGACCTTGTCAGTCACGACGGGCGGTTCGTCGCCGAGTGTAAGTGCTACTCGTGGACGGAGACGGGCAACATCCCCTCCGCGAAGATGGGGTTCGTGAACGAGGCCGTGTTCTATCTGTCGCACTTGCCCGCGGGAACCGAACGGTTCGTCGTCCTGCGGAAGGACGAGCACCCACGGAGAACCGAGACGCTCGCGGACTACTACCACCGCACGAACAGACACCTTCTCGGCGGAGTGAGGGTGCTGGAACTGGACCCCGTGACGATGAGCCTCCGGGAGATTCGATAACCGCCGCAGGCGAGGGCGTGTGGTCTTGACAGGCGGGGTCACCCAGACTGAAGTAAGGACCTCCTTGCGGACCATCCCTACGCACGCGTGCGTCGCGGGCGTGCGTCACACGCGTGTGACGCTATGGGGTTCTGTCTCTGTTCTGTCTTCTCTTCTGGTGCCATCAGGAGACGAGACCTTAGTCTCGTCCTGATGGCTGAGACACAGAACAGGCGATGACAGGGTCGGGGGAAAGTGCCGCATCGCCCCCGCGACGTCCCCCAGCGGAATCCCGCCCGACGCCACTTCTGGGCACTCGCCCGCCCCCGGGGTCCAACGTCGGTCGGCGTGTGGAGAACTTAGGCTTCTGTGCCCATCGCCGTCGGCGTCTCGACGTCGGCAAGGAACCCATGTCCGCTCAGGACGAACGTACGCACGCCCAGCCGCTCGAAGGTAGCGGGGTCGGCCATGATGCGGTCGTGGACCGCTCCAGTGAAGTTCAACTGGGTGCCGCGGCTAGCGTGGGTCTTCTCCAGGGCGTCGTAGCATCCAGCGAGCGATTCCCTCGTGAACACGTGTATCGCCTTGGGCACGAGCCGTTCGAGGACGACGAGGGCGAACTCGTCGGCTTCGTCCGCGATGACGATGTTGTGCCAGTTGCCAACCATCCCCCGTTCGGGGTCGGCGACGTACTTCACCTGGACGCGAACGCGGTCCGTCGTCTCGACGTCCCAGCCCTTCTGCGTCCTGCAGCCCGCGAGGGTGCCGCCGAGGACGGAGCACACGAGGTGCTCGGCGAACTCGGCGATGGGGTCGCGGTTGCTGTGCCCGAGCCCGAGGGTCTCCAGAAACGCAAGCCGGGCGGTCCGGTATTCGGCGAAGCCGGCGAGCAGATGCTCGGGCGTGTTCACGGCTTAGACAGCCTGACCAGGACCGGCTCGCCTCTCCTGAGTTCCACACGAAGCATCGGGCTGCCGTCCTCGTACTGGAACGTTACCGCCTTGGCGGCTTTGTAGAGCCCCGAGAAGATGGCCTTCGAGGTCTTCTGCTCCTCAAGCGGGACACCCTCTTGCTTGAGGACGACTGCGGCTTCGGGCATGTCGTCGGCCGGGGCTGCCAGGAAGTCGCGAATGACGTCCGCGTAGAGGCTGCTCCGCTTGCGGGTGATTGGGCGGGATGCTGCCGGCTTCTCAAGCGTCCAACGCTTGTCTTCCTCCACTTTCGTCCTCCTCGTTCATGCCCACTGGGCGTCGCTCTTTTGACTATATGAAAGTACGTTGTTCTGTGTCCCTTGTCAACTCAATCGCAAGTGTTTGCACGAGAGTATTGACTTTGCTGATTCGCCAGTGTTATTCTCTTGCCACGAGAAGTTTGGAAGTACCTTGACAACCGCATACAACATCTGGTGAAGAACATCAGCCGCCGCAGCACGCCGAGCGTCGGCTCGCACAGGAACTCCCCACTTTGTTACGGAAGGGATAAGGGCAATGAGCGAAAGCATGAAGGGCTGGCTTGAGGCAGCCGATGTAGCCGCAAGGACCGGCAAGTCCGAGTCGACGGTCGTTGCGGAAATCCTCAAGGGCATCTACCGCTCGCCCGTGTGCAAGAACGGCAAGTGGCTCATCCGAACCTCCGAGGTCGACAGGGTGCACTCGTGCAGCCC
Source organism: uncultured Coriobacteriia bacterium (assembly GCA_927439865.1). GTDB lineage: Bacteria > Actinomycetota > Coriobacteriia > Anaerosomatales > Anaerosomataceae > UBA2286. The sequence continues at coordinate 3,969 of CAKMKD010000203.1, read as the reverse complement.
CGTTGCGTCACCTCCCCGCCGCTGCCCCGCTTGGGCTAGGGGGGACGAGTGGTACGACCTGGCGATATCGCCAGTCCGCTCGCACCACGGCGTCACCCACCTGTCCTTCTACGAGGCGGCAAGGCGGCTCGGCACCACGTACACGAACATCTACAAGATGGCTCGTCACGGAAGGCTGAAGACCGCCCGCCACATCCGCCACCACTGGTACGTCACGGCTGCCGAGGTGGAATGGCTGGCAACGCACGGTCTTCGACGCCCGAGGAGCCACCGCAATGCCAGGGGCTGACTCGTTCGACGACATCATCATGGAGGGCTTCTACATCGACCCGCCCGAGGAGTACTACAGGCAACTCGCCGACTGGAGGCGAGAGGGCACGGCGTCGAACCTGCCGACGGTCGACGAGGTCATCGAGCGTTCGATGTCGCTCGCATCGCCACTTGGCGAAGGGAAGGGTCGGAGCCGAGGGCACCTCGGCATCCTCGTCAGCGAGTTCATCTTGAAGATGTCATTCTTCTGCAAGTTGGAGCCGGTCGCAATCGGAGGCGAAGTCCTCCACGGATACAGGCTCAGGTTCACCGCCTGGGAAGCAGAACGGGAACGCCCGTACGCCTTTCTTGCGTGCGTGGCTTTCGATGACGACGGGCGACCCATGATGGAGGTCACCTCGTCCGACGGCGGCGTCGTCGACGACAGGACTCTGTATCTCTGCCTGTACTCAGCGATGCACGGCGAGTTGCTGGCGGCAGCAGCCCAGTGCCCCGACTGCGAAGACCCCACGACCTAGACGAAGTAGCGTGATGAACCGAGTGCGTGGCTCAGGGGCGAAGGGTGCCGCCAGCCACGCACTCGCCGGCCAGGGGGCAACCGCTTCCCCTGTTGATGAGCAAACCCCGCGGGGTCTGCACTTGAACATCCTCACATCTACGTTCTGACAACAGCGGTCCTCTGCACCACCGAATAGCCACGGCGTTGGCCGCCATGGCCAGTTCCTCGCCGAACGCAGAGAGGAGCGGGTCGCTCGCAAGGGTCGGTCCGCCCAAGACACAGCCGACAACCCTCAGGGCATCAGGCGTCCACTCGGTTGACGTCTCGTCCGGCAGCCGCCTCGCCGCCTCGTTGCCGCCCTCTTCGACAAGCAGGCGGAGCACCCGTTCCTGGCACGCCCGGAGGGCAGCCGCTTCCCCTGCCGCCGAGGTCGTCCGGTACTCGCCGATGGTGCCCCTGGTCCTGAGTCCCATGTGTCCAAGCCTTCATCCGACAACGGAGTTGGTTTCAGTATCCGGCAGCCGCCGCCACATGTCGCGGCGAGACGAAAGGAGCAGCCATGAGGCTGTACCACTTCACTTCCGAGATGCACATGCCATCCATCATGGCGTACGGCGTCCTCCGCACCACTGGAGCGAATCTTGATGAGCACGACTACTACAAGGGTCCGCGAGTGTTGTGGACCACAACCGACCCCGAGCCGAGCGGGAAGCATGGGCTCAACACCCAATGCTCGATGACCGACAAGGAAGCCGTCCGCTTCACCGTGGACATCCCGGACGCTGAGGTGTTCGCGTGGGAGCCGTGGGCGGACGCTCACGGAATCGACCCGCAGTGGAAGTCGACCCTGGCGAAACTCTCCGGAGGTCCGGACGTCACGGACACGTGGCGACTCTGCGGCTCGGAAGTGCCCTGCTCGATGTGGGTGAAGGTCGAGAACCTGAGGACGGGTGCGGACTACCGCCTTGAAGACGCCGGCCACGGGGAACCACTCCCGGCGTTCTACTCCGTGTCGTACTTGGCCTCATGTTGCGAGTCGCTTGAGCAACTCCTCAGAGAAGGCGGAGTGAACGCCATCTCGACAGACGAAATAGTCGACCTGCTCGTATCTCATCCCGTGCACACGGGGCTGATGGACGCCGACGATGCCGCACGCGCTCGCGGGCTCCTGGTTCGCGACCGTGTAGCGGACACCATCATGGACCGCCTCATCCTGTCAGGGCTCAGCAGTGCCCGCATGGACGAGGAGCGAGTGGTGGTTTCGCCCAAGGTGGCCGACGGACGTCAGTTGGTCCTGTTGATGCCGCGGAGCGGCTCGGCTAACGAGCGGGGCGTCGCGTCGCTCAAGACGCTCACCGCGGCTGCAAGTCTGCTGGGCGGCGGGTTCCGCAAGCGGGACAAGCCCACGAAGCGTCCCGCCAAGACGCACGGCAAGCGGAAGCGGGGTCACCGATGAAGGCGGGACGGAGACCGCTGAGCGACGGCAGCCCCTGGGGAGACCCACTACGTGTCGCATGCGTCGTGTGCGGCTCGACCGACATCGCCGTCAGAACACGGAACTTCGACCCCTTCTTCTACTGCAGGCGTTGCCGGGGCGTTCGCAAGGTGAAGCACCTGCCGAAGCCCTCCGAGGCTCGGCCTGAAGGGAGGTAACCGTGCCCGACATCCACGTGACGCTGTATCCGAGCGATGGTCAGACCGACTGGCTCGAACAGACCCGAATGGCCGTTCGGACCGCCGCCCAGAAGGCGTTCCCCATCGCCAAGAAGCGACGGGCGACCAGTCAGGCCCGCGTCATGGGCTTGGCAGGCGAGACCCTGAAGACGCTCCCGCCCGACCTTGCCGAGGGCGTCGCCAAGTCCGTTGCGGTCGAGGTTGCGACGGGCATGCGACAGGGCGTTCGGGACAGTGCGGTGCTGGGAATCCGCTGCGTGAAGGTCAAGGCGAACGGCCGGCTGAGCATCCTCACCGTTCACGGGCTCCGCATCAAGGTGCCCATCGCACCCGAGCACCAGGGGCTGCTGGCGGGACGGGAAATCCGTGGAGCGACCTACCTGGCTCCGACAGTCGGCGGGTTCACCCTGTTCATCCCCGCGGCGAGCGTGAAGGCACAGTCGACACCGTCGGCTACCCAGGCTGCTGCAGCCACGCAACAGCAGAGTACCCAGCCTCCGCCGAAGCCCCGCCCGTACTGCAAGCGGCCTGGGCACGGCGTGACATGGGAGTGGACCCTCGACTCGGGCGAGGTTGCCTACGAGTGCGACCAGTGCAAGGACTTCGTGGAGGTGGAGTGGAGATGAGGAAGTTCGAGTGGGCGAACGGCACGACCGTTTCGGTCCCCAGCGGCGGCATCAACGACGTCATGGTCGTCGGCACGACGTTCGGGGGACGGCAGCAGCACCTCAAGGGAGTTCGGCTTGGCGATGAAGTCCAGGTGCTCCCGACGACCTTCAACGCCTACGACGACAAGGCGGTCGAGGTGCACCACAACGGGAACCACATCGGGCACCTGCCGTCCAAGACGGGACTCGCAGCGTACGTCTACGACGGCATTGTCTCGGGTGACCTGTGCGTGCAGCAGGGTATCGTCACCGCCATCCTCGGCGGCTACCAAGGCAAGAACCTCGGGCTTCGAATCTACGTGTTCGATGACGACGGGCGACCGCTCGACGACCGAACACCGAGCCCGTAGAGGACAGGAGGACTCCCCGTGAAGAGGACCTTCGCACGCGGTGCACGGAGGACAGCCCCCTCGTCCTCTGCGGCGTCCAGCATGGCATCAGAGCCCGAGGCTCCGCATTTCTTCGTCTACGTCGTCAAGGTGGGCGTGCGACAGTGGCGTCACGAGTACCTCGGTGGACGGCAGACCACCTCGTGCACGACGAAGAAGTACGCCCAGCACTTGGCCGACGTGATGAACTTGGTTCACTACGCCCCAGTCAACGGTCGCCCCGACGGCGAAATCGGTTCGGACGAGAAGTGGTTGCGGGCAATCTGGGACGGGCTGACCGACGCGGAGCGGGCTCATGTCGAGGCTCGCCGCAAGGCGAAGCCCTAGCCGCCCCCACCCCCCAGTGCACACGTTCGGGGCCTGACGTTCCCGGCTGGTCCCGGCATGCTGTCCGAAGGGCTTTCCCACCTGGTGACGGACCATGTTGGGCATGCGGCACCGCAGGTCAAAGCCCCCGTTTTCAGGGTCC
>CAKMKD010000202.1 GCA_927439865.1 uncultured Coriobacteriia bacterium | reverse complement strand
GAACCTCGTCGTGCCCATCAACAACCAGGCGATCGGCGATGCTTACGTAGTCGCGAATCGCCATTGGCGACGCAACCAGCAGTGTGTACGCATCGGTTCCCGAAGCACGCTCGAGCGTCTCGATGAGCTCCCAGTTGAAGGGGTTCGCGACTACGTAAGCATCGCCGATCGCCTGGTTGTTGATGGGCACGACGAGGTTCGTCTTGCAGAACTGAGCCGGCAACACGCCGAGCCGGATCTCGCGCGGTGAGATGCGCGCCAGATACCCGACGCCGAAGTAGCGCGCCACGAGCTCGGCGATGCGCTCCTCGGCGCCGCTCACGACATCGGCGAGCGAGTACACGGTGGCAGGGACGATGCGTGCGATCTGAGAGGCAGCCCGCTCGCCGAGCGCAGCGAGAAGCGACTGACGGAACCGCTCGAAGTCCTCGGCGGTGACGCGCTCGGACCAGCCGGTGCGGCGCGCGCCGATGGTCGCGAACCGGCGGCCGGTATCGATGTGCTTGCGCACGGTCTCGATGAGAGTCTCGCCTGTGAACGGCTTGGTGACATAGTCCACCGCGCCGGCAGCGAATGCGCTTTGCCGGTCCTGCTCGCCAGAGAGTGCGGTGAGAAAGACGATCGGGATCTCCTGCAGATCGGACATCGACTGCATCTCGGAAGCGACGGCATAGCCATCCATCCCTGGCATCATCGCGTCGAGCAGCACGAGCGCCGGCCGGTTCTTGAGTGCGAGCCGAAGAGCGTCGGGGCCGTTCTCGGCGGTGAGAACCTCGAACCCGGCGGTGCCGAGCGTGAGACGCACGATCTCGAGGATATCGCGATCGTCATCTACGCTCAGGACAACAGCTTCAGCGCTCTCCATCGATGCTCCATCTCAAAGGTCGTCCTTCGTGCATACCCACAAGCTTAGAGCGGCAGGTCCCAGATGCGCCACTTCTTGTACTCATAGCCGCCCATGAACTCCGATGCCCTGATGACGAGGTCGTTGTTCTCGAGCAGAAGGGACGCGTCGCAGAGCTTGTAGCCGGTCTTCTGGGAGTACGTGAGCACTTCGTCGAAGAGGAGCGCGTCGGTACCCAGCCCCCGGTACTTGGGCAACACGCCGAAGAACATCAGTCGCACCCGGGGGATTGGTTTGCGCGCCGTCAGCAGCCGGGCGATGCGCACGTAATCCGAGTCGCCATACCACTTCCACCGCGGACGCAGCGCGGTGTTCGGGTCGGGGAAACAGCCGAGAACCGCGATCGGCACGCCATCGTGGTACGCGAACCGGATGAGCTCCGGGTCGATGATCATCTTGAGCGCCTCGACGAGAACGTCGGCCTCCCAGTCCACGATGGGCAGGAAGCCCCAGTTCTCGGCCCACGCCTGGTTGTAGATGTCGAGGATGAGCCGTACCTCGGCGGCAAGGTTCTTCATCACAACGCAGCGTGTGGTGATCCCGCCTCGCTTGCGCATGAGTCCGGCCACCCGTGTAAGCAGTTCGTTCGCCGGCTTCGTGAGGTCGATCAGATACGCGACGTAGTCTTTGGCCTTCTCGAACCCGTACCGCTCGATGTACTCGCGATAGTACGGCGGGTTGTACGTGTGCTCAACGAAGACGTCTTGATCGAAGCCCTCGATCAGGCATGCCTGCCGCTCGTGGGTCATGTTCGAGTACTCGCCCGGCCCGCGGAGCACGCTCGCACCGTGCGCTGTGCACCAGTCGCGCGCGGCATCGAGGAGCTTCTCGGCCACGGCGTACTCGTCGATGACCTCGAAGAAGCCGAAGAAGCCGAACTTTCCGCCCCAGTACTCGTCGATGCGCCGATTCACAACCGCCGAGATGCGTCCCACCGGCGTGCCGTCGCGAAATGCCATGAAATGGGTCGCCTCGGCTGTCTGGTGGTACGGATGACCGGGTGTGAGCAGCCCTGTCATACCGAGGAGCTTGTTGCCGAGAAGATCCGCGTCGAGCTGCGGCACCCAGTGCGGGTCGCCTTTGTAGTGGCTCCAGTGGAAGGCGACGAACTCCTTCATCCGCGGGTCGCCCAGCGGAATTTCGACGATTTCGGGCGCGGATGCTGCAGGTGCGGTCGTTGAGCGTCCTTCTGTATCCGCCATGGTGCCCGCGTTCGCCTCCCCGTGGTCAGTGCGCTGGTGTGACGAGCGTAGCAGAACGAGGTGCCGACGGGGCAAGCGGGACTGCTACACTTGTGCGGTTGTCTGACCGGGAGGGAGGTCGGCCCCGCGCGTGGACTTCCAGTCGTTCTCCAACAGCAGAGCCGGTATCGGCCTCGCCCTTGCCGTAAGCCGTGCGATGCCACCGGCGCTCGGGTACCGTCTCGCGCGCACGGGCGCGAAACGGATCGCGGCGGACGCTGCGTCGCCCATGGTGCGCGCGCTCCGCACGAACCAGTGGATGGCCTCGGGTCGGACTCTTTCCGGCGCCGCGCTCGATGAAGCTGTCCGAGAGACCCTCGAGATGAGCGGCCGTGCGCTCTACGACATCTATCACCTGCCCAAAGACCCGAAAGCGCTCCTCAGCCGGGTGGCCGTCAATGACGACTTCGAGCGGTTCCTCTCGGAAACGGCCGAAGGCCCGCATGTGGTCGTTGGCGTGCACCTTGGGAACTTCGATCTCGTCGGCCAGGCGCTTGGCGTGGCGGGGTGGCGCGCCCAGGTTCTCTCGGTGGCCGACCCCAACGGCGGCTACCT
>CAKMKD010000201.1 GCA_927439865.1 uncultured Coriobacteriia bacterium | reverse complement strand
CATCTAGGCGCGAGCGTCCGTATCAGCGGGGGTGTTGCGTTTCAAACTTGAAGTCAGACATGCGGCCGGGATCCGGTCTTCACCGCAATCGCATGTCCCATTCCTGCGCCGAGAGGGAATCCGACGAAGAGAATGTAGGTCATCGACATTTGGACGCCGTTAGGGCCGAAGAGGATCTCGCGTCCAATTGCGTCCCGCGTCACGCCGTCTAGCGTGCGAGCCTCCATGTCAGCCATGTAGGCGTGCGAAAGGGCACCTAGACCCAAGACCAGCAGAAGCGCAACCGTCCAGACGCCCGCAAGTGCTGGTGGCCGCATCCGGCGCAGCCCGAAGTACAGTGTCGCAACGATGGCCGTGATGAAGACCATCCAAATCGCCCCTTCGAAGAGCAGGATGTCCAACTCGCCAAGAGACGCTAGTTCGAACAGACTCGTCAGGACGATCGTCAGCGCAATGCCGATGACGCCCCCGGTCACACAAGCCACGTACCGTCGGACCCGAGTGTCAGACCGTACCTGTGCCCTGAGCGCCAAGTACGGCGCGACCAGAGACCCAAGGACAACGGCCACGGACGAGACGAGAAGGGCTAGTTCAGGCATACCGAAAACGAATGTCGTCGCCGTAACCGTTGCCCCGAGCCCAAGGGTGAACGCGGCGCAGAAGACCGCGACTATGGCGGCGTCTTGAACCACTTCGCTTGAGCGACCGCTCAATCGCAACCCATCCCTCCGCCATGCCTAACGCATTTGCGCATCAGCTGCGCGCCAATGCCTTCCAGATCAGTCTACCTCGTGCGCGTCAGCTGGATGCGCTTGTTAGAAAGCACGGTCTATCCCGAAGTAGCCAACAGCCCGAGTGTAACGGCCCGCGGGAAGCCGAAGTTCATCGCCACGATCGGCGTGCCGCTCAGTTCGACAGACAGCCCAACGATGTCGATCTCCACGAAATCGCGCGACCGGTGCTGCGCCATCGAGGCGAAGTCGTTGAGCGAGCCGAGCATGGAGCGGCTATCGGTGGCCGCATAGACGAACTCCCGCGAGAGCTCCACCTCCGCGGCGACCGTGATTTCCGGGACACCGAGCGCCAACAGGACGGCGCCGAGCGCGTCGGGGAAGTCGCGGCCGAGATTGGCAACGTCACGGCCCAGCATCACTACCGGCAGCCGGGATGTTCCGCTCATGAGCAGGATGAGACGCTTGCGGCCAATCTGGAACGGCTTAGCGTACCAGTCGCCGAGCCGCGATGAGGACGATGGCGGGGACTCGAGCGGCGGGCCGACTCGGTCGAGCAGCTTGCGGGTACAGCGCAACACTACCAGCGTAATCGCCCCCCGTGCCTTTCTAACGTGTTGCGCATAACGCGCGCGCCAATAGCTTACGCCGCGAAGCGGCGACGCGCTTCTGCGCGTCGTGTTGATGCGCTTGTTAGCCGGCTGATGCAAGCTCCCTCTCGAAGCAACGAAACTCGCCGGTGCGGAGTTGAATCGCACCGGCTTCGCGATACCCAAGCCGCTCATAGAGATGCAGTGCCGCAGGATTTCCGACGAACGCATCGAGCCGAACGGTACGGTATCCCGAGGTCAGCGCATGACTCTCAGCTAGGCCCATGAGTGCCTTTGCGAGGCCGCGGCCTTGATACGCAGGACTGACCATCAGTCGATGAATCACCACGGTCGGACCTGCGGTGAACTGCCAGGGAACCTCAGCGTACTCAGGATCCTGGGACGCGCCGAGAGCGACGTATCCCACCAGTCCCGTCTCGCTAGTGGCGATGAAGGCGAACCCACGTGCGTCCACCTCGATCGTGAGACGGTCGGGGTACAGATCGTCCCACTGGTGGATGTCGTGGCAGCGCATATGAGAGATGCAGTCACGCACAAGCGCGACAACGTTGTCGACGTCCTCAGGGGTCGCCAGTCGCATCGAGATCTCACTTGTGGCGCTGATGGCTTCCCTCCCGGCATCCGGACGCGGGTCCATTGTGTCGCCGGCCTGTCCGGCTAACGCATTTGCGCATCAGCTGCGCGCCAATGCCCTCCATGTCAGTCTACCTCGTGCGCGTCAGCTGGATGCGCTTGTTAGGTCGACCGGATGACGCGTGGCCGGTCCTACGGATCGTAGGTCACCCTGCAATCAACTTGAGACCGAGGAGCACAACCGAAACGGTCAGACCAATACACCCAAGAACGGTGTAGGCGCTTCGCAGAACCGACTTGTCGTCCTGAATCGCCCAAAGCCGTCGGTCTCTGATGGCTTGTCGCCATGCGAGGGGGCGCCTCAGGACGATGAGCGCGACCGAGCCGACGATCGCCCACACGAGCGTGGAAGCTGGAACAGCGTCGATTACGCCTCACCTCCCCCAGTAACCGCCTGCGGTTCGACCTAACGCATTTGCGCATCAGCTGCGCGCCGATGCCTTCCATGTCAGTCTACCTCGTGCGCGTCAGCTGGATGCGCTTGTTAGGTGAGTGGAGCGACGCCCATCCCTGCGGCCCCGCGCGGCAGACTACTGAACGAGCGTGATGACCTCGAACATCGGCAGGTAGAGCAGCGGAGTGAGAGCGGCCGATATGGCCAGGTACGCGAGCGGCGGCACGAAGAGGAGTCCGATCCAGTACCGCTTTGCCAGCCGGCGCATCAATAAGAACACGCCGACGTCGACGACGAGGAGAAGCACGGGCAGGATGCCGATTTGCGCCAGCGTCATGATGAACTGGGTCACACCGGGAATCGTCCCACCCATGTCACGGAACATCGCAGCGACGTTGTTGGCCGCGAAGCCGAGAACGACGTGCGAGAAGGCAAAGGGAACGCTGACGACAAGTGCCACGATAGAGACGACCCTGAACTGGCGAGCATCGCTTTGAGCAATCGCCTCGCCGGGTGCAAGTGGTGCAATCGATTCCACGGTTCCCCCATCTCACCTAACGCACTTGCGCATCAGCTGCGCGCCGATGCCTTCCACCAAGTCTAGCGCTTCTGCGCGTCTGCTGGATGCGCTTGTTAGGCGGCGCCGCGCACTCCCCGACGACTGGCTGACCGAGCACTTACCAATCCCTTTGCCGCAAAGACGGGCGAACAGGTGAGCCGTCCGAGGAAGATCGCCGCAGCACGCGTGACGATCCGACCCGCGTGCGTGGCCGAGGACGAGCCGACGCGCCGAGCGGTCGCTGCCACGCGAGTCCCGAGCGGACCGGGCCCGGATGCGTGGCGACGTCTTCCCGCGCCGCCCCAAAGCACCGACTTGATGGGAGCACGCTTCTCCGGGCCGACCGCCGGGCCGCGACGAGTGCCAGTGGATGTGGGCACGCCGAAGAGCCAGGAGCCCGAGCCGAGGAGAGTTGCGACCGCCGAGGATCGCGTGGACGCTTCCGTGCCCGCAGAAGAACGCAAGCTGGAGTGCCGAGGAGCTGGCCCGCCTAACGCATTTGCGCATCAGCTGCGCGCCGATGCCGTCCAGGTAAGTCTACCTCGTGCGCGTCAGCTGGATGCGCCTGTTAGATGGCCCGGCTACAGTGCCTGGGGCTCATCGAGAAACCACTCGACGTGCGTGCATGCCGTGCAGATGAGCAGGTTCGCGCCGCGGTTGACGAAGTCGATGCCGAGGAAGGTCAGCCCACGCGTGTTGAGCAGCGCCGTACCCGAGTCGAACTTGTCGCCCCCGCAGTGCGAGCAGGCGACCGGCTTGCCCCCGATCGCGTACCGTCCCGAATCGCGACCCTCGTACCCCCGCTTGAAGCTCTCTACGATGCCTGCCATGGCTCCCCCCGGATTGGTCCATCTAACAATGAATGTACTGTCCTTGTAACACTCGGGCGCAGCCAGACAAGTCAATGTAAACACGCCCCCGTGCCCCACAACGTACGGTACCGCAACGCCTTTGGTACGAACAGTCTCGCCGCCTACCCGGCCTTCTCAAGGCGCTCGGCAATCCAGACCTTGATGATGGACTGTCTGGTCACGCCAAGTCGCGCTGCTTCACGATCCAGCGATTCGACCATC
>CAKMKD010000200.1 GCA_927439865.1 uncultured Coriobacteriia bacterium | reverse complement strand
GCGGAGGAATTCAGGTCGTCCGCCTCCTCGGTCGCTCGGTGGCTGCATTCTCGGTGTATACGTGCCGCAATCATACCGCAACGTGCATCCTCGATACCCCGGCCGAGCTGGTCTGGTGGGACGCATCCGGGCACGCGATGTGGTAGGATTCCTGCCCATACAGTCGAGTTCCGGATGGTCCAGGAGGCGGGTTCCCGTGAAGTTCCACGGCACAGTTCACAAGTACGGTCGCGACATCGACACTGACGTGATCATCCCGGCGCGGTACCTCAACACGAGCGTGCCCGAGGAACTGGCCAAGCACTGCATGGAGGACCTTGACGCCGGATTCGTCACGGCTGTGGCGCCCGGGGACATCCTTGTGGCGGCAGAGAACTTCGGCTGCGGCTCGTCGCGTGAGCACGCGCCCATTTCGATCAAGGCCGCGGGCGTGAGCGTGATCATCGCGAAGAGCTTCGCGCGCATCTTCTACCGCAACGCCATCAACACGGGGCTGCCCATCATGGAGGCACCGGATGCGGTTGACGGCATCAGCAACGGAGACACCGTGACGGTCGATGCCGATTCCGGCGCGATCACGAACGAGACCACCGGCGCAACGTATCAGGCGCAGCCGTTTCCGCCGTTCGTGAAAGACATCATCGAGGCCGGAGGGCTCGTCGAATCAGCTCGTGCCCGGCTCGCTCGCGGCTAGCGTTTCTTTCCGGACGCGGGTTGGGACCGGGCTCGAAGCTTCATCGCCGCAGAGTATGCCGTGACGCTTCCGAGAATGAGCACGGCTGGCATGGCGAGAAACGTGTAGCGATCGCTGATCTGTGTACCCCAGTGGACCGCGATGGCATAGGCCGGCACAGATGCCACGATCAGCAGCCGGGGTGACCGACGAACCAGCAGCGCCACGCCGATGACACCAAGCATCGCGAGCGCCGACTGGTACCACGTCCAGATGCTTCGCCAGGTGAGGAACCGATCGAGCAGGCTCTCGGGATACTCACCGAAGTCCACACGCGATTCGTCGAAATGGAAGTGGTTCTCCCACAGCACGTCGAACGGGGGCACCCACGGCATCCCGAGCGACCTTACGGCAGCAGTGGACTTCTCGGCGAGCGTGCGCTGGCCTGCAGGCGCGGCCCAGCCCTCTGACTGCGCTACGCCGTCTATGAGAACAGTGTCGGTTCTGAGCGGAACGAATGCCTGTACGACGTTCGCATTGCGCACCCACCACGGCACAAACACGAGCACGAAGCCAAGTGCCGCAACGGCGCACAGCAGGAGCGCCCGGCGTGGTGTCTCTAGCCGACGTACGAGCATGTACGCGAGTGGAACGGCCATCCATGCGACCAGAGCCGGCCGTGCCATCGCCGCAAGTGCGGAGACGATGCCGAGTACGGCAAACGAGCGCCAGGTTCGCGGGGAGGCTTGCGATGTGATGCGTAGTGCGAGCCAGAGCTGAGCCGCGGCGAGCATCACTCCCATGCTCTCCGACAAGGCCACCGAAGATGCCCAGGCGAACGGCACGTAGAGCGCGCCCGCCAGACCGGTGACGAGGGCAAGTCGCGTGCCGCCGAGCTCCTCGCCTGCCAGCGCCATGAACAGAACGGTGAGGAGCGCAAAGAGGAACTGCGCGCTCCGCCACACGGGCATGCTTGCCTTTGAGTCGCTCTGGTAATCGCTCTCGGTGCCGGTGACCTTGAACGCGGCTGTGAGCAGCAGGATCTGACCTGGGGTGACCCGCGCGTTCGGGGTGGCGTCGACTGCATCGGGCTCGGCGCCGTACGAGTACACGCCGGTTGTGGCAAGCCGGTATGCGGCCGCATTGTACGAGTACGCGTCGTGAATCATCGGAGGTGCCGGGTACGAGGCGATCGCGATCGCGAACACGATCGCAGCAACAAGTATCGGCGCGAGCAGGTGTAGACGCTCACGGATCCACGTCTGCGCGCGCGGGGGGTTAGTCCGTCGTTGCTGGTCGCTCATGTGTGCCTTTCTCGTTTCGATAGCCATATATTGTTGACACGCGGCAGGGTAAGTAGCAACCTGCGCACTACGATAGCTGCGACAGGAGGAACCTCGTGAGCGACACCACCCACCACATCTGTCTGCTGCCCGGTGACGGCATCGGCCCGGAGATCACCGCTGAGGCAGTGAAAGTTCTCGGCGTCCTCGGCGCGCGTTACGGCGCGACTTTCACGTTTGCCGAGGCGCTCCTCGGCGGTGCGGCGATCGACGCGACGGACTCGCCCCTGCCAGAGGCGACGCTTGAGGCGGCGCACGCGGCAGACGCCGTGCTGCTCGCAGCAATCGGCGGGCCGAAGTGGGACACCACCGACCCGGCGAAGCCTCGTCCCGAACAGGGACTGCTCGGGATTCGCAAGGCGCTCGGA
>CAKMKD010000199.1 GCA_927439865.1 uncultured Coriobacteriia bacterium | reverse complement strand
AGCCGAGACGCTCGAGCGCGCGGGCGGCGCACTCGTTCGAAAGGTGACCGCGGTCCGAACGGATGCGCTCCTTGAGGAAGTATGGGTACGGTCCGCACTCGAGCATCGCGAGGTCGTGATTTGCCTCTATGCCGAGCAGTTCGCAGCCGGCGATCGCCTCGGTCGCCTCGGCGGTGAGCACGCCGGTGTCCGTCACGATTCCCACGCGGCGGCCCGCTGCGTCCTCGAGGCTGTAGCCGACCGGCTCGACGACGTCGTGCGACGTTCGAAACGCCCGCACCGTGAATCCCGCTATCGCCAGTTCCTCGCCGCCCTGCACGATGACCAGGTCCGGCACGTCGGCGAGCCGATCCCGGAGCGCGCGCAACGTCCCTCGCGTTGCATATACAGGTGCGTCGATCGCGCGCGCGAGCACACGCACCCCTGACACATGGTCGCTGTGTTCGTGGGTGACGACGATCGCCTCGATGCTTACATCGTCGAGTCCTGCCTCGGCGGTTCGGCGGCGGAGCTCCCGTGCCGAGAGCCCGCAGTCCACGAGCACGCCGCGACCGGCGCTGTAGACGAGCGTTGCGTTGCCGCGAGAGCCCGATGCTAGAAAGGCGACGCCGGTGGTGATGCGGGAAGATTCCATTCGCGCATTGTAGCGCGTGTCACTGGCGCCGCACTTCGGGGATACTGATACGTGACCGCACACCGCGTCGGAAGGCAGCGCAATGGCCAGTGATCGTTGGTCTCTCCGCAACATCTACCTGTACCTCGTGTGCCTCATCACACTCATCATGGTGATCTTCTCTATCGTGAACGTGGTTCGCTCGGCCGTGGAACTCGTCTACCCCGACCCCGGCTACTTCTCGGTCCCGATCGAGAAGGGCGGCGAGGGGATGACCCAGGCTGAGATCGATGCCCAGAACGAGTCACAGCGCAAGCAGTCGCAGCGACAGGCGATTCTCGGACTGGTCGGTGGCGTGGCTATGCTCGTGGTCGCCGGACCGCTCTACGTCTACCACTGGCGCAAGATCGAGAACGAGCGCCCCGCCGAGCTCCCCCAGTCAACACCTGCCGTCTGATCCGCCTTCGCCGAGAGGAGCGCGCATGTCCGTCATGCTGTATGGCCTGTCGACCTGTCCGTATTGCCGGTTGACCCGCACCTATCTGGAAGAGAACGACGTCGAGTTCGATTCGCTCGAGGTCGACCTGCTCGAGGGCTCCGAGCGCACCGATGCGATCGCCACAGTAAAGGAGATCTCGGGAGGGACATCGTTCCCCGTAGTCGTTATCGACGATGAGGTTATCGTCGGATTCAACAAGAAGCGGATCAAGGAACTGCTCTCACTATGAGCGCCGAGAAGCCGATCAGACGACGATTCGAGCCTGGAACGACCACGGCGGATCTGAGGGCGTTCATGACGCCGTTCGTGGACCGTCTCGGCTACAAGTTCAATACCGACGACGGGTTCGTCGAAGAGGTGCTCGTCTCGGAAATCGAGCTGCTCGACACGACCGGCGACGTGTACTGCCCGTGTCGGATGAGGACCGGCGACCCGAAAGAGGACGCGAAGATCGTCTGCCCGTGCATCCCGTTTTACCGGGATCAGTTCGCCGGGCTCAAGAAGTGCTGGTGCGGTCTGTTCATCCTGAAGGAGATCGAAGACGGCACAGATCTCCTCGGCGTCATCGAGGAGCCGCAGGGCGAGATTGACGTCCCGGTGTTCAGGGTGGATGACCTGCCCGATGGTCAGATTCGGCATGTGAAGGTCGGACGGCACGACATGGCTGTGGCGCGGGTAGGGGACGAGTTCTTCGCGCTCTCAAATGTGTGTCGCCATGCATTCGCCCCCCTTGCCGAGGGATTCATGGATGGCTACTTCGTGATGTGCCCGTGGCACGGCTGGCGCTATGACGTTCGCGACGGCTCAACCGACCATCCCGGGGCAGACGTGAAGACCTTCGCGGTTTCGGTTGTTGACCGAGAGGTCAGGGTGCGCGTACTCCTCAAATAGTGAACGCGCGTCAACCATCCGTCAGAAACCTCGCTGCAACATCCGTGAAATGCATCAGCATAGCCGTTTGGAGTATGTCCTCTAGGCGGCTCTTCTGAGTTGTCATTAGTCTGTTGCATAGAGCGTCGATGTGTTACATTCCTTGAATCTCAGGCGGAGCGCGCGTCGACATGGGGATGCCGGCACGTGCAAATGAATGTATGCGCAAAGGAGGAACGGTATGACCAGCAAGCGTAGGCGTTTCGTCGCCCTTGTATCGGTTGTCGCCGCCCTGGCCCTCGTGGTCACTGGCTGTGGCGCAAAGACCGACGGCGGCAGCACTGATGGTGGCAGCACCAAGGCGACCGAAGTTGTTATCGGTATCGGCGCCCCGCTGTCCGATGGTGCGGTTGCTCTGGGCCAGGGCATGGTGCGCGGCACGAACCTCGCCGTCAAGCAGGCCAACGAGTCCCAGGAACTGAAGGACCTCGGTCTGACGATCACCACCGTCGAGGGTGACGACAAGGGCGATCCGACGACTGGTGGTAACGTTGCCACGCAGTTCACGTCCAACCCGAACCTGGTCGGCGTCATGGGTCACCTGAACTCCGGTGTCACCCGCGTTGCCGTCAAGATCTACAACCAGGGCAATGTCGTGCAGGTCAGCCCGGCGAACACCGCCGTTGACCTTACCCAGATGGGCATGGCCAACTACTTCCGCGTGTGCGCCACTGACGATGTTCAGGGCCCGGCGGCTGCTGACTTCGCCTTCAAGACCGCTGGCAAGAAGGTCGCCTTCGTCGTTGACGACGCGACCGTCTACGGCACCGGTCTCGCTGACGAGTGGGCCAAGCAGTTCGAAGCTAACGGTGGCAAGGTTGCCGGCCGTGAGAAGACCACCGACAAGGACACTGACTTCAAGGCGCTCGTTACCCTGATCAAGTCCTCCGGTGCCGAGATCGTGTACTACGGCGGCATCTACAACTCGGCCGCTCTCCTCTCCAAGCAGATGAAGGAAGGTGGCGTCAAGGTTCCGCTGATGGGCGGCGACGGCATCTACGATCCCGAGTACATCAAGCTCGCCGGTGCAGCGAACGCTACTGGCGACTACTGCAGCTCGATCGGTCTCCCGATCGACATGCTCCCCAACGGCCAGGACTTCCAGGCTGCGTTCGAGGCTGCGTATCCCGGTGAGGCAATCGCCGCATACGACGCATACTCCTATGACGCTGCGAACACGATCATCAAGGCGATCGTTGCAGTTGCCAAGGATATGGGCGCTGACAAGCTGACCACCACCGACGGCAAGAAGGCCATCATCGCTGCTGTAGCGAAGACCGACTTCGAAGGCGTTAGCGGTCAGGTCTCCTTCGACGCCAAGGGCGACACCAACAACAAGGCGATCACCATCTACCAGGTTGGCGCCGACGGCAAGTGGGCACCTGCTGCCAAGTAGCGCGCGTCTGTAGCATGTCTCGATCTCGCGATTGCGAGTAGCGACCCGGGCGGGTACGCGAGTACCCGCCCGGGCTCCAAGACGATAATCGGTCTGTACGGGCCGCTCGTGTGCGGGACCCGTACCCGACTCAAGAACCAGGGAGTCCAGGTTGTCCCTCAGCTACCTGCTTGAGCAAACCCTGAACGGCATTACGCTTGGCGGCCTGTACGCCCTTGTGGCGCTCGGCTATACGCTCGTCTACGGCATCCTTCTCATGATCAACTTCGCGCATAGCGAGTTGTTCATGCTGGGCGGCTACGTTGGACTCGGCGTACTCAAGCTGCTGTCGGATCCGGCTGTCGCAGAGGCAACGGGTCTCGGTTTCCTCGAGCCAATACAAACGTTCTTCTTGTCGGGCACATTCGGCTTCGTGATGTTGATCGCTGTCACGTTCGCCGTCTCGGCAGTCGTCGTGGGCATACTCGGTATGTTCATCGAGCGCTTTGCGTATCGACCCTTGCGGCATGCGCCGCGGCTCGCGCCACTCATCTCGGCGATCGGTGTCTCGATCTTCCTGCAGAACGCGGTTCTGCTCTGGATCGACAGCAAGCAGCTGCCCTACACCCGTGCCGACGGTTCCGCATTCGTGCAGGCGCAGACGGCATTCAACGTCGGTGGGGTCGAAGTCTCGACGATGCAGATTTTCATCATCGCGACCTCTCTCATCTTGCTCGCGCTGCTCGACACCTTCGTGTCCAAGACACGTATCGGCCGCGCAATGCGCGCCACCTCGCAGGATCGTGAGGCGGCAGGGCTCATGGGTGTCGACATCAACAGCGTCATCGCGCTTGCTTTCTTCATCGGGCCTGCTCTTGGCGCGATTGCCGGCGTATTCAACGGCATGTATTACGGTTCGGTGAAGTTCAACATGGGATTCATCCCTGGCATCAAGTCCTTCACCGCAGCGGTCATCGGTGGCATCGGTAACCTGCGAGGCGCCATGCTCGGCGGGTTCCTTCTCGGCATTGTCGAGTCACTGGCAAGTGGTTTCGTGAGTAACGCGTATCGCGACGTAATCGCGTTCATCGTTCTCATCCTTGTCCTCATCTTCCGACCGGGCGGACTGCTCGGCGAAGCCGTCGCGGAGAAGGTGTAGTCGATGGAAAACACAGCGACTGCGAACAAGCCCATCAACGGGCCCAAAGCGGCAACGCGTAAGAAATGGCTTTTGTACGCCGCCCTTGCTGCAGTGCTCATCATCGTGCCTGTAGTCTTCCAGGCCGCTACCGGACTCGGGTTCCTCGTCCGCATCCTTGTGGTCGTTGGCATCTGGGTTCTGCTCGCCCTTGGTTTGAACATCGTGGTCGGCTATGCCGGTCTGCTCGACTTGGGATACATCGCCTTCTATGCGATGGGTGCTTATGCGGGTGTGTTGCTCGGGCAGTCTGTCTCTGACGTGCTCGGTGGCGCTACGTACTGGGCCATGCTCGTTCCGGCGGCGATCGCCGGAGCGGTGACAGGACTAGCGCTCGGATTCCCGGTGCTGAGACTTCGGGGCGACTACCTCGCCATCGTCACGCTCGGCTTCGGCGAGATCGTTCGCATCTGTCTCAATAACAACATCTTCGGCCTCACGAACGGCGCGAACGGTCTCCCGCAGGGAAGCGACCAGCTTATCCCGCCGTTCGGGGCGATCTGGCTACAGGACAACGTCCGGTTCGAGACACCTATCGGCCAGTTCGTCTTCAGCCAGAACCTGTTCTGGTACTTCATCGTCGTTGCGCTCTGCATCGGCGCCATCATCATCATCAAGCGGCTGGACGACTCCCGCCTTGGTCGCGCGTGGGTTGCCATGCGTGAGAACGAAGTGGCTGCGGCGGCATGCGGCGTGAACATCATGACGCAGAAGCTGTGGGCGTTCTCGCTTGGCGCGCTGTCGGGCGGCGTCGCCGGCATCACCTTCGCTTATGTGCAGCAGTTCATCAGCCCCGAGTCGTTCACGTTCATGGAGTCGGTGTTCGTCGTCTGCATCATCGTCCTTGGCGGCATGGGCTCGATTCCCGGCGTTATCGTCGGTGCGCTGCTCATCCGAGGGATCCCGGACCTGATTCAGGGGCTCGCTGTCGCGGGCGTCCTGAAGCTTCCGGGCGAGGCGATCTCCATGATCACCGGCTACCGCTTCCTGGTATTCGGCCTGCTCATGGTCGTCATGATGGCCGTGCGACCACAAGGATTCATCCCGAGTTCGCGCAGGGCGCGTGAACTCAATCCGGACGATGACGGCATTCTCGCCGACGAGGACCAGTCACTGTGGGACCTCGAGCATCGCGAGCAATCGTCCGCGCACAACCCGTAGGCACCGGCGGAGAGGCACGTAAACAGATGGCACTCGTCGAAGCGAACAATGTCACGATGATGTTCGGGGGCCTCAAGGCTCTCTCGGACATCAGCCTGAGCATAGACTCTGGTGAGATCGTCGCGCTTATCGGCCCGAACGGCGCCGGCAAGACGACGTTCTTCAACCTGATGACCGGCATCTACAAGCCCACCGAGGGCTCGGTGACCTTTAACGGTCAGGAACTCGGAGGCAGGAAGCCGCATCAGATCTGCCAGATCGGCATCGCGCGCACATTCCAGAACATCCGTCTCTTCGCGAACATGACGACGCTCGAGAACGTCATGGTCGGTCGGCATGCTCGCACGCAGGCAGGCCCGCTGCAGGCCATCCTTCGCACGCCGAAGTTCAAGCGTGAGGAGCAGCACACCGAGGATGAGGCGCTCAAGTGGCTGCGCTTCGTGAACCTCTCGGACAAGGCAAACGACCTTGCGAAGAACCTGCCGTACGGTGCGCAGCGCCGCCTGGAGATCGGGCGTGCCCTGGCCACCGAGCCGAAGCTGCTGCTGCTCGACGAGCCTGCAGCGGGCATGAACCCGCAAGAGAGCGCGGAGCTCACCCGGCTCGTCGGACGCATCCGCGACCTGGGGATCACCGTGTTCTTGATCGAGCACGATATGAAGGTGGTCATGGACATCGCGGACCGCATCTACGTGCTCGACTTCGGCGAGATGATCGCCAAAGGACTGCCCAAGGAAATCCAGCGCGACCCCAAGGTCATCGAGGCCTATCTCGGCAAAGGTGCCGAGGCCCTGCTCGCCGCGGCCCAGTCGGAGTAACGATGTCAAAAAGGGTACTCACAGTCGATAACGTCCATACCTTCTACGGTCAGATCGAGGCCCTGAAGGGAATCAGCCTGCATGTCGATGAGGGCGAGATCGTCACGCTCATCGGTGCGAACGGCGCCGGAAAGTCGACGACGCTGAACACGATCTCCGGGCTTCTCACGCCGAAGGTCGGCTCCATCAAGCTCTACGATGAGACGATCTCAGGATTGCCGGTGCACAAGGTGACGGCAAAGGGAGTCGTTCAGGTCCCTGAAGGCCGACGCATCTTCCCTCGGATGACCGTTGAGGAGAACCTCGGCATGGGCGCGTTCCTGCGCAACAAGGATCCGGAAGGCGTGAAGCAGTCGATCGAGACGGTCTTCGAGCTCTTCCCGCGCTTGCGGGAACGCCGCACCCAGAAGGGCGGTACGCTCTCCGGCGGAGAGCAGCAGATGC
>CAKMKD010000198.1 GCA_927439865.1 uncultured Coriobacteriia bacterium | reverse complement strand
GCCGAGACGAAGTCGAACCGCAGCGTGGATCCGGGGTTCGGTGCGTCGCTGAACGTCGCGCCGGAGAGTGTGGCCGAGGTCTCAGGTGAGCCCGAGACGAGCGCGAGCGCTGCGCTCCCGTTCACGTAGGTGAAGCCATCGCGCGCAACCGCGTCCTGGACGTACGTTCCGGGCAGGACCGTCTCGGCAGGAACCGTCACGCGAAGTCGGTAGCGGACGGTGTCGCCGATGCGGGCCGGATTGGGGCCGAGTATCGACTTCACGATCGTCGGCGATGCAATAGTGACGCTCGCCTGACTGGAGTCGGCGATGTACGCGCTCTCCCAGGCGGCATCATTGTAGCGACGGCTGCCCGCTGGCGTGCCCGGCAGGCTCGACCAGTCGCTGTCGGTGCGGTTGACGAGAGTCGTGGACGCCGGCACGTTCGGATCGATCTTCGCGGTGTAGTCGATGGTGATCGTCTCGGTGGTGCCGAGCGAGACGCCGCCGAAATCGACTGTCACGGTCGGCGTGCTCGAGAAGTTCGGCGTGATGCTGCCGAGGATGCTGCCCACACCGGTCTTGGTGACGCTCGTGAGCACCGGCGTGCCGATGTAGGTGGGCAGCACGTCTTCCCATGCAACGTCGTAGGCGCGAGCGTACCCGTTGTTCGTGATGACGGCGCGGTACGAGATCGTCGAGTCGCCCGCGTACGGGCCGGCACCGATGACGGACTTCACGGTGACGAGGCGCGGCTGATCGATGTCGGTCACGACAGCGTTCGCGGCAGCGGTCATGTTCGTCGCCCGGGCGCCCACGTTCACGGTGTTCCACGTGATGTTCGCGTTGTTGGTGACGCGATCGGTCGCGCCTGGAGCGAAGAACTCCTGCGTGCTGTTCTCGCGCACGCCGGTGTACTGCACGGTAAAATCGAGCCGGAATGCGTACGGCGTTGCCTGCCCGGAGTTGTCGATGTAGTTCACGAGGTCCCACGTGAGCGTCGTGGAGTTGTTCGTACCGGTCGCACCGCGAACGGGTGTGGACGTTGTGGCGAACGCTGCGGCAACACCCGGCGTGCCCGAGAGGGTCGTGATCGCTGCGGTGCCTGGGACATAGTAGATGCCGTCCCGGTTGAGCGTGTCCGTGATCCTCGGCCAGTATGCGTACATGCCGGCGGGAACGGTGACCTCGAGGCTGTAGGCGTACGAATCGCCGATACGGAACGGCCCCGTCGGCCCGATTTTGCGCATAGTGAGCGGCGCAAGCGACACAATTGCGTTGTCCGTGTTCCTGTCGGCAACGCTCGCGGTCGTAGGCGTGGCTCGGCCGGAGCCGTCCGCCTGGGTGTTGTACGACACCGAGGCGAGATCCGTGAGCGTTGCCCCGGCTCCAACACCGGTGTCGACGGTCGAGGTGTAGCCGATGACCAGGCGCGAACCCGGCGGAATGGGTGTGTCGACCGCAGGCGCGCTTGTGTCGTGGAAGTCGATGCTGAAGAAGCCGGTCCCTGCGACGTAGACGGTCTTGTAGTCGACGTCTACGGCAAGCGGATTGCCATCAAGCGTCACTGATGTGATCGTCGGCGGCGTTGTCCGCATGCCCACAGGAAGCGTATCGATCACGCGGACATCCTCGGCATCCGCGAGGCCGTCATTGTCGATTGTGATGTCATAGCCCACCACGGCGCCCGGCACGAGGGGCGAAGGCACGGACGTCGCGTCCTTGGTGAGCAAGAGATCCGGCATGTGGTAGTCGAGCGCGTTGATGTCGCGATCCGAGTACTCCTTGCCGAACGTGTTGATGCCGGTCATCTTCCAGTGATTGCCGGTCTTGAGTCCCTCGGCAACAACGGGCGTGTTCGTCACGGTCACGGTGAAGGTCGTCTCCCACCAGCCGTCAGCGGCAACATCGCCGAGGAACCACTCGCGCCCGGACAGCGTGCCAAGCGAGACGTTGTACGGCGTGTCGATGTTCGTGACCTCGGCACCCACCGCCGAGAAGTCAGCGGCATCCGAGTAGATCGGGACGGCATCGTTGTTGTAGACCACGCCCGGCGGCAGCCAATCCGTGACCGTGATGTGGCCGAGCGAGATGTCGCTCCGCTCAGGCGTCGCGCCATCGAGCGTGTTGAAGCGCACGCGGTAGAGCAGCGTGTCGCCCACCGTCGCGCTCGTCTCTTTCGCCCAGCTCGAGGTCGCCGGATCCCAGACATCCTTGGCGATACCGGGCAGCGCCGTCTTGAGTCCTGCCGAGACCGTCGCGATGAGCGTATCCACACCCATCCTCGGCGGCTTCACCTGATCATGCCAGTCGCCGGCGAGCATCGCGGTGTTGGCCATCGCGTCTCCGGCACGGATCGGCTCATCCGTGTACGGACTCGCTTCCCACGTGGTGTCGACGGAGGCGTCGAACGTGATCGTCTGGATGCTTGCCGGGGCAAGCGAACCCATCGTGGCAGGGTTCCACACGATGACGGTGGTACCGTCGGCGTTGTGCGTCACGCTATCAGGGGTGAGCGATGCGGAACCGCCCACGTACGTGAGGCCGTCCGGGAGCGTATCGGTCATGGTCGCGTCATCCGAGACGTAGTACTCGGAGGTGGTGCGAGAGAGCGTGAACGTCACGATTGTCCCGTAGCCCACGAGCGACTTGTTCGCCGACTTGTTCACCGTGACGTACGCGCCAGTCACCGATGCCGAGTCCGACTGCGTGGGCGTGATCGTTGCCGGCAGGCTTCCTTTGTACTCGGATGTGAGGCCGGCCACGTTCGTGAAGTTCGTCTTGTGCGGAATGATGGCTGCGGTCGCCGGGGTCGAAGAGAAATCGTTAGCCGGCCGGTTCGTGCCGCTGTTCACGGTGCCGTAGTAGTCGTACCGGATGCCGGTGTCGTAGTTGAACGTGATCAGCTGGCCCGGCGCCATCGTGCCGATCGTCCACTTGAGGAGCGTGATGCCTGTCGCCGGGTCACGCTGCGGGTATCCGGCATCCAGCGCCGGTCCGGCCGTCTGTCCCAGGAACTCGACGCCGTCGGGGATAGTGTCGGTAACCACGACGCTGGCACTCGGATTGGTGTAGTTGTTCTGCACCTTGATGGTGTAGCTGTACTGTCGGGCCGAGGTGCCCGTGGCCTGATGGATGCCGGTCGACTGGTTCGCGGTCTTCGTCACAAGCGCGATTGGCGCAACGGCCGCACTCGCCGAGGCGTTCCCGGTGATCCAGGCACCGCTGTTGTCCGGCACGGTGTTGACCTGAGCGGTCACGGTGTCTTGCAGCAGATCGCCGACTTCCCAGCTCGGATCGCCCGAGATGTCCACGACGAACTTGAAGGTGTGTGATTCGGTCGGCGCAAGATCGACGATGTCCGAGAACACGGCGGTCGTGTCACCGGTGGTGGCGTTGAGCGACACGGTGGTTGCCGCTATATCGGCATCGACGATGGTCACTCGGCCGAGCGGATTGACCTTGTTGCTGGATATCACATCGGTGAGCGTGAGGTTGTACCCCTTGGCGTCCCCGTTGTTCGTGACGGTGATGCTCACGGTTGCAGTACCACCCAGAAGCGGCTTGCTCACGCTCTTCGAAACAGAAAGCACCGGTGCCGCGTACGCAGGCGCCGGTGCCAAGAACGAGAAGGTCATGGTCGAGGTGACCATCGCCACTGCTACGCATGTTCTGAGAACCTTCGAGAGAACGGTCGATAGCCTGCTCTTCGCGGCCGCTGGGATCATCACGTGCAGGTCCTCTCTCGATATCTGTACGCACGTAAAGAACTATAGCAAGCAATCGACCTCATGTATGCGGTTCCATGTTACAAACTCGCCTCACGGTGCCTGCGCATCCCCCGCGCCGAAGACCGTGCGGCGCACCGAGGAGCGCTCCTCCTTGCCGAACACCTCGATCTGCTCGACGGCCAGCAAGCGAGGCACGGCGTCGCGCGAGTAGTAGAGAATGATCGCTCCATTCGGAATGTGCGGATCCGGGCGCAGCGCGGTGAAATGCACGCCACCCGTGGTCCCCACGCTCAGAAAGAGCGTCCCCGAGCGCTCCTCGAACATCGCGGTATGCGTGTGTCCCGAGACCACCGTCCGGACCGTGCCCTCGAACGCCTCACCGCTCGCCGGGTCGTGGACCGCCACGATCGAAGGCGTGGGCTCTCCTGAGACGAACGCGAGCTGCTCACCGGCGGCGCGGGCTGCATCGGCATCCGGCTCAACGCCCGGCGCACCGCTCGCGGGATCGGCAACGCCGAGTATCGAGAGGCCCCACGGGGTCGTGGTGGTCTCTCCATCAAGAACCGTCACCGAGGGCGCCGCTCGCAGGGTCGCCACGAACGTGGGCGAGTCGTGGTTCCCCGGCACATACACGCGCGGGATAGAACCCATACTCTCGACCGCGTATGCTGCCTCGGCCTCGGTGCCGAAGTGGCTCATGTCGCCGGTATCCACGATGAGCTCAACGTCATACGAACTCGCGAGCTGCTCGGTCAGCTCGATGCCGACAGGATCGAGATGAACGTCGCTGACGAGGAGCACTCTGTGCGAGTCCTCGAGCGGCCCGCTGCCCTGAAACGACTGCGCGACACCGTAGTAGGCCGCGAGATTCTCGGCAAGCGCACTGACCCGGTCACGCAGGCCCAGCACTCGAAGCGGCGCATCCGCGATTGTATGAGCTGCCACGGCGGCTAGGTTCGC
>CAKMKD010000197.1 GCA_927439865.1 uncultured Coriobacteriia bacterium | reverse complement strand
GCTCTCCGACGCGTTCGCGCCCACGGACTCGCTCATCAACGTGAACTGAGGGTCGGGCTCACCCGCGCCGTAGCGCCTCGGCAAACCTAGGCGGCAGCCCGGCCGAGATGACCGCGGCCGCAACCTGCTCCACGTCGTAGGTGACCCGGTGCACGATCGCCCCGACCCAGACGTCGGCGCTTCCCGCGGGCGCCACAGCGGAGTCCGCCGGTGTCACTACCCTGACTTCGTCACGGTCGCCGAGGAGCAGCTCGACCCAACCCGCGCGCGAGTCGCCGTCTTTTGGCTTGCCCGCTGAGCCGCTGCTCACGTAATGGACGACCCCTCCGCTCGGCAGCGGAACTGCGCGATGGTACGGGATGTGGATGTGTCCGATGCAGACAACATCGGCCTCGGCCTGCTCGGCGAGGCGCGCCAGTTGCGCGTCCTGTCGATCAAGTAGCAGGTACTCGTTGATCTTGCGAGGGCTTCCATGCGCCAGCAGGATACGCGCGCCTTCATGCTCCAGTCTGATCTCGCCGGGAAGCGCTGCCAGCCACTCGTGATCAGCGTCGTTCAGAGCCGCATCCGTGAACGCGTACGACTCGGCGCCGTCAGCCTTGGCCTCATCGGTCGCGTAGTAGCAGCCGCATTCGCCACGCCTGGTGCCGATTCCCTCGTCGTAGTTGCCGCGAATCGTCGGTATGCCGAGCGAGCGGATGCGCTCCACAACGCCCGAGGGGTCCGGTCCGTAGCCGACGAGATCGCCGAGGCAGTAGGTCTCGCCCACATCGGCTGCCGCGATATCAGCCAGCACGGCGTCAAGCGCGACCGTGTTGGCATGCACGTCCGAGAAAAGCGCGATGCGTCTCACGAGTCACACCCTTCACTCTCGACCATATTCGAGACGAGCGGGACAGCGAGCGTGCACGTTTCGTCGCCGCCAACACGCGCCGAGTACCGCTCGCGAGTGCGGTTCGCTATCCATACGAGCGAGAGCATGACCGGCACCTCAACGAGCACTCCCACAACCGTCGCAAGTGCGGCCGCCGACTTCAGCCCAAAGAGCGCGATTGCCACGGCAACGGCCAGCTCGAAGAAGTTGGACGCGCCGATGAATCCTGCGGGAGCACCGATGGGATGCGGGATGCGCCACGCCCAGGCCCAGCCGTACGCGATCGCGAAGATGAGGTACGTCTGGATGGTGAGGGGAATCGCGATCAGCAGGATGTGGAGCGGGTTCCCGACGATGATCTCACCCTGGAAGATGAAGATGATCACCAGCGTGGCGAGCAGCGCGATGATGGTGACCGGCCCGAAACGTGGCAGGAACTCCCCGTTGAACCACTCCAGGCCCCTCGCGGCGATCAATCGCGTACGGACGAACCACCCGGCAGCAAGCGGCACTACCACGAACAGCACGACAGAGAGCGCCATCGTGTCCCACGGCACGGGTATCCCGCCGACTCCGAGCAGCACAGACACGATGGGCACGAACGCGACCAGCATGATGAGGTCGTTCACCGCAACCTGTACGAGCGTGTACGCGGGGTCGCCATCGGCAAGGTACGACCACACGAACACCATGGCCGTGCACGGCGCCGCGCCGAGCAGCACCGCGCCCGCGAGGTACTGCTGGGCGAGGTCGGGCGTGATGAGGTCCTTGAAGATCACGTTGAAGAACAGCCAGGCGATACCGAACATCGTGAACGGCTTGATGACCCAGTTGACCACAGTGGTCACTACCAGGCCGTTCTTGCGCTCGCCGACCCTTCGGATCGAGGCAAAGTCGATCTGCAGCATCATCGGGAAGATCATGAGCCAGATGAGGATCGCTACCGGTATAGAAATCTGCGCGTAGGTGAACTTGGAGAGCACGGTGGCAACCCCAGGCCACTGATTGCCGATGAGCGTGCCTGCGCCTATGCAGAGCACGACCCAGAGCGAGAGGTACCGCTCGAAGACACCGAGTCTCTTTTTCGGCTTCGGTGCTGTGGGCGACGCTGACTCGTTCATCTGGTGGTCTCCTTGATCCTGTCGTGGGCGCCTGGTTCGATTCCCTCACCTGGAGAGCAGGGCTGAGCGGCGGCGAGCTCGCCGACCGCGTCCCGGTACTCACGAAGAACCTCCGGCACCAGGCAGTACACCATGCTTGTGCCGACGGGGTGTGCATTAAGAAGCCCCGCCTCTCTCAGCACTCGCAAGTGCTCGGAGACGGTCGACTGGGCGAGTGGAAGCTCGGAGAAGACGTCGGCCCCGCGGCACTCGGTCTGCTCGGCCAGGAGGCGCAGAATCCGGACGCGCGCAGGGTTCGCGAGCGCCCGGGATAGTGCCGCAAAGGTACTATCGTCCACGTGCATCCTCCAAGTATCGTTCATCGCCGATAAACGATAGTCGGTGCGGAGACGATTGGCAAGACCTCGTTCGGAAGCGCGGATCAGTGTCTAGCAGCAGCAGCTGCCTGAATCGGACTCGGCTTTGGTGTCGCTCCCGCATCCGC
Source organism: uncultured Coriobacteriia bacterium (assembly GCA_927439865.1). Classification (GTDB taxonomy): domain Bacteria; phylum Actinomycetota; class Coriobacteriia; order Anaerosomatales; family Anaerosomataceae; genus UBA2286. Next base: position 5,842 of record CAKMKD010000197.1, on the reverse strand, counting down.
CACTGCCGCAGCCGCAGCCACCTTTGGCCTCGGGAAGCATGAATGCCTTCTCGGCCTCACAGTCGTCGCAGCTCGGGCACGGTGTCGTATCAGGCGCCTCAGCGCCGGACTCGACCTCGACTGCAAATGTCATCGCGCAATCAGCGCACCGGTATACCCATGTTGCCATTACGTGCTCCTATCTCCGATTGTCCGTTTGTCCTCGGCGCTCAGGATACTCCCCTACGCCGTCCATGCCAGGTACGCCCTTCGTCTGAATGTGAAACGTGCCTAGAGAAGCAGGCCGCTAAGAGCGTTGAATGAGTAGCCGATTATGAGGATGCCGGTCAAGACGATCGCGAAGAACGTCGCGAGCAGCGGTGTCTTGACGACCTTTTTGAGCATGATGAGCGACGGCAGCGACAGTGCGGTCACCGCCATCATGAACGCGAGCACGGTTCCGATACCGACGCCCTTAGTCACGAGCGCCTCTGCGATCGGCAAGGTGCCAAAGATATCGGCGTACATCGGCACACCGACTATCGTCGCGATCAGAACTGAGAACGGATTACGGTCGCCGAGGACCGCCGAGATGAACGACGCCGGAATCCAACCGTGGATGATTGCTCCGATACCCACGCCCGCGAGAACGTATGGCCACACCTTCTTGACGATATCGACGACCGCGCGCCATGCGAACGAGAGTCGATCGCGCCTCGTGAGTTCGGGCATATCGGCTTCGGCCATGTGTGTCCCGTACACGAAGGGCTCGACGAAGCGCTCGAGCTTGAGAACGCTGATGAGCGTTCCGCCGAGGACCGCGAGAACGAGACCCACGACCACGTACGCGATGGCGATCTTCCAGTTGAAGATGCTCGCGAGCAAAATGACCGAGGCAAGGTCCACAAGCGGAGAAGAGATGAGGAACGAGAACGTCACGCCAACTGGCAGGCCTGCCGAGGTGAAACCGATGAAGAGCGGGATCGAGGAACACGAGCAGAACGGCGTAATGGTGCCGAGGAGCGCACCGACGGTGTTCGCGCCCACGCCGGAAAACCGACCGAGGATCTTCCGCGTCCGCTCCGGAGGAAAGAAGCTCTGGACGTACGAGATGATGAAGATGAGTGTTGAAAGCAGCACGAATATCTTGATGGTGTCGTAGATGAAGAACTGCACGCTCGCGCCGGCCCGGCCGTCGAGCGGCAGACCGAATACGTCCTTGACGAACAGGCCCACGAGGTCGTTCAGCCACACCATCTTGAGCAGGGCATCGTTGAGCCATCCGAAGAACGCGCCTATGTCGCTCATGAGACTCCCTGGTTAGACCTGCAACGCGGTCTTGACTTGATCGAGCGACGGCACGAAACCGGCGATCTTGACCTTCTCATCCACAACAAGAGCGGGCGTCGACATGATGCCGTACGCCATTATGTCGACATAGTCGGCAACCTTGACGATCTCGGCATCTAGCCCGAGCTCGTCGACCGCCGTGCGTGCGAGCGCCTCAAGCTTCTGACAGTTGGAGCATCCCGGCCCCAGGATCTTTATGACCATCACGAACCTACCTTCCCAGTAACTGTTTCGATACTTGTCAAACCGCGTGCATGCGGATAAGACAATGCGGACAGAACTGCGGACTCTCAGATACCGAGCAGTTCGGACGCGACCTGCCGCATGGCGGCGCGATCAAGGGCGTAGTGAACCCACGTCCCCTCCTTGCGCGCGGAGACCAATCCCGCAGCGCGCAGGGCGGCCATGTGATGCGAGACGGTGGAGGCCGCCAGATTGAGGCGCTCGGAAATCTTGCAGGCGCAGACCTCGCCGGTGTCGCCACACACAGCGCCTGCCTCAAGGGGACAGCCGGCGAGCATTCGGAGTATCTCCCGGCGCTGCGCCGAGGCGAGCGCCTTGAACGCTGCGTCAATCTGCTCGGTACTCAGCCGACGCTCGAGGGCAACAGCCATCACAGGGCTCCTGACGTACACTGATAGTTCGATACTTCTCGAAGTATGCGCGTCTCATGACGTGAACACAAGCAACGGGGGCCGCACCCCGAAGGATGCGGTCCCCGTCATCGAAGATGAAAGTGGTGCGCTACCGATCGCGACGAGCGCTTTCAAGATCCTCGGCGACGTCGTCGTCAATGGCGACACTGCTGCCGAAGATCTGCAAGGCGGTGATCTCGGGCCCATTCACGCCGATGGCAGCAAGCGCTGACAAAGCGGCAGTGTGCTTCGGAGTCAGCAGCAACACGCCACCATGAGCACCGACGCCCGGCCCTGCGCAAAGCGCGTCGGCGAAGTCCTCGCCGGTGGCCACACCGGTGACGCCGAAGCCCGCGAGACGCGAATCCTCAGCCCAGTAAGCGACTTCGGCTGCGGTGTCGTAGCGATCATCGCCGCTGATGCGGTCGAACGTCGGACCGCCGAGCGCTGAGAGCTCGCCCTGGACGCCGAGCGAGACCGCGGCGCTGCCGCCGACGATGACGCCCTTGGTCGTCCCGGTGAGCCCGAAGAGGAAGTCGACCGTATAGCGGGGAAGCTCTTCCGGCCGCACGAGCAGGATCGGCGCTCTGTGCGCCCATGCGATCGGCGAGACTGCGAGCGCGTCCGGGAACGTATCGCCACGTGCGACGAACACGAGCGCCGGGTCTTCACCCGTCACGTCGACGATCTCGTCAGCAACCATGGAGGCGGTCTCATAGCGGTCGGAGCCGCCGATGCGCTGGATCTCGATGTCGCCGAGCGCCTCGATCTGAGCGATCACCGAATCGGAGATCGCGCGCTGGTCGCCGCACACGATGACCCGGCTGACGCCGAGACGCAGTAGCTCCGCGGCAACGGATGCCGGAAGCGTGCGAGGCTGCGTCAAGAGCACCGGCGCGTTGTACGCGCCGGCAAGTCCGGCTGCGGCAAGGCCGTCAGCGAAGATACGGCCAGTGGCAAGGACCGCCGTTTCAGCAGAAGCGAAACTGTCCTGCGAGATGGCGACGCCCGTCTCGTAGCGGTCTGTGCCTTCGATGCGCCCATCGGTGAGGCTGCCGAACTCGTACGCGCCCATGTCCCACTCGGCGATACCGCTCACGTCACCATCGAGCGGGCGAGGCGTGCCATCGATGTCGGAATCGGGAGCAACCTCGAACTCGAAGCCTGAATCGATACAAGGCGAAGACGCGGCCAGAGAGTAGTCGCCATCTTCTGCGCCAACGAACTCCGGGTCCTCGGAGATAACGGACTCGTCGAAGGCCGTCGGCGTCACTTCGTCCCGGTACATGAGGTCGGAGTACTCGACACGTGCTCCCACCACAGAGACCTCGGCGCCGTTCACATCCCAGACTATCGAGTTCGCGACCCGCACCTCGGGAAGCGATGGCGCAACGACCTGAGGCTCAACGCCCGCCTGCGAATAGATCGAGACATCGTTGCTTATGTTGCCGGCGAGTGTCGTGTTGACGACATCTGCATCGGACTCAATGAAGATCAACGTGGCCGGATCTGACCCGTTGTTCGCTACCACGCAGTTCCGAATCAAAGCGGGGAGCGCTTGCACAGCAATCGGCGAACCTTCATTGAACTCGAAGGTGCACCCCTCGACCGTTAGCGAGGGCTCGAATATGATCTCCGTCGGCGCAAGTTCGCCTAGCGCGTCGGCCGAAGCGCCGCTCATGAAATCCCCGATATTCGCGACAACGCCTGCCATTGTCATGTCGCCCGCGAACCAGCTGCCAGTGACCTGCATCGACGCATCAATGCCGATCAGGCTGCTGCCGAGCAACGCCATGTTGCCCGAGAAGGTAGAGTCGACAACGCTGAGCTCACTAGAGACCACGATCATCGCACCACCAAAGGGCAGGCCCCCGGTGGGCACAAGCCCGGAGCTCTTCAGATCCAGTGCCGAGCTGGGCATCATCATCTCGCTCAGAGCGTTGCCGTAGAAGCTGGAATCCACGACATCGATCGTCGAGCCCTCCGCACCGATTGCACCGGCGGTCTCAGATGCGCTGTTATCGCCGAAGGTGCAGCCGTCGATGCTCAGGACGGAGGCGAAGGACATGATTGCGCCGCTGCTATGACAGGCGTCGATGAATGCCTGTGAATTCACAACCGGAACAACGTTCCACGCCGAGTTGCCGTTCTCGGTGAACTCGCAGTTCGTAAGGATGACGGTTGAGTCGGAAGTGAAGATAGCACCGCCCGAACCGGCGAAATTCTGGGTGAGCACGCAGTCGGTCATCGTAAGCGTGCTGGCAGGACCGACCACAACCGCGCCGCCGCTTTCGGCATAGCCGTGGGTGAGCGTGAGCCCCGAGATCGTGAACTCCGAGGCGTCCATCATCCAGATAATGGTGTTGCTCCACTCACCATCGATGACGCATTCGTACTGGTCGCTGCCCCGCAGAGTGATCTTCGAGGTAGTCACCGGGAGCGGGAGCACTTCGCCGGTATCCTCAGGGCTATACGTGCCCGGCGCAATGTCGATCGTGTCGCCGTAGCCGGCGTCGCCAAGGCCCGTCGTGATGCTCATGTACGGGTTGTCTGCGGTGCCGTCGCCAGTGACGTCGTCACCGTTGACGGCGTCGACGTAGATGGTCTTCGGCGGGACCGGAATAGCCGCTGCCGGAAGCACCGGCACGAACGAGGCGAGCATCGCGAAAACGACGATCAATGGTAGTAGTCGCCGGTGCATCGAAACGCGCATCGCGACCCCCTTTCGAATGCGGCGCACGACGGTACTCCCCCAAGAGCCCGATCGCACATGACAAGTCATTGCAAGCGTAACCGCCGTTCAGCAGAAGCGCTAGCATGAATCGTCGAGCGGTCTATACCTGCTCTGCAGCGCGCCGAACATGCTCGATGCCGGTGCCGCAGCGGTTGCCCCACCCGTCGATGAACTCGCCGTCGCGCAGCACGTAGACGACCTCGCAGTTGTTCGGGCATCCGCCGCACTCGTCACCCATCGTCTCGAAGCTGAGATCTCGCACCCCGAAGTCGAAATGCTCGTCGGAGTCGGAATCCTGGGCGAGAAGTGCGATACCGAGCGCACCCATGAGGTGTCCGCAATCGTCCACCATCACGTCATGTCCGGTGATCTGCTTGAACGCCTCGACGACGCCCACGTTCTTGCTCACGCCGCCCTGGAAAACGACCGGCGCCTCGATCTCCTTGCCTTTGCCGACGTTGTTGAGGTAGTTGTTCACGATGGCGCTGCAGAGACCGGCGACGATGTCTTCGATCGCGTAGCCGATCTGCGCCTTGTGCACCAGATCAGACTCGGCAAAGACGGTGCATCTGCCAGCGATCTTCGTTGGCCGAGTAGAGCGCAGCGCATAGTCGCCGAACTCCTCCACAGGGATGCCGAGGCGCCGCGACTGCGACGAGAGGAACGAGCCGGTGCCGGCCGCGCAGAGCGTGTTCATCGCGTAATCCACGGGCACGCCATCGCGAAGCACGATGATCTTGGAGTCCTGACCACCGATCTCGAAGATCGTGCGCACGTCGGGATGGAGCGACAGCGTGCCCATCGCGTGCGCCGTGATCTCGTTTTTCACGACCTGCGCGCCGAGCACCGAGCCGATGAGTTCGCGCGCCGAGCCGGTCGTGCCCACGCCAACGACCTCGACGTCCTCGCCAGAGAGCTGCGTCTCGATCTCGGCAAGCACGCGCTTGACCGCGGCGATGGGATTGCCCTCGGTCCAGAGGTACGCGCTCGCGAGGATGCTGTGGTCCTCGGCGATCACGACGGCTTTCGTGGATATGGAGCCGATGTCGACTCCCAGGTAGCCCTTACGCACTGCTCTTTCTCCTCTGTCGCATTTCGAGCATGTCGCAGAACGCTTCAACGCGTGTGCGGACGCCTGCCTCGG
>CAKMKD010000196.1 GCA_927439865.1 uncultured Coriobacteriia bacterium | reverse complement strand
TCGCCGCACTCTATGACCTGCTCTGGATGCGCGTGGACCAGGACCTCGGCTGATCTGCCGCTCGTCAGCTCGACCGTCAGAACTGCGTCTATCGAGCGGCCGGTGTACGTCGACTCCGGGAACGCCGGTGACCGTCTCCGTGCGCGCCGATTCACTCGAACTCGATGCCGAAGGACCCCTGCACGGCATCGTGACGGAGTCGACGTACACCGGCCGCTCGATAGACGCAGTTCTGACGGTCGAGCTGACGAGCGGCAGATCAGCCGAGGTCCTGGTCCACGCGCATCCAGAGCAGGTCATAGAGTGCGGCGACGAGGTCCACTTTCGGGTGCTCCCGGAGTTCGTCGCGGTCATCGGGGACGGTCGCGGAGTGTAGCGCGCCCTACTCGGCGCGCCTTCGGGCTTTGGTGTACGTGAGGAAGTGAAACGCCCCGGGTTTCACGTCGGCTCGATTACGTGGAAGCCACGGTCTCCCGGGCGACTTCCTGATTATGGCGGTCAAGGGCTTGGAGCGGCGTGATGCGTCTGATCCTCCCGTCCGAAACGATCCTTCAGCGAGCGATGCTTGCGCCGCGCGTTGTACCAGCCGATGTAGATCACGAGCGCGAGCTCGAGGTCGAGTCGCATCTTCCACGTGTAGCGTTTGGTGAGTTCCCTCTTGAGCGTCGACATGATGCTCTCGGCCATGGCGTTGTCCAAAGCCGTGCCGGTCCGGCCTTTGCTCGGAGCGATGCCGGCCCCCAGCAGGAGCTCCGTGTATTCATAGGATGTGTATTGGCTTCCGTTGTCGGAGTGCGCAATCAGTCCGTCCGCATGTTCCTGCCGGGATGCGAGCGCCATGTCGAGAGCGTCGGTGACGAGGCCCTGGCGCATGTGACTTGCAAGCTGCCAGCCCACGATGCGCCTCGTGTACACATCGAGCACGATGGAGAGATGGGCCCAGCCCTGCCACGTGCGGATGTAGGTGAAGTCAGATAGCCACACCTGGTCGGGACGATCGGCGGTGAAGTCACGTCGCACAAGATCTTCGGCAGCCACCGGGTGTGAGGAAACTGATATACGTCCCTCGGCGTGCCCACCTGCTCGATGCGACCGTCGCGCATCACCACGATCGTGTCCGAGATAGCGAGCGCGTCGGACTGATCGTGCGTGACGAACACCGCAGTGATGCGGGCCTCGGTGAGGATGCGTCGTACCTCGGCGCGCATATGCACCCTGAGATCGGCGTCCAGGCTTGCGAACGGCTCATCGAAGAGCACGACGTGCGGGCGCGGCGCGAGCGCGCGAGCGAGCGCAACGCGTTGCTGCTGACCGCCGGAGAGCTCGTGCGGCATGCGTCGATCGTAGCCGGCGAGCCCAACGAGCGCGAGTGCGTCACGCACTCGTCCGGCTTTCACGTCCCGCGGCAGGTTGAAACCGACATTGCCCGCAACATCGAGGTGCGGGAAGAGAGCGTGCTCCTGGAAGACCATCCCCACGCCCCGGCGCTCCGGGGGGATCCAGGCACCAGGACCTGCAACGAGCACGTCACCGATCGTCACGGTGCCGGAATCAGGGCGTTCGAAGCCGGCAATGATTCTGAGCGTGGTGGTCTTCCCGCAGCCGGACGGCCCGAGCAACGTCACAATGCTACCTTGCTCGATCGTAAGCGAGATCTCGTCGAGCGCAGGCGTCGCAGCACCCGGGTAGGTCTTTCGTACCGAGTCAAGCACGATGGCAGCCATGAGATCCTCCTAGTACCGGTCGAGCAACCACTTGAGCGGGAGCACCGACAACGCAACGATCACGAGCGCGGCTGGTGCGGCGAGGTGGTACACCGATTCGCTTGCCTCGACCCACACACGTACGGCAAGAGTGTCGAAGCCGGCAGGTCGCAACAGAAGCGTAGCCGGCAGCTCCTTGACGGAGCTCACGAACACGAGAGCGCCGCCGGCGAGGAGTCCCGGGCGCACAAGCGGCGTGATCACGCGAGCGAGCACGCCGAGCTGCGAAAGGCCTGCGATGCGCGCCGCCTCATCGGTTCGCGGCGAGACGAGCGCGAGACTGGACGCTGTCGACTGCATGGCCTGGGGCAGAAAGCGAACGACGTAGGCAAGGGCGATCATCCACGCGGTGTTGTACAGCCACGGCAGGTAACGGATGCCGAAGAAGATCAGTCCCAGTGCGACGATCACGCCGGGAAGCGCATAACCCGCGTATGCAAGCCGCCCGAGCACCGTGCTCGCAGGCGAGGGGTGTCGGGACCGCAGGTAGACCACGGGCAGGGCGGCGGCCATGCTCACGAGTGCAGCAGTTCCGGCGACCTGCGCGGTGTTGAACGCGTAGCCCCAGAATCGGGCGTCAAGCGCGCCTTCTGCGATTCCGATTGCCGACCAGTAGACGAGTACTCCCACCGGCAGGAGGACCGATATCGCAAGAACCGTCACGACGAATCCGAGCGCGGCCCAACGCCAACCGCCGAGCTCGACGAGATCAGCAGGTCGAGCCGGTCCTGACGAATCGTATCGGGAACGGCGATGCCCGTGCGCCTCAACGGCGAGGACGATCAGAGTCAGCGCGATCAACACGACTGAGAGCACCGTGGCCGAGAGCGTGTCAAAGCCGCCCATCTGGTAGTAGATGGCCGATGTGAAAGTCGTGTATCGCAACGTGGCTACTGCGCCGAAGTCCGAGAGCACGTAGAGAATCACGAGCACCGCACCAGCCCCGATCGCCGGACGCAGCATCGGTAACGTGATGTGCCGAAGCACGCCGAGGAGACCGAGACCAAGCGAGCGTGCTGCCTCTTCGTGCGCCCGACCCATTCGCGAGAGAGCAGCGCCCACAACCAGGAAGACATAGGGGTAGGTAAAGACAGCGAGTACGAAGAGCGCTCCGGCGAACGAGTAGATGTTCAACGGCGGTGGGGCGTCAAGCCAGTCACCCACCCAGCCTCTCGGACCGAAGACGACGATGTAGGTGATCGCGCCGACGTACGGCGGGATGGCAAGCGGTAGCACGAGCGCCCAGCGCCAGATGCGCCGACCGGGCAGGTCGGTCCGGTGGACGAGCCATGCAAGTGCCACGCCGAGTGCCACAGCAACGCCTGTCACCGCGATCGAAAGCGAGATCGTACTCCAGACCAAGCCGGGAACGCGCTCATCAAGCAGCCGAATCCAGCGCTCTCCGCCGGCGAAAGCGGACCGCCACGCAACGTAGGCCACAGGCATCGCCGTCACAAAGGCGATCACCGCAGCCGCGAGGGACAGCCGCCCGTCGGGCGGCTGTCCCTTCCAGGCTCGAGCCCTTATGCGTGTCAGTACGGCGTTCACGGGTCTCCGGTTACTTGAGCTCCAGATCGAGCCCCGCGCGCTCGATGAGCGTGCGGGTGTCCTCCCACACGGTACCCAACTCACGCAGTGGCATGTCATGAACGGTGTAGTCGCCGATCGGCCGGGCATCGGGGATGACCTCGATGTCAGGGTTGATCGGCACCTCGAGCGACGCCCAGCTGAACTCACGCTGATTCTCGGGGAGCAGGACCCACTCGAGAAACGCCACGGCGGCCTCGGGGTTCGGTCCGCCGGCTATGACACCAACGCCTGCGCCGTTGATGACCGCGCCCATATCACCGGGGCCCTGATCAGGGTAGATGACGCCGACGTTGTTGTCGGTCGGCTCAGCGAGCTGCTGGTGATAGTAGTAGTTGTTCACGAGGCCGAATGCAAACTCACCGGCACCGACAGCCCTACGAATGTCGCCATGACCTTCCATTATCGCCCCAGCGTTGTCCTTGACGGCAGCGATCCACTTCTCGGTCCCCTCATCGCCCCACTCGTTTCGCAGTGCCGACACGTGACCGATCATGCTGGAGTTGCCGCCCCGCGTGATGGCGAACATACCCTCGTATGCCGGATCGGCGAGATCCTCGATGCGACTGGGGAGTTCGGCCTCTGTGATGAGGTCCTTGTTGTACATCAGTACGCGGGTACGCGCAGAGAGAGCCACCCACGAATCATCGGCGGCACGGTAGTCCGCATCGATGCTGTCGATTCCTTCTACGGCACCAAGGCCGGCCAGCAGTCCTTCGAGGCGAAGGTACTCGAGAGCCCCGACATCGTTGGCGATGATGATGTCGGCCTGAACGTTACCAGCTTCTTCTTTGAGCTTGTTCACGACCGCATCGCCGGCGTGCAGGACCGAGACCTCGATGCCGGTATCAGCAGTGAACTTCTCGAGAAGCGGCTCGACGAAATTCTCATTGCGCGATGAGTAGATGACGAGCGGGCCGCCGGGCTCACCCGCTTCGGATGGCACGGGGCCAGTGGTCGACGCGGTGTCGGCGTCAGAGCAACCCGCGATCATGCTAGCGGCGAGCAGCCCCGCGAGAACAGCGGCAGTGAGCAGGCGCGTCCGGATTCTGGACATCTCGTACCTCCATGTTGTGAAGCCGGTGGACGTGTGGTCGCGGACGCCACGTGAACGGAGACTCGTGTGAGACTTCGTGCCCCCGAATCGTCTTACTTAGTGTATGCTAACTCTCAGTGCTCACCATTGTCAACCTCGCCACCGAACACGCGGAAGCGGGACATCCGGGACCAGGACTGGGTATCCGATGGGGTGACCCGCCGCCGCTGGGTAAGAAGTGCGTGTCACCCCTAGGCTAGCTGATCGCTCGGCGGATCTCCTCGAACTGAGCCGAGTCGATCTCACCTCGCGCCAGACGCTGACGTGCGATCTCCAGAGGGTCGGGGCCACCTGCCGCAGGAGCATGCGTATTGGCAGAATGGTCCATGCCGCAGCAGCCCATACCGCCACCGTTGCCAGAGCGCATCATCCACATCATCGCGAACGGGATCAGGAACAAGAATGGAAGCCAGAGAAACATCATCAGAGTTCACTCCTTATAGTTGTTGAAGAACGGGCCGAGCAAGCGGAGCGGCCCAGGACCGCGACCGCCCCGCGAGAGAGTGTCCTAGTAGGTCGAACCCATCATGCTGTAGCCGACCGAGCCGCCATCAGACGACAGGCCCTGCATCATCGCGGGACCACGGCGGTACGAAGTCCGTCCGCTCTGGGCGTTGGACGCGTTCGCTGAACCTGACGCACCCCGCATGTGCGGCGGCGTGACCTTTCCGCTCGTGACGTCGGAGTGCATCCGATTGACGTCGATGGATCCGTTCGAGGTGCGGTACTGGTCCATGAAGGAGTCCATCTCAGCCAGGACCGACGTGCCAGACGTGTCGAACGGGCGCATCATGCCATACCCGCTGTAGCCCGGGGCGGTCATCATGCGAGGCGCAGCGACGGCGGTCCCGACGAGCATAGTACCTGCAATGATGCCTGCGAACATGCCGGCGGCGATCTTGATCTTGGTGTTCATGACTGTCTCCTGGTTCTTCGCCCGTTCGGGCGACGTTGGTTTGACTTGGGAAAGCGAG
>CAKMKD010000195.1 GCA_927439865.1 uncultured Coriobacteriia bacterium | reverse complement strand
CAGATCTGCGACGAACTCGATCTGGTCGGCGATGAGCGTGCGCCGACCGCTCGTGGTGGCCCGCTCCATGAGGCTGCGCAGGTGGTTCATCTGCTCTTCGAGGTCGGCCGCACGAGGGCCGATGTAGATCCGCACGCCCACGGTGAGCGAGTTGTACGCCGCCTGGAAGGCGTCGAAGTTCGCCGCTAAACCGCCAGCGTCCTTGAGCGTCATGTCTTGTGGCTGCACCCGCAGATGCACGGCGTAGGTGCCGTCGGTGAGCAGCGTGTAGTCGCCGGCGGGTGACCTGAGCACGTCGGAGACGGGGATCAGATCCGCCATCGTGTCGGCCGGTGACGTCTTAGGCTTGAGCATCGGTGATTCCGCCCTTCTCGATCTTGAGGTAGTAGCGCTTGGGCTCGCGGACCCAGCGAAGTGAGTTCTTGAGGAAGTCGGCCACGGTCACGTCGGCGACCGAATCGGTCACCAGCCCCCAGCCGGTCATGATCCAGAGTCCCGCCGCGAGCAGCCCGACGAACACGACCCGTGTGGCGATCGCAGCGACGATCGCGGCGAGCGGTGCTGTGCCGAGCACGTAGTACATGTAGATCTGGTTGTGCCTCGGCACGTTGGGGGTGAGCACCTGCTTGCCGAGCGCCACGCGCGACGGGGCCAGATAGCCCTCGCGCCGCTCTTCTTCTGCTGTCGCCATGTCCGGAGCCTCCTATCGGAACAACTGAGCGATCGCGGCGAGGATGCCGCCGGATAGCACGAGGGAGATCAGGGCTGCGGCCATGACCGGCCGTGCGATCGTCCAGAGACTCGGCCGCGTCTCGCCGGGGGTAAGGACGGCCTTGATGGCCGAGACACCCGCGCGCGCGATCGCTGAGACGCTGACCACGCCGAGGAACACCGCCGACCAACCGAGTACCGTGTTCGCTGCCGTCTGTTGGGCCACGGCTACCCCGCCCTTGCTACCGCGAGGCGGGCGAACTCGAACGTCGCCATGCGCGCCATCGAGCCCACACCCGTCGGCGTGGCCTGGTGCGTCATTTGCGCCACGAACGCCGGTAGCGCGATCGTGCACGCCATCAGTCCGATCGTCGCGACGAACTCATGGATGGGGTCGGTCCCGAACCCTGAGATGTTGAGTCCGGTCACCAAGCCGATGATCGTGAGGTTCAGCAGGTAGAGCTGCAGCGCCTGCGTGAACGCCAGTGTCAGGAGTTGCCGCGTCCACGCTGCGAACAGTGAGCGGTCGGGCGAAGCGAAGTTCAGCGCCAGCACCGGTCCGATGAACACCATGATCGCGAGCTCCACCGAGCGCTTCGTGACCTGGAAGAAGATCACGATGAGCCCGATTCCGAGGAAGAGCATCACCACGGCCAAGAGGAGCTGACCCGTCGCGTTGTTCGCGGTCAGGCCGATCGCCACGAGACGCTTCATGACCTCGGCCGCCTGCAGCTGGTTCGTGACCGCACCGACTGCCGAGTTGGTCAGCACGTCGCTGGTGAGCTTGTTGCCGACATCCACGGCCAGAGAGACTGCGAGCGGGATCGACCAGATGAGCGCAGCCGCCCCTGCGGCGCGGATGAGCACCGAGTCGAGCGGGTCGCTGTCCTCGCCGGAGAGCTGCAGGATGTAGCGCGAGTACACATCGAGCCCGACCTTGAGGCCCAGCACGGCCGTGGCGAACACTTGCACCGTGGTCATGGCGTTCACGACAGGAGCCCATTGGATCAGCGCGTCTGAAAGTGTGCCGACACTGATGAGCACGTTGGCGATCATGTCGAAGCCGCCACTGAACACGCCGACGAGCCAGCCATTCCACCAGGCAGTGATGGTGTCCATGAGTGCTCTAGCCGAACTGCGTGATGAGGAACGGCACGAGCCACGGCAGCACGGCGAATGCGATGCACAGGGCCAGCAGGCCCCAGAACTGCTGCCAGCGCTGCCGGCGCATATGATCGTCTTGCGTGAGCACTGCCATGGTGATGAGCACGCCGCCGCCGATGACCGCGATCGTGGCGAAGATGAGCGTCACGCCGGTTTGCACCTGCTTGGCGAGCGTGTCGACCTTGGCGAAGAACCCGGTAATGTCTGTCACGGCCAGCGCGACCGTGGGCGTCGCCGCGGCCCACGCGAACGTTGCGGCCACCAGCGAGGCGCGGCCCTTCTGGTGCAGTCCCGTCATAGCTCCACTCTCCTCTGTCTAGTCCCTCATCTGTCTGCGCCCACGCGCTCGGCGGGCGTCCTTGTCGGCCCCGATCGTTCTTGGCCCAGGAGCTTCAGTCCTTTAGGGAGGAGCTCCTCGCCGTGCCAGATCGGCGGCAAGTCGATCTTGTGGACGTCGCGCGCAGCCTGACGCGCGGCCCGCACGTGGCTTGCGTGCTTGGGGTCACCGAGGCCGAACGCCTTGTCGACTGAGAGCAGCGAAAGATCCGGCACCGGGAACAGCGCCGCGTTCATCCCGCGGCGCACCACGAGCGCGCCATCCACCTCGGGGCAAAGGCGCGCGATCTCGTCGGGCATGAGGACGGGGCGCGACGTGAGCTTGTCGGAGCGCGACGTCGTGCGGCTGGCCCCCACAAGCCCGCCGCCATTGCGCTGGGAGGACCCGCCATCGCGCACCATGATGGTCTTGGTGCCGGTCAGGTCGCTCATGGTCCTATGCGTCTTGCCCGACGCGCTGGCGAGGTAGACGATCGCCGAGCAGTTGCCGCCGATGAGCGAAGCCGCCTCTACGCGTCCCTCGGCATAGCGCTCGAGCTGCTCGATGCTCTGCACCACCATGAGGATTCGGATTCCGCGGCTCCGGGCCATCGTGAGCATGGAGACGAACTCCGGGATCTTAGGGATGTTGCCGAACTCCTCGAACAGGATGTTGACCGGCACCGGGAGTCGTCCGCCGTGGGCGTTGGCGGCCTTCACGAGCGCCTGGTAGAGCTGCCGCACGTAGATCGTGACCATGACGTTGTAGGCGTCGCGCTCATCGGGCGTGATGATGAACACCGCCGACTTGCGCAGCCCCACGTCGGCCAGGTTGTGCTCGGATCGCGCGGTGAGCGCGGCCATGTTGCGGTTGCTGAAGATCTTCAGCGCGTTGGCGGCAGTGGTGTACATGCTCGACGCCGTGTTGCCGGTGGCGAGGCTCGCGGCGAGGTAGGCGACCTTGGCCGGGTGCCGATCGTCCAGACCCTCGATCATCTCCTTGAGTGGATAGATCGTCTCTTGCCGGATGCTGTCGGCGCGCACCGCGGTTCGCTCTTTGCCATACGTTCCGAGCGCTCGGTAGACGTTGAACATGTTGCGCGAGAGCGGGTCGACGCCTTTGGGCTCA
>CAKMKD010000194.1 GCA_927439865.1 uncultured Coriobacteriia bacterium | reverse complement strand
TATGCCGTACCGACGCTTGATCGCCCGCGCGATCATTCCCGCAGGCCACAGGGCCTGCACATGAATGATGTCGGGCATGCCCCACGTCTCACGGAGCAGCTCGAACGCGGCCATTCCGGCGCGCGGATATGCGAAGAAACGCGCTCGAAGGCTTTTCGCCCAGATCGACGTGCGGAGGACAGTCACTTCGCCCTCTTCAGTGATGACGGGGGCATGCGCACTGGTTCCGGGATCGACATGCAGTGCGGCTACATCGCACCGTTGAGCGAGCGCGCCCACCTGCTCTCGGATAAAGACACCCGCAGTGGGAGCGTCGGCGTTGGGATACCAACTAGGGAGGACAAGGACTCGGAGGCGAGGGGTCATCGCGAGTCCCCCCGACTCACGGAGCCTCGAGCCCTGCGCAAGAACCTGAACACAGGACCCCCGATTCTGCCCAACTCCGCAATCATCCTTTTCCGATGACGGATCGCAGCGCGTGCGGCGCGCGACTGCGCCGCGTCAAGGAGTCCTGATGCGATGACCGCAGCGATCGATTCGATGTCTGACTCGTACGCCCGTCGCAGGTTCGCCGACTTTTGCGCGCCAGATACCCGATGAAGTGCGAGCGCCTCAGGAATGTACAGGTGCTTGGCACCGCGGGCCATCGCCCGCATCCAGAAGATGTAGTCCTCGCCGTAAGCGTCGACGGGGTACCCGCCAAGTTCCTCGAATAGAGTCCGCCGGTAGCACGCGCCCACACTGAAGAAACAGGCTTGAAAAACGTCCTCAAGCGACCATGACCGCGCGTCGGCAGCTTCGTGACCCGTGTACACGAGGCTCCGCGTACCGTCAGGCTGCAAGTAGTAGCCGTTGGACGAGAATATGTCGCAGTCGGGGTGCTCGGCGATTGCAGCAGATATCGCTGTCAGGTGGTTCGGCAGGAGAATATCGTCGGCAGAGCAGATGCAGACCCAGTCCGCCGTAGCGGAGGCAACTCCCGTGTTGTAAGCCCCGGCCGAGCCAAGGTTCTCCTGATGAATCACGCGGAGACGCGATTCGGGTGCGGCAATCGCTTCCGCGAGCGCACGCGTATCGTCAGCAGAGCCGTCATCGACAACGATGCACTCCCAGTCACTGAAATCTTGACCGGCGATGGCCTCAAGCGTCTCCGCTAGAGTCGATTCGGCGTTGTAGGCTGGGACTACAACAGAGAAGCGTGGCAAGGAACCTCCTGGCGCGTGCTTCAAGGACGCTGACGGACTGGCTTGCATCAGTCTAGCGTAGTCGTCTGCTCACCATCTTCTTGCGAAGCGGACGAACGATCCATGACACCGAGTGGATGGCCGCCATAACGGGAGCCGCTAGGCGCTTGCCGACGGTCCGCTCAACGCCACGCTTCAGACGCTCGGCCTTGCCGTGGAGGGCGACTTCGGCCGCCGAATCAACTCGTCGCGATAGCGACGACTTTGACCGCGTCCTCGCTCCCGAAAACGCTGTCACCTCAAGGTGCGACGGAAGCGGGATCAGCCGATCAGCCACCGCCCCTATCGACGACACGATCGGGTGAGGGGTGATGATGGTCTCGGTGATACCGAGTTCCTCGGCAGTGAGCAACCGGGTCTCGCTCTCATCGGCCGAATCATCTCGCTCACCCTCCTTGAGATGATAGGAGACAGAATCGAGCGCCGTGACGTGCTCCACACCCAGCGAGCGCAGCGTGGCATAAAAGGCCTGGTCACCGTGGCTGACGATCTCATCGAACGACTGCCCCGCGATGTTGCCGCAGGGATACAGCCCCGCCTCAATGGCGATGTCGCGATGCATGAGCGCTGGCATGTACGCGCCGTCCGGCTCGAGACCTGATTTGCGTATCTTCGCCGCAAAAGCCAGAAACGCTGGCTCATCAAAGGTGTCGGGCGTATCGCCAAACTCGCCATGCACGGCTCCGGGGAAGACCGAGAACACCGGGTGCTCGCGTTCCACGAGGGTGGATGTCACAACACGTCCGCGGTCAGAGTACTTCAGTAGATTCTCGAGCCAATCTGGCGAGAAGTAGTTGTCACTATTGATGAGCGCCACGTAGTCACCGCGCGCCGCTCGCACACCTTCGTTGTATCCAGCGTACACCCTGCTCATGTACTCGGGTTTGCCGTACCCGTGCGCATAGAGCTCCTCCTCGGTATACCGCGCGTTGATGTTGATGACATGCGGATAGCCGCGTTCCTCGAGGTGGCGGACGAGTCCAGCTGTGGGGTCGTTCGCAACGAAGAAGAACTCAGCCTCTCCTCGTGCGATCATCGGAGTGAACTTGTGTACCGACTCGTAGACCCAATCGGCCAGCCGCGCAGACCGATAGATGAGAGAGATGACCGAGACCTTAATCATCCGCTACCACGTGATTCCTCTCTCGGTGAAGAACAGCTCCCACTGCCTCTTCACCGACGGGCGATCCCAGCCGAGCGCGAGCACATCCTCGCGTGGATGCGCCGAGGGCACAAACTCCTTATCCTGCTCACCAATGATTCGCATCGGGATATCGCACGCCATCGCCTCCCACTCCGCCATGTAGAAGGGTCGGAGCAGGCTTGTGCCGAGGAAGAAGTCCGCTGCGCTCATTAGTTCGCAACTGGTCTGCTGAGGAGCATGGACGAAGCGCGTTGCTCCGGGCATCATCACGGCCTCGTGCTCGGTCTTGCATATCGTGATCCAGTGGACGTCGGGATGCTTCCGCGCGTACTCAAGCAGGTGCGCGAATCCCTTCATGGGATGCATTGTCCCGATCCAGACACCGATCTCGCGATCCTGGGGCAGCCCGTACTTCTCACGCAGCCCCATCTTGTCGCCCAAAGGGCGGAACGTGTCTACATCGACACCGATAGGAATGATCTCGACAGACCCATACTGTTCGTAATCTGCCCTGGTCAGCTCAGAGGCGACCGTCCGATACGTCGAGTA
>CAKMKD010000193.1 GCA_927439865.1 uncultured Coriobacteriia bacterium | reverse complement strand
CCACACGAGCGCCTCGGCGGCAGGCTTGCCGGGATCGAGCTTGATGAGGCCGCCCTTCCCCTTGATGTACAGCTTCTCGATCTCGGCCAGGAGGTACCCATCGGAGGTAACCACCGTGGAACCGTCCATGTCCGATCCGGTGAAGTAATCCCACTCGACCTTGAGCGTGGCCTTGTTCATCCCGTAGATGTGACCGGCACCCGACGCCACATACACGCGGTCGCCGAGGAGCGCAGGCGAGCTCTCGAGCACGAGGTTGCCTCCGTGACTTGCGGCCCGTTTGTCACCGAGCAACAGCGCCTCGGCGAGGATCTTCGGCTTCTTGAAGCCCTTCCAATCCACAGTCGAGAACGGGTCGAGCTTGTAGAAGTTGCCCGACTCTACCGGCACCCAGGCGGTGCCACCGATCACGAAGCCACTGCCATCGGCATCGCGGCTGTAACTCTTCGTATGTGGCACCGGCAGGCGCCAGAGCTCCTTGCCGGTCGCGTATGACACGGCGCGAAACGGCGCGAGATCCGGCGCGCCGATGCTGCTCGGAAAGCCGCGGCGCGATCCCACCATGACGATGTAGCGCGACGGGTCGCCCGGTGCCGAGGGATCCTCGAACACGGTTGGCGAGCCCTTGATGACGTCCGGATACTCGTACGCCCACAGCTCCTCGCCGGTCTCGGCGTCGATCTTCACGAGGTTGTGGTCGAATCCGCCCACGAGCAGGTAGAGCTTCCCGTTCTCGCGCACGAGCGCGGGCTGCCCGGTCCAGCCGGTGCCGTGCCAGGTCACGAGCCCGGACTTCGCCTCGGCCGTCCCCGACGCTGCGGTCGACTTCTTGCCGGTGCCTCCCGTTGTGCCGCCGCCGATCCTCGCCTTCCAGATGACCTCGAGCGTCTCGGGCACCGGACCGACGCCGTAGAAGCGACGGGTCTCATCGCCGAGGAAGCTCGCTATCTTGATGCCGTCGGCGTTCGGATCGGCGCCAAGCGGCAGCGGCAACTCGATCGTGACGGTGGGCAGCGTGGAAGGCAGCGGCACCTGCGGCTTGGCCAGGGGTGGCGACTCAAGCACAGGCGACGCGTAGCGAAGCCCCACATACACCCCTGCCGCGACGACTGCGAGCAGCACGAACGTCGCTGCGATCTGAGCCGCCGGTGACCTGCGTCTGGTGCTGCTCCGGACCATCGACCCTCCCCGTCTGGAACCCGCCATGTGCAGTCTAACCTCTCCCGAGCGCTTCCAAAGCATCCTTCGCCACATCTTCCCGGCCGAGGAACGCAACTGTTGTTCCCGCCACGCGGAAGCTGTCGCCTCGCGCAAGGGTGACCGTGCGCACGCACCCCTCGGCACAGGACCCGCCGCCGGAGTCCGTCATCTCAAGTGCCACGACGGCATCTCCGGCCGGTGTCAGTCGCACCTCATAAGGCGCGCCGCTCAGGACGCGAATGTCGGCGTTGGGTGCCGTGCCGATGACCGCAGGGAGGCGCAGAAGCTTCTCGGCATGCACGCCACCGGTCTCGACGGCGAATCGGTAGCGCACGACCATGGCCGAGGAAGCCTCGGGTACAGCTGCGGCGAGTCGTCGCTGCTGCCGCAGAAAGAAGACGCCGGCCGCAAGGGCACCGAGAAGAGCAGCTGCGAGCGCCGGACCGACCACGCGCCACGGGCTGCCACCCGCGCGGGCGGTGCCGGACTCCGTGAGGAGTACGATGTCGGGGGCGTTCTCGGCGAGGAATGCGCGCGCATCATCGGCAGGGACGCTGAAGCCGACAGCGTCCACCTCCACGTCGGCGATCTTCGCCACATTCACACCGACAAGTCGCCCCTGCGCGTCAACGAGCGGGCCGCCGCTGTTTCCCGGGTTGATGGCGGCGTCCGTCTGGATGTAGGTGAACCCCTCGAACGTCTGGAGCGGCGATGACACGACGCCCTTGGTGAGCGAGACCGCGCGCAGACCAATCGGGAAGCCGAGAACGATGACGTCTTGTCCGCGCTCAAGATCAGCGCTCCGGCCCCATACGATGGGCTCGATCGGGGGCAGCGCCACGGCGAGGAGCGCGAGATCGCGCGTGCGGTCGATGGCGATGACCTCGTAGGAGAGCAGTCGGTTCTCAACGAGCACGCTCGCCTGTAGTCTGGCCGCGCCGTCCACCACGTGCGAGACGGTGAGAACGCGATTCGGCGCAACGATGACTCCCGTGCCGATACGCTCGGCGCCGGCAGTGATGGCAACCACGGCGCTCGTCGCGCCTTCGAGCGACGACTGCGCCGGCGCGGGCACAGCCCACACGAGCATGAGGACGAGTGCGACTACGAGCGCGGCTCGCGATCTCACGCCAGGTCCCTGTCGAGGCGAGGAGCGGCGGGCGGCGTGGCC
>CAKMKD010000192.1 GCA_927439865.1 uncultured Coriobacteriia bacterium | reverse complement strand
GGCGCGTTCGCGGCATCTGTGCCGTCCTTCCTGTTCGGGCACCAGAAGGATCCGACCGCGATTGCAGCGCAGATCAAGACGTATGCCGAGCTTGAGAACCGGCTGCAGAATGACGCTATCGACGACGCTGTTGCCGGAGTGCCCGCCGGCAAGACGGTGGACGCCAATCTCGACCTGCCGACGTGGCGCTACCTCTTGGCGCTGTCGGCCATCCAGTGCGACCAGGACTTCACAAAGGCCGACCCCCAGGCTGTCTACGACCTCGTGCGCTCCTCGATCGCCTACACGTACACGGTCGAGGGCACGAGCACGGTGCTCGCGACGAGCGCGTACCCACCGGTCGCCAGCCTCGCTCCGAGGCTCGCCCCGGCTGGCGCGACGTTCACGGGCGCAGATGCCGGACAGGCCGCGGAGCGCTACCTCGTCATCCTGGGGACGTTCGACGAGACCGGGCGGGTGCTGGATGCCTCTGGGCTCAACGGTGCGGGCGGTCCCGGTGCGACGGCACTAACCCCTGAGGCGCTGGGCGAGCTCGACAAGTCGGGCGTCGCGGTCAACTTCCCGCCGGTGCGGCTCGCCCTGTCAGTCCTCGGCTGTCCGTACGTCTGGGGAGCAACCGGCCCGGACGCGTTCGACTGTTCCGGTCTCGCGGACTGGATCATGTGGCGCTACACGAGCTTCACCGCTCGCGGCACGACATCCTCCATGTGGAACACCCTCGGCACAAGCGTGAGCCTGTCGCAGATCCAGCCCGGCGACATGATCTTCTGGGAGGCGGGGCACGTCCACCACGTCGGCATGTACATCGGCGGCGGCAAGTACGTCCATGCGCCGCGAACCGGCGATGTCGTGAAGATCTCGGAGCTCTCGGCGCGTAGCTCGACGATCGCGTCGATTAGACGGCCGGCGTGGGATGCAGCGAAACTCTCAGTCGCGAGGCCCTGAGCCTGAAGCAGACGCGGGTGCCAGCCGCACGGGGATCCATCCTTCGGGTCTTGAGTGACACCCAGGCACGAGCACCTGACCGCGGTGAATGGCCTTCTTGCTGCCAAGTGCGGGCACGGCGCCTATCGTTCCGGATGGCCTGGATCGCACTGTGAGAGGATCTCTAAGAAGCGCCGGTCCTGATTGGTGCCGCTACTTCGCCGCCGAGACTCTGTACTTCTCCTCACGATCGGTGAACGCTGGCCGCGTGCCCTCAAGCACGTCTACCACGTGGACGTTCATGGTGGGATTCTCAAGCGCACCGGCTTCGTAGGAAAGCCGACTTCCGTTTGCCTTGTCCATCTCGCAGTAGATGATCTGCTCAGCGCCAGCGACCACCGCGATGTTCGGATTGTGGGTGACGAGTATGACCTGCCTGCGCTTGCGTGCTTCGCGGATGAATGGGACAAGGATTCCGTACACGCTCTGGTTGTCTAGGTTCTCCTCGGGCTGATCCACCAAGAGCGGGCAGTCGCTCTGGTCCACCAGCAGGTAGAAGACGAGCAGCAGGGCACCCTTTTCACCGGGCGAAAGATGGTGGAGTGGTCGTCCCCCCATGGTGAGACGATGCCTGACTGCGATGAACTCAAGCCCGAACAGATAGTCATAGAGCGCTTGGACTGTCACGCCCGGCCGGAGCTGCTCTGATGGTTGACGGGCGACACCCTCGTGGCTGGGTCGCTGATCGGTGTGAAGGGCCGCGACCAGAGAGTCGAGAAGTGCCGCGACTGTGGCCCACTCCTCGAAGCTCACGTCGCAGACTAGCTGCTCGAGCTTGCGACTGGCGTTCTCGCTGCCGTAGAACGTTCCCGCTCTGTTGTTTGCCACTAGCGCAAACAGCCCAGACACCAGTGCTGATTGCTCGAGCGTTGCCTTGAAACCCAGGTGGAACGTGCTGTCCTGGGGCGGGTTCGCGTCGGCGAAATCTTGTACCGGCTTATACAGATCGACGAAGAGCGATGCCTCTTCGACTTTGAGGTCGAAGATGCGCTTTGTAATCGCGTTTCGCGCAATGGCAAGCCGCTTGAGTTCGCGAGGGGCCTCGCCTTGGAGATAGCGAAGACGTGAACGGAGTCCCCTCAATGACGTCGGCTCGGATTGACTGCCGGCCAAGTCCGCAAGCGCTGCCCGGAATTCCCGATACCTCACGAGATTTGCCTGATGAACCTGCAGCGGCCCCGAAAGCTCGGCCTCTGCGGTCTTGAGCTCCGCCT
Source organism: uncultured Coriobacteriia bacterium (assembly GCA_927439865.1). Classification (GTDB taxonomy): domain Bacteria; phylum Actinomycetota; class Coriobacteriia; order Anaerosomatales; family Anaerosomataceae; genus UBA2286. Next base: position 7,307 of record CAKMKD010000192.1, on the reverse strand, counting down.
GCTTGGCAATCAAGCGAGCGGCCACGCTCTTGTCGTTCGACGCGTCGAGAGACTCTCTGATTTCAGCCACCTGTGCCGTCAGCGCTGTCTCCCTCTCCACGACGAGCTCGCGACGAAGATTGATACCGATGATGTCTGCGAAGTTGAGCGATGCTCGTTCAAAATCCTGAGCGTATTCGACCGCGTACTTTCTGGTATCCGCTGCCATCTTGTCGACGAGTGCAGTAATCCGACGAGTGCTCTCCAGGGCCGTTCGGGACTCCGCAAGATTGAGTTCTGCCACTCGCTTGGCTTCCTGAATTGCAGCGACTTCCGTCCGCAATTGCACTGCGAGGACCTCGATCGCAGGATCAGCCGACGAGGGCTTCGCCGTCAGCCTGGGTCGTGTGGCACACAGAGATTGGATGTCCTTAAGCCCTGACTCCAGTTCAGTGCGGAGGCGGGCGACCGCATCAGGAGCCAGGGCTGCCTCCAGGTCGGCAATATGCCCATTCGCGATCGTGAGCTCGGACTTTGCCGCCTCCAGCTTCTGGGTGATTTGCGCAGATCGAAACTCGATCAGCTCAGCTAGGTTTGCGCTCCCAAGTCGCTCGACTTCAGGGACGTGAGAAAAGACCACCCGCTGGATTTCCATCTCGAACTGATCATCGTCGTTATTGCAGACGACCTCAATGAACTGCTGTGGAAGGTGCTTGACCCTTGATGGCGCCTCGGGGTTGTGGCACCGGTTTAGCCTGACGGGAGACAATTCGCCTGACCGCCAGGTCAACGTGGCCTCAAAGGATTCGGCCAGGTTCGCACGTGTCGGCTGAAAGCGCTTCAAGAACGTCAGGTCAGCGATTGGCCGTTCCGAGTTGCCAGCGAGTGCGAGGACATCGAGAAGGGCGCTCTTGCCCATGCCACGATTCCCGATTACCGCTACGAGCTCCGGATTCAGGTCCAGCTCAACGTTGTCGAACCAGAGTTCACCGGCACGCGGAGCTCCAACCGGAGCAATCTGGAGGCGTGATATGTACTTGCCCGGATGCCTGTCGGCGTCCTCAAGCACGGGGGGCCGTATCCCCACGAAGACTCGCTCATCGTATGTCCTGAGCGCCATGGCGAGGCCAGCAAAGGTCGGATCACCTTTGACCCATGTGAGACAGTTCCCGATGCGGTCCTTGTCGAGGGAGTCCGTGAACTGATGAGCATCGCTGCAGTCGAACAAGATCGACTTCACGTTCTCGCTAACGAGCTTGCCCTTAGCACGCTGGAAAGCGGCGACGTCCGCTGCTGCAGTGAACACCATGTCTGCTGCGTTGATGACGTTCTTCTTCTCGGCGATCGAGTTGTCGTTCCAATGGTATTGGTCCCACTCGGTCTTGCCGAGGGCGGTGAGGGACTTCCCCCGCAGGTACGAGTTATCGAGGAGTCTACGGAGTTCGCCCTCATCGAAGTTGACGTTGTTGAAGCCCAGGGTGAAGTCGTCTTCAGTGAACTCGTGCCGACGGTCCACAGGAATGGTTGAACGGATCAACTTACCCAAGTCAATCAGGGACTGCGGAGTGATCGTGGCGACCCATTCTGAGCCAGCCCGGGCGTACTCTGCAGAGATCGTGAGCTTCGTCGCGAGTCCGGCCAAGAACTGGCTCTCAATTACGTCCGGCTCAAGATCTTCGGAGAAGACGACGTGGAAGTTGACACGAAGCCATCTGTCGTCACGTCCTGCGAACTTGGCGAGACGAAACTCGACCACCGGCAGTAACGTCTCGATGTTCCCTAGCCGGCCATTCTCCTTCTCCGCACGCAGTCGCTTGTAGCCGTCAAGGAAGAGGTAGTCATTCACTCCGATTACGGCGAACTCGGGCGGCAGCGCCTCGAGCTCGGTCAAGAAGCGCTCCCATGCAACCTCGTTGTTTCCGCCGTACCCGTTTACCACGGAGCACGGTGTGTGGACGTGAAGGTCCCAACGGCGCCATATAGACCCCACTGCGTGATTCCCCAAGTTCTCATCCCCTCATCGCACGTTCCTCGATTCTAGCCAATAGAGCTGACGTTTGGCCGGAATCATCAGCTTGGGTGCGTCCGACTTCCTGGATCCGTCGACCTCGCCCGTAACGGAATCGGATGATATGGGGTTCCGGGCGTAAAGAATCGGTGCGGATTCACGAGGCGATCACAGGTGTAGCTGCGGCTGAGAAGGCGTAGGAGGTGCCACCCTTGGCACTCAAACAACGGCCCCTCTCCTCGGGGACGGACCCTTCTTGCGTTCTGACCATGCTCGCCATCGACAAGGAACGGGGGTAGGCCGCATTCATGTCGGCGTGGTGTGCGAGACTGGTGCGCAGATTCGGAACGCCAACAACGGAGTGAGGTCGGCATGCAAATCGGCAAGCTCGTGAAGCAGCACATCGCTGAGGTCGTTTCCTACTGCGAGACGATCGACCACGGTGAGCTCGCCCGGCTACTTGACCCCGCCTACTCGAAGCACACATTCGGGATCAACTTCCCCTTCTTCACAGAACTCGAGGACATGGCGCCAGGGCTGCACGGCCGCTATTGGACGCAGGTCTACATGGTGCGAGGAAAGCAGGTTCGCGTCACGAGCATGTGGTTCGAGCCAAGCACGCCATTGTTGATCGAGTACCTCGTCTCACGAGGTATCGCGACCAAGGCGGATCTGGAGCAGCTGGATGAAGCGCCCGATGTGGCGTCGGCATCGACAGGTGCCAACGGGAACAAGTCGGCGTACACGAGAACCCGATCAGACCGGGCGAACGCCCGCTACAAGAGTCACGCCATCGGCAATGCGCAGAACGGGTTCGTCAGGAATGTGCTTGGCAACTTGGGCTACGAGTCGTTCAACCAGAAAGACTGGGAAGCGACGAAGGAGCACTTCTCGCACCGGTGCGCATACTGCGGTATCGACGCAGACGCACTGGTGATTGAGCACGCCATCCCGATCAACAAGGTGAGTCTGGGCGAGCATCGTCTCGGCAACTTGGTGCCCAGCTGCAAGGCGTGCAACTCAGCCAAGGGCGACAAGGACTTCCGCGTGTTCCTCGAGGGCAACGACGAGGCTATCGCCCGGATTGAGGAGTACATGGACAGCCGCAACTACGTTCCTCTTGAGGAGAACGAGCAAGTCACGCGGGTGCTGGACATGGCTCACAAAGAGGTGGCGGCCCTGGCAGATCGCTACGTCACGATTCTCAACGAACTGTTCGTGCAACCGGCTTCTGCGCCCGTCTCAAGCGAGGGGCCGGATACCGAGCAGTAGTCGTCGTGAGCGAATGGCTCCAGTCGATCAGACCACAGCCATTCGACTGCTCCGGGCTGGTGGACTGGATCGTGTGGCGCTACGCGGACTTCTCGGGCCGGGGTGCGACGTCTGGGATGTGGAACACCCTCTCGCCTCGGTTCGGCCATGGTCCAGGCAATCGGTAGCAGCGAAGCCAACGTGATCAGACACAACTTGCCGGACCAGCTAGACCGCCTGACGCAGTCGCCGTGGCCGGACCTGGGAGTACAGCGCTGACCCCACAACACGGCCAAGTATGGGCGGTACGGCGTTACCAACCTGGCGGTACCGAGCGCTCTGTGGTCCGATGAATTCGAAGTCATCGGGGAAGCACTGAATCCGCGCGGACTCCCGAACGGTGAGACGCCGGACGCCGTCGACGATCCCTTGTGCCGGAACGCCCCCGCTGATGAGGTACTGATGGTAGTCGACCAGCAATTCGCCGGGATCCACGATATGTGTCCTGTTGCCGCCCGCAGAGGCAGGTATCGTCTGAGAGGGGTCGGACAACTTGATGGGTCGCCCTCCGCCATTGACGAGCATACCCGCGAAGGGACTCCGGCGAAGGATAGGCTTCTTGGCGTAGGTAACCTTCGCGCGGTTTGGTTCATCCTCCGGCGCGTCCGCGATAGCGTCGCCGGCGCCAATGTGCGGCAGTTGACGACCTGGCCCGTGGCTCGGCTCCGGAAAGATGAAATGCCCGTCGCGCATACCGACGACGATAAGCCGCTTCCGGTGTTGTGGCGCTCCATAGTCGGCTGCGTCAACAACCTGACTGCTGACAAAGAAACCAAGCGCCTGCAATTGCTCAAGCACGAAGCGCAGGTACAACTCATGCCGCTTCGACGCGAGTCCGGCCACGTTCTCCATGAGAAACGCTTGCGGCTGAACCTCGCGCACCGCGCGAATGAACTCCGGAATGCAGTTTCTTGGATCGTCGTGGGCACGTTGGTGACCCGCAACCGAGAACGGTTGGCACGGAGGGCCGCCGGCAATGAGGTCGACAGAGCCTTTGAACTGGGTGAAATCGACCGCGCGGATGTCGCCCGGAATCAGTTCGACTTCGGGGAAGTTGTGGCGGTACGTCAGACACGCGGACGCGTCGTACTCGACGGCAGCTGCGGTCTCCCAGCCAGCCTGTCGCAACCCAAGCGTCAGGCCGCCGGCGCCACAGAAGAGATCTATGCTACGCAACTGCTGTCTTCTCCCCAGGGTCCGCCTCCACTAGGTGAATTGTCGAACATCTGTACGCAAAAGTAAAGAATTGTGACGCATTGTCCGTGGACTTATAGTCCCCAAGTCGCTGTACTTCAGGAATGGCGAACGAAGACATCAGGCTACGGTTCGGGTGCCGGTTGCGTGAGCTGCGCAAAGGGAGGAGTCTTTCCCAGGAGCAACTTGCTGCCCAAGCCGGCATGGACCGCACATACGTGAGCAGCTGTGAGCGCGGCGCCCGCAACATCTCACTCGTCAACATCGGCAAGTTGGCAGACGCGCTAGGTGTCGAAGCCAGAGAGCTGATGCGACCAGCGGAGGACCCAAGTGCTGACAGCAAAACAGGTCGAGACTCGGACGATCACCAGTGATCTACTGGCCGCTGCGGCTACAGTGCCGGCGCCTGCTGGGAACATAGCTCGATCCTTGCAGGCCGTCGTATCCTCGAAGTCGCGTGGACTTCGGGAGTTGCTGCTCATCGTGGTGGTAGCACGCTTGATGGATCCGTCCTTTCGCGCATCACGCGACTATGCAGCGTGCAAGCCGCGCGGACTCTACCCTGGCATTCGCGAAGCGCTCGCCGCGGCAGGCATCCCTCATGGCAAGGATGGGGCGTTGAACGTCGCGAAAGGAAACCCACCGATCGATCGACAGTGGGCAGGCGCTCGTGACGACCAAGTTGGGGCGGATGAGGTCGTTCGGTTGGTCGGCGCCCTGGAAGGCATGAATGCTGATGAGGTCTGGGAGCTCGGCTCACAGTTGTCGCAGCTACTGCTTCTGGAGGCAACCCGAGTTGCGGGCATGGTTGTGGCCATCAGCCCCTCGGAGGATCCGGACTGGCTAGCGCGTGCATGCAAGGACTTGATACTGAGAGCACCAGACCGAGGCAACACCCCTCAGACTATCGCCGGCATGCTGCTCGAGGCGAAGGCACAGGCACTTGGTGCGACTGTTCGCATCGATGGTATAGGCGACTCCGCCTGCGTGACGACGAGCACCAGCAACAAGCTTGGTGACCTCTGCGTCTTGGATTCTGACGACAAGCCACTGCTCGCATACGAAGTCACCATCAAGCCCTTCGGATCCGAGAGGGTCACGGACTGCACAGCAGCCATTCATGACTACAGCATCGCCAATGAGACGCGGGTGACCGAGATGACGGTCTTGTGCAGACCCGAAGACCTACATCCTGACGCTCACGAGATAGACGGCAGCTCGGCGTACCTCGGTACGGTGGACGATCAAGATGTGCGGTACCGGTTCGTCGACCTGTTCGAGTGGATACGCCTTGAACTCCTGGCACTACCGCCCTCGGCCAGGACCCGATTCCATAGTGCCTTGTCCGACTACGTGAACCATGCGAACACGGTGGAACTCGTGAAGGTCGAGTGGGCGAGCATAAACTCGTAACGTTCGAGCGGCGTGGTGGATACCCCACCGGCGTGGACCAAGAGTCCCCGCGAGTCCCTAGTCGATCAGCTCGGCATGCACCAGCAACTTGCCGTCTTCGGAGTGATACGCGCAGGTGGAGAGCGTGAGCGTGCGTCCGGCAGGATCCGGCCGGAAACCTGGATCCAGGAACGAGCGGTCCGCCCAACGCGCAATGCGATCCGAGTATGGCCGCATGACTGGGAACGCGAACGCGTCGTCGGACCCATCGGCCACACGCGCCGAGTAGACGAGCCACGTCCCGCCGTTGCCGGCGGCGTCGACGTACTGGATGAAGGGGTGATCCGCCCAGAAGTCCGCGTCCCCATAGGAAGCGAGAACGCCGAACATCGAGTTGTCCCGCATGTTGTGGCCGTGGAGCAGCGTCGCCCGCGAACTGTCGCCGGCATAGCGCGGCGAGCGGTAGTCGGCGAAGATCGCGCCTCGCGCATCAGCGTCGCCGTCCGCCGAATGCGTGAGGTAGGTGACGTTGTCGGTGGTCTGCACCACGGGTTCATGGAGGTCGGTGCCGGGTATCGAGAGGTAGCCGATCACGTCCGGGTTTGCGACCTTCGCCTCGAGGAGCCGGGTGTAGAGCTCGGCATCCGAGAGCAGCCCGTAGGCCTCGCGGTCTTTCGCCGTGAGCCGTGCCCGACCGTCATCGCCGGTGCGAACCTTCAGCCAGTCCCCGGAGACGGTCTGCCGGTACCAGTACGTGACCAGCAGCTTGCCGTCGACGAGCTCGGTATAGGGTGCGTAGTCGGCGGTCACGTACGAGAAGCCCTCGATCGGCATCTTGTCGAGACCTTCGGCCCGGACACGCGGCATGTACTCGGTGCCGATCTCGGCGTTGTAGCCCCACGCTTTGGCGATCTCCGTGCCATCCCAGATGTTCCGGTACCGCAGCATCACCCCGCCATGGTTCACCGGCAGGACCTCGTCGGTGAGCTCAAGGTAGATCACGGCCTCGTCGTCGCGGATCTCGAAGTAGTTCCGCGTGGGGTTGAGTGCGTGACCGACGGGCGCGGTCGTCTCGACTGCGTAGTAGCATCCGTACTCGAGCGGTTCGGATCGCGTCACGCCCTGGGCATCGGTCGTGAGAGTGGCAACCGGTTCCGCCGGATCCTCGGTCGGATCGAACGGTGCTGCGAGCGGCGACGTATCGCACACGCGCCAGATCTCGTAGACCGCGCCCGGCAGAAGCCGTGCGTCCTGCCCGTCCGAGCGCTTCTCCAGGCGCACTGTGCCGCGCACGCGCGGATCGGTGCGTGTGAACTCGAAGGCCGCGGATGATTCCGTGTCGACAGTGAATGTCGTCACGACGGCATCGAGAACATAGCCCGTCGGTGCTGTCACTTCCACGAGTTCGTAGTCGCCGAAGGGA
>CAKMKD010000191.1 GCA_927439865.1 uncultured Coriobacteriia bacterium | reverse complement strand
GGGGCTCTGAGGCCTACAGCGCCAGCCACTGCTCCTCGTCGACGATCTCCTCGAACAGATCGCTGAAGTTCATGTTCAGAGCACCCGCGAGGTCATCGAGCACGTAGAAGTTGATGCGCCTCTTGTTCAGGACAACCGCCATCCACTCGGTAGACTTGCCGAGCAACTCGCTCGCTTCGCGGTTGGTGATGAACCGGCGGCGCAGCACCATCCGCAACTTCGCGGGGTCGATTGGGATGGATGTCGCCGGCCGCACCCGCTTCTTGGTTTCGCTCATCTGTCTTGCTCCCTTCGGTTGACTTGCTGACACCTCTAGTCTAGCGTATCGTCCAACCGATGGCAAGACTGAAGACAGGAGAAGCTGCAGGTAAACGCACTATTCTTAGGAGGCGGTCCCGCGCTCGATGATGATGTGGAAAGATCGATCGGTTCGGATGGTGCTCATCGCCAGCTCGTCTGGGTGTGCGAGATCGGGCAGCATGTCTCGGCCCGCATCGTACTGTCGTTCGATTGCCCGCTCGATGTCCGCCAGAGCGCGCTCCGCTTCGCGCTTGTCCCCCGACACAGGCACCGCGAACGTGTCGCCACGTGCAAGCATGAGGGCCTTCGCGGCGATAGCATCGATTCGGGCGTCTCGATCGTCTGCGCTCACGCGCGGTCCTCTCATCGAATCAGACAACAGCGAGGCTAGCACGCATCGCTTCCCCGCCGCTTACCCCATCCTTCCGTTCCGAGGGTCTAGCATATACGCAGACTGCGGGAGCGGATCCGACACGAATGGGGGTTCGGAAGAGTGGACGAGGAATGCCGGAGTCCGGTGTTCGGCGAGGCGATCCAGAAGGCCATGGCGCGAAAGGGCTGCGACCTCACGCTGGAAGAGTCGAAGCATTTCGCGCGAACGCTCCTCGACCTCATCAGTGCGGGAGTGATCGTGGCGGATTCGTCGGTGAAGCCCGGTGTTGAGAGCCCTGGTAATCCGTGCCCGCCACGAGACGTAGGCGATAGTGGATGATCTTCGAACGTCCGGCGGAGCCTTTGGCTGAGACGGATATACTGCCAATGGGGTGCGTGGGTCTTGTTGCTGCTAACGGTCCGCATAGGAGGGGTTATGCGCAGGAGCGAATACCGACTGTTTCTGTTGGTAACGGTGCTGGCACTCGTTGCGTTCGTCAATGTGGGCTGCGCTGAGGTGCCGGAGGAGTCGAGCTCGACCGGCGGCTCGCAGTCTCCGCCCACCAGCGGAACGACGACCTCCGATAATGCCGGCGCGGCGTGGGCGGTCGGGTTGGGCAGGCTTGGCAGGCCGGTAGTCCTCCACACAGTCGATGGAGGGCAGACCTGGGCTACGCAGGATGCAGGCGTCTCATGCGACCTGAATCAGGTCCATTTCGTCAACAATCGCATTGGCTGGGCGGTGGGCAGGAACGAGGATGGCAGCATGGCCATCCTCAGTACCACCGATGGCGGCGAGCACTGGGCCGAACAGCGCGCGGACTCCGACGGTGCACTCAGGAGTGTGTGGTTTCTGGATGAGAAGACCGGCTGGGCGACCGGGGCTGGCGATGATGGACGGGCGACTATTCTGCACACCCTCGACGGCGGGGGGAGTTGGACTGAGCAGAATGCGGGTGTGAACGGAGACCTCAGATCGGTCCACTTCGTCGATAGTCTCAACGGATGGACGGTCGGCATGGACGATGAACGTGTGTCGGTCGTTCTACATACGACCGATGGTGGCGTGAGTTGGACTAGGCAGGATGCGGGTGTCGACGGCGAACTCAAGTGCGTCTACTTCATCGACCAAAGTAGCGGTTGGGCAGTGGGAAAAGGTCCGAATGATCGCGCAATCGTTGTTCACACCACCGACGGTGGCAAGACCTGGACCGAGCAGGATGCAGGCCTCGGCGGCGAACTCAGGTCGATCAGTTTCGTCGACGGTCTAAGCGGTTGGGCGGTCGGCAAGGACGACGAACTCATGGCCGTCATCCTGCATACGACTGATGGGGGGACGAGCTGGGCCAAGCAGAACGTGGACTATATTGCCGGGCTTAGTTCAGTGCGCCTCGACAGTGAGCGCAGCGGTTGGGCAGTTGGCGATCGTCTTTCCGGGGAAGGACTCATCCTGCACACCACTGATGGTGGCGAACACTGGACGGAGCAGGAGGCGGAAACAGGTCTTGGGCTCTTCTCCGTCTGCTCCGTGAACTGATGCGCTCGGACACCCCAAGGGGACCAAACGGAGCTCAATCGCCCAACCAACGATAGGTGAGACGCCCTTCGCGACTCCGCGCGCGATGCGGGGCGGGATTCCGTGCAAACAAGGATCTGCTGGACGAGCCTGTGCTCCTAGATCGGGTCCTTCGCTGCGATACCTGCGCTAGAAACGTCGTCCGTCCATTCGACGCCGTCCCAGTAGCGCAGATCGTGGCGGCCAAGAGGGTCTGACTTCCAGCCCGCAGGCACGGGCGGCGGGGGAAGCGTAGCCGCAGGCGTATTCGACACCGCCGCTGAAGAGCCCTTCTTCCGAGACGCTATCAGCCCTATGATTCCGCCACTCTTCCTGTTCTGCCATTCCTCAAATGCTGCCACGCCCAAGGCGGTCATGATCACCCAATCGAGCCACTTTCCGATGCGTCCCTGGGCGCCAATCAGCGACATTAGGAAGACGTAGAAGAGAAGGAACGCGCCCATGAAAAGCGCAAACTTGATTAGCTCGCCCCAGTCGGTATCCAATGACGGTTCCTTCCCTCGATACTCTCCCAGCTTGTCGCGTGTTCAGAACAGCAGCTAACTACGATTGCTGATCTGTGCCCTGATCGTGCCGACCATTGAGCAAAACGCCCAACAAGCACCCTGCAGCCTACATAACAGGATATGACAAGAGACCCCGGCGTGTGTGCCGGGGTCTCTTCAGTAGTTGACGTGCTCGGGAGGATAGCGGATCTAGGCGCCCTCTACATGCGGCTGGAGTGCGGGACTGCAGACTCGTCCGAGATCTCAAACGCCGGCATTCCGCCCTTGATCGCATCCGCGATCGCCGCGGCGGCGGCGTTCGCACTCGGATACCACTCCTCAAGTGCGGTGGTGGCGAGGCCGCCGGGCATCACGATGCGCACACCGCCACCGTCCGCAGCGACGATTCGGTATAGGTCACGGCTCGCGTACACGCTCATCGCCCCTCCCGCTTCTTCTTGATGGCGGGTAGCGCGTCGGGCAACACGACCCAGGGGCTCTTGTGAGCCGCTGGGTCGAGCTTCCTCGAGTAGGGCACGACTCCCTTGTACATGTCGGCCCGGAGGGTCTTGGCAGGCATCCCGACAATCGCCGCCGCTTCGTCGGCGAGCATCAGCTCGGACAGGAATAGGCCGACGAGGCGGTCAGCTTCCTCCGGTCCAAGCAGTTCGCCCAAAGCCTCACGCGCCGTCTGCGGCCGACCGGGTATCGGCTCACGCACGACAACCCAGCGGGCTTGACCATGCGGTTTGACCGACTCGGACATGAGCCGCGCGTGCTTCGTGTCGCCCTGCGACAGTCGGTACTCGAGGACGCTGAGCGACATGCCGAGCTCGGCGGCCGCCTCGCGCTTCGTCATGAGATCTTCCAGGAACATCTGCGTGAGGCGATCGGCCTCTTCAGCACCTACTCGACCGACCAACTCGGCGTGCGCGGTCTTCTTAGTCATCAGCTGCGTCCCTCCTCACTGACCTCCTCTCGTGTACCGAGGAGGAATCTCTCCACGAAGTCGAGCCCTTTGGTTACGTTCTCTTCCATCCTGAGGCTCAGCGCTTGCTCCAGAGCGTTGCCCTGGTCTGTCCAGTCGGTCAGCCTGTCGCACTTCTCTTCCATCGCCAGACGGATCGTGGCAAACGCGCGTATCACGTCGCGCTTCTTGACGTCCTTGAACTCTCTCACGCGCCGATCCTCCTCTTAGTGTACCGCGTGACTGATGGCAATGCATGCCGGGGCTTAGTGATCTGGCACCTTCCAGGCATCAGCGAGGTACCGGATGAGGTTCTCCACAGGCATTTCGCCGGTGACGGTTGAACTTGATGTCTTGTCTGACGTACCGGGTGAAGTGGGCTTCACCCTTGCCGTGCTTGCATGGGTGAAGCCCACTTCACCCATGTCTTGCAGTGCGCTGCAGCCGTCCACCGCGCCCTGTGGAGAACTCCGTCGCGGTTGGTAGAGCAGGGGCAGCGCCTCGATTGCTGCGACATTGATGACGAAACGGTTTGAGAATCCCCGGTGCTTCTTCGTCTGCGGGTCGGTGAACCGTCCGCCCTTGGCCACGATCTGCAGCAGATCGGCTTCGATGAGGGCGTTGACGTTATTGATCGCGGAGCGTCTTGAGCAGCCAAGCTTGCCAGCGAGCTCGTCGTACGACGGCCAGCAGTAGCCGTCGTCACTGGCCCGGTCAGCAAGGATCAGGAGCGTGAGTTTGAGATGGGGTTTGCCGCCGTAGCGCTTGATGACCGCGCTCATGACCGAAATGCTCAATGGACTAGGTCGGGTCGCCCGGGGACTGTTCCGGAGGGATGTGTGAGATGGCCGCCTGCGTGACGCGGAGACGCCCCCCGACGCGGTACGTCGCAATCTCCCCCGAATGGATCTTCCTGCGCAGCCACTCGCGCGTGCAGTGAATCACCTTGCAGGCCTCATCAAGCGTGAGGCCGTTCTCGTCGAGCTGCGCCGGTCCGGTGCTGGAGGTCTCGCCCTCGAGCTCGCCCGCCCGCTCGAGTGACGTCTCCTGCCCACCGTCGCTACATGTGTCGGATCCGCAATTGCCTGAGATCGTGTCTCCCCCCTCTGGTTGAGAACCGCAGCTGGCGCAAGCCTTGTCGGTAAGCTCCTCGTTAGACATCGGCACTGTCGCATTCGGCAGAGCGGTCCATCATCTGCTCTAAGGCAGCGCGAGGAGTCCGCAACTGACGCCCGAGACGAATGGTCGGAACATCACCCGTACGGGCGAGTTCGTAGACCGTGTTTCTACTCAGCTGGAGCACAATGCACACTTCCTCCATGGTTAGGAGTTCACCGTATCCGGCGAGGCTACGGCCGCTCATCGACGTCGACTTCCTCGAGCAACTCCTCCGCATCGCCCGTGAACCCAAGAGCGGCGGCGAGCTTCTCCAGCTGCGACTGATACGGTCGCCCGATGTAGCAACTCTCGATCTGCCCCACCGTTGCCGCATGCATGAGAGCGATGCGAGCCAAAGCCGACCGACTAAGCCCCTGGTCCTCCCGGAGCCTCTGAATCCTGAGCATCAATCCGCCTTTCTATTGCAGGCATTGTCCTATGCGAAGTATGTTGTCCGTGTCTGCATAGAGGTAGACGGCTATGGAGGACAGAACTGTGACATCGCGAATCAGCTCGGTATCACCCGCCGCCCTCGTGGACTTCCAGTGGTGGCGCATGGCAGAAGGCCGATGGATCGGCCCTAAGAACCAGCGTCTACTCGCGGGTCACCCCGCGGATGATGGCTATCAGCCCCTGAAGAGCGAACCGGCGCTGTTTCGGAGATTCGCGGATCAACGAGACACCGAAGGTGCTTTCGCGGAGTTTGCGGCCAGGTACGGCGATCTCGATGGCGGCGGGGCGGTGGTTGTGGGTGACCACGTCGCGACTGCCGAGGAGATGGCGAGCAATGACCCGTTCCTCGTGTACTCGGAGGGTCGCAGTCTCCAGATTTGGCGGGGGCACCGTCAGATGCTCGCCTTCGCGGTTCGACTGTGGGACGCGATCAACGAAGGAAGGGCCGACGAGTTGATAGGTACCGATCTGCTCGTGAAGCCGTACGACTCCCTTGTCGAGCCGGGCAAGCCCGCACCCAAGTACATGGTCTGGACCCGCACCGCGTCCGCGCAGCACGACCTCGGATTGACCACTCCGAAGACGTTCGACGAGCAGTTCGAGCCGGCCACGCCGCTCATGAAGGCCAGCCTCCCCGAGGCGGCGGCCCGGGCCGCTCTCGCCAATCTCATATCGGAGATGTGCGCGACCGTGCGCGTGGTGATGCGAGTAACGAGCGCGCAGCCAGATGGTCTCAGGCTCACGTTCGAAGTTCGGTCGCTTATCGCGGCTATGTGGCTGCAGTTCGCGCTCGCGGTCGACGGGCAGCGAGAGTATCGCCCGTGTCCGGTCTGTGGCGACTGGTGGGATGCGACCGAGGCCCGGTCTGACAGGAAGACCTGCAGCGACCGGTGCCGGAAGCGAATGCATCGTCAGACTGTGTCTGGAGGCACCGGGGTATGAAGGGTCACGTGCAGCCCTACAAGAGGGATGGCAAGGTAGTCCGCGATCGGTGGAAGATCGTCATTGACCGAGGCCGCGACGGCGCTGGCAATCGCCAACGCGACTTTTACTACGTCACCGGCACCAAGTCCGCAGCCGACCGGGAGATGAGACGACTACTCACCTCCGGTGACCGAGGTATGTACGTCAAGCCCGAAGGCCAGAGCGTGGCCGATTGGCTCGACATATGGATCAAGGACTACGCGCCGATCGGACGGGCGGGCTCAACGCTCAAGGGCTATCAGGGAATCATCAGACGGTATCTGAAGCCCGAACTAGGAGAGCTGCGCCTACAGAAGCTCAGCGCGGAGGCCGTCCAGGCGCTGTACACGCGCATGCAGCTACCCAAGGCGAACGGCGGACTCGGGCTCTCGGCGCGCACCGTGATCCAGACACACGCCGTGCTGCACAAGGCCCTCTCACAGGCCGTCAAGCTGGATAGGATCGCATTCAATCCGGCTGACACCGAGCGTGGCGTAGAACTCCCTCGACCCAAGCGCCATCGAGTCGAGGTACTCGGCGAACACAAGGTCGCTGCGCTTCTGAACGCAGTGGAAGGGACTCGGCTCTACTTGCCCGTACTGCTGGCGGTCACGACCGGCATGCGTCGCGGCGAGATCCTTGCGCTCAGTTGGGATGATGTTGACCTCGTGCGCGGTACGCTCTCGGTCGTGCGAGCGTGGGACGAGGGACCCGGCGGCTATGAGTTGAAGGGCCCGAAGAGCGAGAGATCGCGCCGAACCATCGAGATGCCCGCGATCCTGGTCACTGCGCTGGCATTCGCGAAGGATGAACACGAGGAGCGCCGGGCGCGTCGAGAGCTCGCCGGCGAGGGCTACCAGCTTGAGTATGGCCCGCTGGTGTTCTCTGAAGAGGATGGCGAACCATGGTGGCCGTCGCGGTTCGAGTGGGTCTGGCAGGAGTTCAGGAAGTCCTCGCGCCTGGCGCCGAGGTTTCACGACCTGCGCCACACTGCGCTCTCGCTCATGCTCAGACAGGGAAACAGCCCGAAGGTCGTCCAGGAGATCGCCGGTCACCATTCATCGGCGTACACGATGGACACCTACTGCTGGTCCGATCGGGTCACTCAGAGGGCCGCAGCCGACAGTATCGGCGACCTGTTCAGCGGCGCTCTAGGTGCAGTAGAAAAGCAATCGGGCACCAAATCGGGCACCAAATCAGAGGCCGTACCCACTCTGACCTGCGAAAACGTGGTGCCCCCAAGGGAATTCGAATCCCTGTTGCCGCCTTGAAAGGGCGGAGTCCTTGGCCGCTAGACGATGGGGGCCTATGAGTATGTGGTGGGCCGTATAGGGATCGAACCTATGACCTTGGGATTAAAAGTCCCCTGCTCTACCAACTGAGCTAACGGCCCGTGTTCGAGCACATTCCGTGCCCACGCGGGGCCTTCCGGCCAGAAAGCGCAACGCGTAGTGTAGCCCACGCCTCAACCGAGGGTCAACGCGCAGCGCCGCTCTGAATCGTATAATCGACCACAACATCCGCCGAGAAGGAGCTGGCATGACCATTCTGGGAACCGAAGCGGTCAATCTGGGCCTCTTCGCGCTCTACGTCGCGGCCGGCTTCGCGGTCGGGTGGCTCCTCGATCTGCTCGTGCTTGGCGCGCTTCGCGGGCTCGCGCGCAGGCTCGACCGCGCGCCCTGGCGCATCGCACTCGAGGGCCTCGGCCACATGCCCGTCGTGTGGTTCGCGCTCGCGGGAGCGGCGTTCGGACTGCAGGACATCGGCTGGAGTCCCCGGCTCTCTGCGCTCACCGGGCGCATCATCGTGGTGCTCGCAGGCATCACGGTCACGTACGCGGCGATGCGTATCGCGACCGGCTTCGTGCGCGGCTACGCGGTCTCGGCAACCGGACCGCTCCCCTCCACCAGCATCTTTGTGAACCTCACACGCATCGCGATCGTGCTCCTCGGCGCGCTTCTGGTGCTGAACGCGCTCGACATCTCCATCACGCCGGTGCTTACCGCGCTCGGCGTCGGCGGCCTGGCCGTGGCGCTCGCGCTCCAGGACACCCTCGGCAACCTCTTCGCGGGGCTGCAGATCGTGGCGTCCAAGCAGGTGCGGCCGGGCGACTATCTGCTGCTGGAAACTGGCCAGGAGGGCAGCGTCGAGGACATCGCGTGGCGCTACACCACGCTCCGCACGCAGTCGAACAACCTCGTGATCGTGCCGAACGCCAAGCTCGGCCAGGCGATCGTCACCAACTACCAGCTGCCCGAGCAGCCGCTCTCGATCACCGTCGACTTCGGGGTGGCATACGGCAGCGACCTGCCGCACGTCGAGGCGCTCGCGCTTGAGATCGCCGGCGACGTGATGCGCGAGATGCAGCCGACGATCACCGACTGGGAGCCGCTCATGCGGTTCCGCGGCTTCGGCGAGTCGCAGGTGCAAGCCGCGGTCATCATGCGCGTCACCGACTTCGGCGACCAGTTCGTCCTCAGGAGCGAGTTCGTCAAGCGCCTGCACGCCCGTTTCGCCGAGGAAGGGATCGAGTTCCCGTTCCCGCAGCGGGTCGTGCGTCAGCTGCCGGTCTAGCTGTTCTGCCCGGACACGTTGTTGACATACACGAGGGTCCTCCTTGTTCAGTTGTGGCTTCGACACCTACAACCGAACGGGAAGACCCTCGTCTATGTCAACAACGTGTCCGGGCAGAACAGCTAGACCGGCAGCTGACGCACGACCCGCTGCGGGAACGGGAACTCGATCCCTTCCTCGGCGAAACGGGCGTGCAGGC
>CAKMKD010000190.1 GCA_927439865.1 uncultured Coriobacteriia bacterium | reverse complement strand
CGACCTGCGCGAGCTTTCCGACGAGCTTGGCGACGTGCTGCTGCAAGTGGTGCTCCACGCGCAGATCGGTGCCGAGGAAGAAGCGTTCAGCATCGACGACGTGATCGCCGGCATCATCGCGAAGATCCGGCGTCGGCACCCGCACATCTTCGGCAGCGCTCAGGCCGAGACCGCCGAGGATGTGATCCGCACCTGGGACGCCGTCAAGCGCGGCGAGAAGGCCGATGCGGCCGCGGAGGGGGAGACCCCGGGCGTGCTCGCGGGCATCACGCCCACGCTGCCGGCGCTCATGTACGCGCAGAAGATCTCGCGGCGTGCGGCAGGCGCGGGCTTCGAGTGGGAGAACATCGACGGTGTCTGGGACAAGGTCGCCGAGGAGATCGAAGAGCTCAAGGCATGCGAGCCGGGGAGCGCCGAGGCCGCCGACGAGGTGGGCGACGTGCTCTTCACCGTGGTGAACGTGGCGCGACACCTGGGTATCGACAGCGAAGACGCGCTGCGCGGAACGTGCGCGAAGTTCATCCGGCGGTTCGAAGATATGGAAACGCAGGCCGCCGAGGGTGGCCTTGTCATTGGCGATATGGACACGGACGCGCTCGAGCAGCTCTGGCTCGAGGCGAAGCGGAAGGAGCGGGAATGAGCTACATCACCGATATGGTTGCGCGCGAGATCCTCGATTCGCGGGGCAACCCGACCGTTGAGGTCGAAGTCTCGCTCGACGACGGGAGCTGGGGTCGCGCGGATGTGCCGAGCGGTGCCTCCACCGGCGCGTTCGAGGCAGTCGAGTTGCGCGACACCGAGAACGCGCGGTACCTCGGCAAGGGTGTGCTCACGGCCGTGACGAACGTGAACGAGGTCATCGCGCCCGAGATGCTCGGCATGGATGCGAGCGACCAGCGCGCGATCGATGCCTTCCTCATCGAGCTCGACGGCACGCCGAACAAGTCGCGCCTGGGTGCCAACGCGATCCTCGGCGTATCGCTCGCTGTGGCGAAAGCCGCTGCCGAGAGCTGCGAGCTCACGCTCTACAGCTACATCGGCGGGGCGAACGCGCACGTGTTGCCGGTGCCGATGATGAACATCATGAACGGCGGCGTGCACGCGGATAACAACGTTGACCTGCAGGAATTCATGATCATGCCGGTTGGCGCAGGCTGCTTTGCCGAGGGACTTCGGATGTGCGCCGAGATCTATCACACGCTCAAGGGCGTGCTCAAGAAGCGCGGGCTGGCGACGGCCGTTGGCGACGAGGGCGGCTTCGCGCCGAACCTCGACAGCAACGAGGATGCGCTCAAGGTCATCGTGGCCGCGATCGAAGAGGCCGGCTACACCCCCGGCGAGCAGGTGCGCATCGCACTCGACCCGGCGGCGACCGAGTTCTACGACGCCAAACGCGGCGTGTACGTGCTTGCCGGCGAGGGTCGCGACCTGACCTCGGCGGAGATGGTTGCCTACTACGAGGACCTCGTGAGCAAGTACCCGATCATCAGCATCGAGGACGGCATGTCCGAGGAGGACTGGGACGGCTGGAAGCTCATGACCGACCGCCTCGGCACGAAGATCCAGCTGGTGGGCGACGACCTGTTCGTGACGAACACCGAGCGCCTTGCGCGCGGGATCGCGACCGGGACGGCCAACAGCATCCTCATCAAACTCAACCAGATCGGGACGCTCACCGAGACGCTCGACGCCATTCAGATGGCGCACCGCGCCGGGTACACGACGGTCATCAGCCATCGCTCCGGTGAGACCGAGGACACCACGATTGCCGACGTTGCGGTTGCCGTGAACGCCGGGCAGATCAAGACCGGCGCGCCGGCGAGAAGCGACCGCGTGGCGAAGTACAACCAGCTGCTCAGGATCGAAGAGGAGCTGTTCGAGAGCGCTGCGTACCCCGGGATGAGCGCGATCGGTCGCGTGCAGGGGTAAGTGCGGGAGACATGCAAGTGACGGAGGGGCGCCTGCGGGCGCCCCTCTTGCGTGGGAGGGGAGGCTGTCGGTTGTAATGACCGTTAGATACAGTCATAATGACCACATGAGACAGTCATGGAGGTTCTTGTGCATCTGACTGGAATAGATGCGATCGAGGATGCACTTACGCTGCTATCCGCCACATTGGAGGCGCATGGCGTAGCTCCGGTCGAACTGGTTGTTATCGGTGGCGCAGCAATGAACGTTCTCGGGATAGCGGTTCGACCCACCAAAGACGTCGATGTCCTCAGCCTCGCTGACTCCA
>CAKMKD010000189.1 GCA_927439865.1 uncultured Coriobacteriia bacterium | reverse complement strand
GCTCGCCGCCTGAAGATTCCGATCATCGGCCTTGTCGACACCAACGCCGATCCTGACGAAGTCGACTTTGTGATCCCGGGCAACGACGACGCGATCCGCTCCGTTGGCCTCATCTGCCGCGTGATCGCCGATGCTGCAGTCGACGGCCGGGTGGCTGCCGGTCTCGCGGTTGAGATCCCGGCTCCCGCCGTCGAAGCTGCACCCGTCGCTGAGGAAGCACCCGTCGTCCCGGCTGCTGAGCCCGAAGCCACGCCAGTCGCTGAAGTTCCGGCCGACGACGCTGCTGCTACCGAAGCACCTGCCGAGTAAGCGACTTCCGGGCACGCCAGATTGGCGCACCCTGTCCTGAGGAGGAACCGAACATATGGAAATCACCGCAAAGATGGTCAAGGACCTGCGTGAGATGACCGGCGCGGGCATGATGGACTGCAAGAAGGCACTCGTCGAAGCCGAATGCGATCTCGACGCGGCCGTTGATATCCTTCGCACCAAGGGCCTCGCTGCCCTGGCAAAGAAGGCCGGACGCGCCACCAACGAGGGCGTTGTGGCTGCATTCGTCAACGACGCCGCCACTGTGGGCACGCTCATCGAACTCAACTGTGAGACCGACTTCGTCGCCCGCAACGCCGAGTTCCTGACCTTCGTGAACGACCTTGCGGCCGTAGTGGCCGATGCCAACCCGGCTGACGTCACCGCGCTCAAGGCCGAGACGTTCGCCGGTCGCGAGCATACGGTCGAGCAGGTTCTCGGTGAGGTCGTGAGCAAGCTTGGCGAAAACATGAACGTCACCCGCTTCTCGCGGCGCGAGATCAGCGGCACCGGCGCCCTCGGTAGCTACGTCCACATGGGCGGCAAGATCGGTGTCGTCGTCGAGGTCTCGTTCGCGAACGACGCCACTGCTGCGAAGCCTGAGGTCGCTGCCCTCATCAAGGACATCGCGATGCAGGTTGCTGCCGCAGCGCCGATCGCTGCCACACGCGACGAGGTCGACGCGGATGTTGTTGCACACGAGCTTTCGATCTATCGCGCTCAGGCCGCCGAGTCCGGCAAGCCCGAAGCGATTCAGGACAAGATGGCGGAAGGTCGTATCCAGAAGTTCTACAAGGAGGTCTGTCTCACCGAGCAGGTCTTCGTGAAGGACCCTGATATCACCATCACGCAGCTCCTCGCCCGCGTCTCGAAGGAAGTCGGCGACACGATTGCAGTCGTTGGTTTCGACCGGTTCGCTCTCGGCGAGATGAACGACTCCGAACCAGAGTCCTGTTAACGGACTGACGACGACAGGGCGGTGCGCAAGCGCCGCCCTGTTAGTTTAGAATCTCCTTGTCGGCGCTTTCGCGTCCGATTCTTGCTGTCACGGAGAGGGAGGGCCATGACCGGGTTCCAGTTCAACCGCGTGCTGCTCAAGCTGTCGGGCGAGGCACTGATCGGGGATGTCGGCTACGGCATCGATCCAAAGATTCTCGACTCACTTGCCGAGCAGATTGATGCGGTCACCGGAAACGGTGTGGAAATCGCAATCGTCGTCGGCGGGGGGAACATCTTCCGCGGGCTTGCGGCTGCGTCAAGCGGCATGGACCGTGCTCAGGCCGACTACATGGGGATGCTCGCCACCGTCATGAACGCACTCGCTCTCCAGGATGCGCTGGAGCGCCGCCAGGTGTTCACGCGAGTGATGTCGGCAATCGAGATGAACACCATCGCCGAGCCGTACATCCGCCGACGTGCGATCAGGCACATGGAGAAGGGCCGTGTCGTTATCTTCGCCGCCGGTACCGGAAACCCGTACTTCACCACCGATACGACAGCGGCGCTGCGTGCACTCGAGATCGGGGCCGACTGCATCATGAAGGCCACCAAGGTCGACGGTGTCTACGATGCAGACCCAAAGACGCATCCGGACGCCGTGAAGTTCGACGAACTCCCGTATATCGAGGTACTCAATCGGGGACTTACCGTCATGGATAGTACGGCTATCTCCCTTTGCATGGATAACAACCTGCCCATCATCGTGTTCAACATGGACCGACCCGGCAACATCGCCCGGGCGCTCAACGGCGAGCGCGTCGGCACTATCGTCAGAGGAGGCAACTGATGGGCGCAAAGAACCTGCCCGAAGCGATCGACCACATGAACAAGGCGCTGGCCGCCTTGTCCCACGAGTTCACCACGGTTCGCACGGGACGCGCATCAGGCTCGCTTCTGGAGAAGATCACCGTTGAGTACTACGGGTCGCCCACGCCGCTGCTGCAGATCGCCTCTGTCAGCGTGCCTGAGCCGCAGATGCTCGTCATCAGCCCCTATGACAAGAACGCGATCGGCGGTATCGAAAAGGCGATTCTCGCTTCTGACCTCGGCCTCAACCCGGCAAACGACGGTCAGGTCATCCGCCTGCCGTTCCCGCCGCTCACCGAGGAGCGCCGCAAGGATCTCGTGAAGCTCTGCAAGCATTACGCCGAGGAGAGCCGCGTCGCGGTCCGCAACATCCGCCGCGATGTGAACGATCACCTCAAGCGGCAAGAGAAGGACGCTGAGATGTCGCAGGACGACCTGCGTCGCATGGAGGCCGAGGTACAGAAGGCCACCGACTCACACATCAAGGACATCGACGAACTGCTCAAGCGCAAAGAGCAGGAGATCATGGAGGTCTAGGCGAGTGCCTTCAGACCGTTCTCAACTCGAGAAGTTCTTCTCATCAAAACGCGATTGCGAGCTCATCGGGCTGCTCAGACCCGATGGCGTGCCGCGCCACGTCGCCATCATCATGGACGGCAACGGGCGCTGGGCAGCTAAGCGCGGACTCCCGCGTGTCGCGGGGCACCGCGCCGGCGTTAAAGCCGTTCGCGAGACGCTCGCCGCCGCGATTGAGTTGGGAATCGAATACCTCACCGTCTACTCGTTCTCGAGCGAGAACTGGAGCCGCCCGGCAGATGAGGTCAACACCCTCATGGGCCTTTTCGTTGAAGTCCTTGAGCGCGAGCTTGAGTCCCTGCAGCGCCTGGGGATACGAGTTCGCGTGATCGGCCGAGAGGACGTCGTCCCTTCCGAGACGATGGCTGCTTTCAGGCGCACCGAGGAGACCACCGCCGAGAACACCGCCCTCACCTTCGTTGTCGCGCTGAACTACGGTAGCCGCGGTGAACTGGCGGATGCCGTCCGGGAGATTGTGGGCGACGTCGTACAGGGCGCGCTCGATCCTTCGGCCATCGATGAGACCGTCATCTCAGATCGCCTCTACACGCGCGGCATGCCCGACCCTGACCTCGTGATCCGAACGAGTGGCGAAATGCGCATCTCGAACTTCTTGCTGTGGCAGATCGCATACAGCGAGCTGTGGGTCACGGCGGTATTGTGGCCTGACTTCTCCAGACATGACCTGCTGCGCGCAGTCATCGACTATCAACGGCGCGAACGACGTTTCGGAGGCGTGCAGTGACCGAGAACCACCTGAAACCCCGAACGCTCAAGGACTTCTGGGTGCGACTTGCCTCGGCGCTTACCATCGGCGTCGCGTTCATCGGGGGGATTGTCTTTGGTGGACCACTCGGCCTTGCGCTCGTCGTGGCTATCGTCGCTGTCGTTGCGGCTGCCGAGTTCTACTTGATCCTGCGACGTGAGCGGCGGCTGCCGAATGAGCTCTTCGGGCTGGCAGCAGTTGCGGCGATGCCGTTCGCCGCGTCGTTTCTCGGCCCGTACGGGCTGACTGCCGTTGTGAGCCTGCTCGTTGTGGCATCGCTCATGTGGCACATCGCATTCCCGCAGGTTCGTGCGACTGACACGGCAGTCACCGTGTTCGGGGCGGTCTACGTAGGATTCACGCTCGCGCACCTCGTGCTCATCCGTGAGCTCGATGCCGGGACGGAGCTTGCGCTCGCGACGGTCGCGAGCGTGTGGGTGAACGATACGTTTGCTTACCTGGTAGGCTCATCCCTCGGACGCCATCGCATGGCGCCGAAGATTTCGCCGAAGAAGTCCTGGGAAGGCTTCGCCGCCGGCACGCTCTTCACCACAGGCGTGTGGGTTGCCGTCTACTTCGTCGCCGACACAGGGCTCTCGCTCATGTCCCTCATCCTCGTCGGCCTTGCCGCTTCGGTCTCGGCGGTCGTTGGCGACCTTGCCGAATCGCGCCTCAAGCGTGAGGCCCAGATGAAGGACTCAAGCGCCTGGCTTCCCGGTCACGGCGGCTTCCTTGATCGGTTCGACAGCATGATCCTGGTCTCAATCGTCACGTACTACATGCTCGTCTTCGCTGGTGCACAGTGACCGCGCCCCTACGGATCGCCATCCTGGGCTCCACCGGCTCGATCGGGCGCCAGGCGCTCGATGTCGCTGCGCGGTTTCCCGAGCGCGTTCACGTCGTCGCGCTGGCTGCTGGCTCCAGCATCGATGCACTTGCGGAGCAGGCTGTCCGGTTCGGCGTGCGTAATGTCGCAATCGCTGAGGCTTCCCGTGCGGACGAACTGGCGCGGACGCTCCCTGGTGTGCAGGTCGCGGGCGGCGATGCTGCGGTCGTGGATCTCGCGACGCTACCGGATGTCGATCTCGTCTTGAACGCGCTCGTCGGCGCTGCGGGCTTGCGTGCCTCGGTCGCCACACTCACTGCAGGCAAGCGGCTCGCGCTCGCCAATAAGGAATCGCTGGTCGTAGGGGGAGAGCTTGTCACATCGCTCGCCACGTACCCGGACGCGATCATTCCCGTCGACAGCGAGCATTCGGCGATCTTCCAGTGCCTCCTCGGCGAACCGGTCGATGACGTCTCACGCATCTGGCTCACGGCATCGGGAGGTCCTTTCCGGGGACGTGACCGCGATTCGCTCGCCGGAGTGACGGTTGCCGAGGCGCTTGCGCATCCGCGCTGGACGATGGGGCCTAAGATCACCATCGACTCCTCAACGCTCATGAACAAGGGGCTCGAGGCCATCGAGGCGCACCACCTCTTCGGAGTTGACTACGACGCCATCAAGATCGTCGTGCACTCGCAGTCGTGTGTGCATTCGATGGTCGAGTTCGCGGACGGAACGGTTAAGGCACATCTCGGAGTCACAGACATGCGCATCCCGATCCAGTACGCGCTCAGTCACCCGGCGAGGTGGGACTCGCCGCTTCCACCCGTCGACTTCGCGACGCTTGGACGGCTCGACTTCGAGGAGCCCGACTACGCCTCGTTCCCGGCGCTCGCGCTCGCGCTTGAGGCGGGTCGCCTCGGCGGAACCATGCCTGCAGCTATGAATGCGGCGAACGAGGTTGCAGTGGCGGCGTTCCTTCGCAGGGAAGCAGGGTTCATGGACATCCCTCGTGTGGTAGAAGCAGTGATGAGCGCGCATGCAATCGAGCGGCTGACTGACATCGAGCAGGTCGAAGCCGTTGACGGGTGGGCCCGCTCTACGGCACGGCAGGCGCTGTAGCCGGTTCCGTGGCGCACGGTTTGCTCATGAGTGCACGACACAGATGATCACAATGGAAGAAGGCGGGCTGCATGAGCGCGGTTTTCGGCACACTCGGCGTCGTATTCTGGGGCATCCTCACGTTCTCGATCCTGGTTGTCCTGCATGAGGGCGGCCACTTTCTGGCGGCGCGCGCGTTCGGCGTGAAAGTCCATGAGTTCATGATCGGACTCCCCGGGCCTGCGTTGCGTCTAAAGACCAAGAACATGACCTGGGGGATCACCGCGATTCCGCTCGGCGGCTACGTGCGCATCGCCGGCATGGAGCCGGGCGCCGAGGATGAACTGCTCGGCCCGGCACTCAAGGCGTTCGCCACTGCTGGCACGCTCGACATCGCCGGCGTTGCACGAGTGCTTGTGATTCCGCGCGAGCGCGCTTCCTCGCTTGTCACGACTCTCGAGGATTGGGCGGCAATCGTCCCTGTCGATGAATTCGAGTACGAAGCCGCCCCGCATATCGACCGGTCAGCCGAAACGACGGTCATGCTCGACGCGGCGCGCTCGATCACGTACCGCGGCCTCAAGACCTGGAAGCGCATCACGGTGCTCGTTGCCGGCGTGACCGTGAACCTGCTCACCGCGATTCTCACCTTCACCATCGTGCTCTCCGCGTTCGGCACATTCCGCGCCTCGCAAGTCCTAGAAACCGTCCAGTCTGATTCGCCTGCGGCGGCGGCGGGACTGCAGCCCGGTGACACGATCGTCTCACTCGACGGCACGACGATCGGCGGTTGGGAAGAGTTCCTC
>CAKMKD010000188.1 GCA_927439865.1 uncultured Coriobacteriia bacterium | reverse complement strand
ACGTCGAAGATCCGCACCGACTCCAGCAGCGGTTTGCCTGCCGAGCGAATCGAGTCGAGCACACGGTCGGCCGTGACATCGCTATCCACAACGAGCGCGAGGTCGAGCGTCGCTGCGGGGAATCGCGGAATCTCGGCGTATCGCACGTTCGAAGCGACTGCGCCCACGAGCATCTTCACGCTCAGCTCGAAGAGCACCACGGGGCCGTTCACCTCGAACGCCTCAAGGACATCCGGTGCGACCTCGCCAACCCATCCCACAACGTCGCCTCCGACAACCACCTCGGCGGCACGACCGGGCTGGAGCCAGGGCAGATCTACCGCACGCACGCGCCACTTCAGGACATCCATCTCCTCGAGCAGCGCTTCGATCGCGCCCTTGCCGTCGAAGAAGTCCAGCTGAGCAGAGGCCGCATTCCAGGAAGGACGGTTCCAGGAGCCTGTCAGCACGCCCGCGACCATCTGCCGCTCCTTGGGCGTCTTGCGTCCAGGCGCCGTCCAGAACACGGTGCCGAGTTCATAAAGGTGGACATCGGCCACACCTCGGCGCTGGTTGAATGAAACGGTGCGCAGCAGATCAGCTGCGAGCGTCCAGCGCATCTGCGCCTGTTCGCCCGACATCGGGTTCTGCAGGTCGACCGGCACCTCATCAGGACCGAGCGACCACTGCAGCCGTGCCATGTCCTCGGGATTGGCGAATGCGAGCCCCAGATGCTCGTTCAGGCCCGCCGCGCGAAGCGCCGTCCCGATGCGTTCCCTGCGAAGCTGCGTCTCCGTCAGCGTCCCAACCCGGCCGGGGCCTGCGGGCAACGTCGAGGGCACGCGCTCCATGCCCCATACGCGGACGACCTCTTCATACAAGTCGACCTCGCGCTCAAGGTCGGGGCGGAACGTCGGGACCGTTACCGCCAGGTCATCACCGACCGGCTCGGCGAACAGGCCCAATCCACCGAGTATCTCGATGACCTCACGGGGCGTCAGACTGATGCCCAGAAACGCGTTCATGCGCTGAACGCGCAGGGTGATGCGGCGGGGACGGGCCTTCACTGGGTACTCATCGACGAGTCCCTGGGCAACGGTGCCGCCGGCGAGCTCCGCCAGAAGCGCGGCCGCGCGATCCGAGGCGCGCGCGGCAATCTCAGGGTCAACACCACGCTCAAACCGCATTGACGCCTCGGAGATGAGTCCGAGACGGCGGCTCGTGTGGCTGATCGTCGCGCGGTCGAACGATGCAGCTTCGAGGAGGATATCCACCGTACCGTCGGTGACCTCGGTGGTCTCCCCTCCCATCACACCCGCAAGCGCGATCGGGCCGCTCGGGTCAGCGATGAGCAGCGTCTCGGGGGTAAGCGAGCGCTCCTGACCGTCGAGCGTGCGCAGCGTCTCGCCCTCACGCGCCGCACGCACGGTGATTGCCGCCCGGCCGCCCTCTTGGGCGATCGTCGCAAGGTCGAAGGCGTGCAACGGCTGGCCCAGCTCGAACATCACGTAGTTGGTAATGTCGACGACGTTGTTGATCGGGCGCGCACCGCAGGCGGTGACCCGCTCGGCAAGCCACGCTGGCGAGGGACCGAGCTTCACGCCGCGGATAATCCGCGCGGTGTAGCGCGAGCAGAGCGCCGGGTCTTCGATGCTGACCGAGACCTCCCCGGCTGTCGCCGGGCCATCATCGGCAGGCTTTGACCGCGGCTCGGTGACCGGCTTGCCGGTGATCGCGCCTATCTCCCGAGCAACGCCGATCATCGAGAGGCAGTCAGGGCGATTCGGCGTGACTTCAAGCTCAAGCACGGTGTCGCTCATGCCGTAGTACGCCGAGAACGCCGTACCGACGGGCGCGTCGGCGGGCAAAATGAGCAGCCCTGAAGCGTCGCCGCCCACGCCGAGTTCCGTCGCTGAGCACAGCATGCCCTCGGACTCGAGTCCCCGGAGCTTGGCCCTCTTGATGGTCATCCCGTTCGGGAGCGTGGCCCCCACGAGCGCTACCGGAACCTTGTCACCCGCCGAGAAGTTGTCGGCGCCGCACACGATGTGCCGGTCAGTGCCGTCGCCCACATCGACCGAGCAGTACGAGAGCTTCTCGGCATCCGGATGCTGGTCACGCACGAGCACCTGCCCGACGACTACGCCGTCCATGGCGGCGCCGAGCGTGCGCACGGCCTCGACCTTCGTGCCGGTCATGTCCATCCTGTCGGCAAGCTCGGTCACGCCAAGATCGACGTCCACAAGCTCCTTGAGCCACTTGAGCGAAACGCGCATCGCGCTCGTCCTTCCGTCATCAGCCGCTAAGCGGCAGGGGTCTCGTTTGAGTCAGCGTCAGAACTGGCGCAAGAAGCGCATGTCGCCATCAACGAACAGTCGGAGGTCGGGAATGCCGTACTTGAGCGCGGCGATGCGCTCGGCTCCCATGCCGAACGCGAACCCGGTATAGCGCTCCGGGTCGATACCGACGTAGCCGAAGACGTTCGGGTCGACCATGCCGCTGCCGAGCACCTCGAGCCATCCCTCACCGCCGCAGCTTCGGCAGCCGCTGCCACCGCACATGCCGCACGACACGTCGACTTCGGCAGAAGGCTCCGTGAACGGGAAGAAATGCGGACGCAGCCGGACCTTGCGGTCGGGGCCGAAGATCTCCCGCACACAGTGCTCGAGCGTGCCCTTAAGGTCGCCGAACGTGATGCCTTCATCGACCACGAGGCCCTCGATCTGCGTGAACTGCGGCAGGTGGCTCGGGTCAGCGACATCCCTGCGGTAGACCTTGCCGGGAGCAAGGATGTATATCGGGGGCTGCTGACGCTCCATCACACGCACCTGGACCGGACTCGTGTGCGTACGCAGCAGTACGTCGGACTCGCCTTCCACGGCGTCAGCCTCGCCTGAGAGGTCCCGCAGGTAGAAGGTGTCAGTGGCGGCGCGAGCCGGATGCTCCGGCGGGTGGTTGAGCGCGGTGAAGTTGTAGTAGTCGAGTTCGGCCTCGGGTCCCTCGGCGATCTTGTATCCCAGGCCGAGGAAGACGCGGATGATATCGTCCACAGTCTGATTGATAAGGTGCCGCTTGCCGGGGAGCCGAAGCCGACCGGGCAGTGTCACATCCACGGCCTCGGCGACGAAGCGCTCCGCCATCGCGGCGCCCGAAAGGTCGCCGTTGCGGATCTCGATCGCGTTCTCCAGCGCGGCGCGAACCTCGTTCGAGACCTTCCCGACTGCCGGGCGCTCCTCGGCGGAGAGCGAACCCAGTCCGCGAAGCACCGCAGTGAGCGAACCCTTCTTGCCGAGGTATGCGATACGCACGTCCTCGAGTGTCGCACTATCCGACGCGGAGCCGACCGCCGCGAGCGCCTCGGTCTCAAGGGCCCGCAACTCATCTACGATACTCATCCACGCTCTCCTCACGACTCACGAGAACAGAAAGAAGCCGCCCTCGTCCTTGTTTGTCTCCAAGGACGGGAGCGGCTCCCGCGGTACCACCCTGGTTGGCGCAGGTGCGCGCCCTCTCAGTGCTAGCGGACATGCCGCTCGCTGCCGGGTGTGACCCGACGGCCCGGTATCGGTGGGCGCCGGCTTCCCTACTCAGGCGTATGCCCGTTCAGGTCGCTGCTGCTAGAGTGAACCGTTCGCCGCGCTGCCCGGGACTCTTCCAGTCATGGAGTCCCTTCCCTGGCGGGTGCTCTCGCCGAACGTCTCTCCGTCATAGCCTTTCCGTGGTGCGATTGTGCGCGAGTATATCACATCATCTGAGCGCCTCAGAGAGCGCCGAAAGGACTTTGCCGCTCGGCAGTACGAAGGTCGCAACCCCCCTGATGTTGCGTCGTGGAACCGGGTCGCGGTCCCTGGTCGCGTTCGCGTCGCCTCGCGTTAGCACACTGCCGTCCGGCAGGACCTCGACCACGCGGTGTACGATCCCGCTCGGCCATTCGGCATGCGCGAAGTACACGATGTCGCCCTCGCGGAGAACCGCGGCCGAACGCCGGTAGATGACGACGTCACCGGAACGAACGGACGGTGCCATCGAACCTCCGCGGATAAACGTCGCGCCGAAGAAAACCGCTACGAGAACCCACGCGACGATCGCTCCCGCGCGCGCGAGCCGCCGCGTTGTGCGAAACCGATCGCGCTCCTCGGCCTCGGGCATCAGTGCACCTGCTCGGCATCCACATAGAAGGACATCTTCACGTAGTCACCGCTGAGCTCATTGCCTGCGGTTGCGGGCAATCCGAGGCCGAACGTGATCTTCGAGCGCGCGCCCGGCGCCATCTCGAATGGAGCGGTTCTCAGAGCGTTGAGCGGCCCGTTGTAGACAAGCACCCCGTCAGCAGTCACCCGGCAGGTCACCGCGTTGTAGAACTCGGTAATGCCGGCCTTCTTGGCTCCTGTGATGACGAAACTCGCGGGCAGGGCGCCGCTGTTCATCACCGTCATGCTGCGCTCGCTTACCGTGCCGGGCGCGATCGAATCGACGCTGATGGCTGCCGACGTGGGTTCGCACGACACCGCGACGCCACCCGCACGGATGATGTTGTCGGCGACCTCGGCCTGGCCGGTGAAGTACGCGCCGGCGGATCCGGCACAGGCGGCGATTCCCATCGCCAGAACGAACAGGATGAAGCGCTTCATAGCCCTCCCCTTT
The DNA here is from genome assembly GCA_927439865.1 of uncultured Coriobacteriia bacterium. Classification (GTDB taxonomy): domain Bacteria; phylum Actinomycetota; class Coriobacteriia; order Anaerosomatales; family Anaerosomataceae; genus UBA2286. Next base: position 273 of record CAKMKD010000188.1, on the reverse strand, counting down.
CCTTGTGTCGCCGAGGGGAGAGCGACGGAACAATGCTGTCGCGGATGCGACCCGCCCATCATCGCGCGAAGGCCTGAACCGGAGCTATCAGGACGCTTAACCGTCGCCGAACCCAGAACGCGAAAAGACCCCGCGAGTGGCGGGGTCTTTCGGTTGTTTACAAGCAAACGGGTTCTACGCCGAGTGCTGCGCTTTCGCGACCTCGGCGAGCTTGGCGAACGCTTCCGGATAGTTCACAGCCATGTCGGCAAGAACCTTGCGGTCGAGAGCTTT
>CAKMKD010000187.1 GCA_927439865.1 uncultured Coriobacteriia bacterium | reverse complement strand
CTCGTGGTCTCAACGGCTCACTGGGCGAAGTTCGGCGGTGACGTCTACAAGGCGCTCGAAGGCCTGCTCTACGACGACCCACTGCCGGCTGGTGCAGCCGACCTCAGCGGGCGTATCCGCCGAGAATTCTTCGAGCGCTAGCGGGCCAGCCACTCCCGGACGGCGTCTTCGACGCCCTCTCGACCCGCGTCAACCACCTCTGCGAATCGCACCTCGGCTCCATCGAGCTCGGCGAGGGCGCTCGGCATGTGCGCGTGCCCGGCAAGCTCATGGACCCGGCCGAGGAGCTCCACGCCGCTGAGGTCGGCTGCACCAGCCGGCAGTGGGTCGTCGTAGAGCAGGCCTTCGAGCGCCTTGTAGACGTCGCAGCCGAACTTCGCCCAGTGAGCCGTTGAGACCACGAGCACCGGGTTCGCGTCGCGAAGTCGCTCGGCCACCTCCCATGCGACCGCCGTGTGCGGATCCATCAGGTAGCCGGTCTCATCGTGAACGCGGGCGATCACGCCGAGTGACTCGTCATTGCTGACCCAGTCGCCGATGAAGTGCTCGCGCATCAGGCGAAATGTCTCGCGATCGACCTGGAAGCGACCCTCGGCTAAGAGCGACGCCATCCACTCGCGAACGCGCTCCGCACCGGCGAGCTCGAAGAGCAGTCGCTCAAGGTTGGAGCTGATGAGGATGTCCATGCTCGGACTCGGCGTCGTGACGAACCGTCGCGCCGAGATGTCATAGGTGCCCGTGGCGATGAAGTCGGCGAGCACGTTGTTCTCGTTGCTCGCGCACAGGAGCTTGCCGATGGGTACTCCCATTCTCTTCGCGTAGTACGCGCCGAGGATGTTGCCGAAGTTGCCGGTGGGCACGCACACATCGATGTCATTTCCGGCGGGAACACCGCCGCTTGCGACCATGTCGGCGTAGGCGCTCACGTAGTAGGCGATCTGCGGCAGCAGCCGACCCCAGTTGATCGAGTTCGCAGAGGACAGCTTGAGGCCGTGACGCTCGTGGAGCTCGGCGTTGAACGCTTCATCGTTGAAGGCGGCCTTAACGGCGTTCTGGCAGTCGTCGAAGTTGCCCCGCACACCGAAAACAGCCACGTTCTCGCCGTGTTGCGTCACCATCTGCTTTCGCTGGATGTCCGAGACGCCCTCGGCGGGGTAGAAGACGACGATCCGCGTATGGTCGCGGTCGGCGAAGCCCTCGAGCGCCGCTTTGCCGGTGTCGCCCGAGGTTGCTACCAGCACGAGGTAGTCGTCGGTAAGCTCACCGCGTTTCTGCTTGAGCGCGATGCCCTCCGAGAAGAACACTGGCATGCACTGGAGCGCCATGTCCTTGAACGCCGACGTGGGACCATGCCAGAGCTCGAGCACGTGCATCCCGGCGACCACTTCTTCCACCGGAGCGACGCGAGGGTCGTCGAAGTTGTCGCCGTACGATAGGCGCATCAGCTCACCGATGCGCTCGGCGGAGAGGTCCACCCCGAACCGCTCGAAGATCGTCGCCGCACGCTTCCAGTACGGCATCTCGGCGAGCCCAAGGATCTCATCGAGCGTGAACGCGGGTAGGTCCTCGGGCACGTAGAGTCCGCCGCCGTGCGCGATTCCCTTGACCACGGCGTCCGTGAACGCGGGTCGCGTCGTGTCGAGTCTTCGGGTGTCCCGATAGCGTCTGGTTTCCATGCGTGCATGGTAGCAGAGGCACAGTGTTGTGCGAGAATCTGAGTACCCGAATGAGAGGCGCAGAATGCGGCAGTTCGCGACAGTGAGCGTTGGCAACGGACCTCTGGTCACGCTCGCCTTGCATGCAGGGCATGACCTGCGGCCTGAGATCGCCGAGCGCACAGCGCTCTCGGATGTCGAGCGCCTACGCGAAGAGGATCCCTACACCGCCGAATGGGCCGCGTTCGCGCCAACGCGCGTCGTCGTGCATCGCTCGCGCTTCGAAGTCGACTGTAACCGTCCGCGAGAGCGTGCGGTATATCGCGTGCCGAGCGACGCATGGGATCTGCCCCTGTGGCGAGAGCCCCTTCCGGACGCGCTGGTCAAGGAGTCACTTCTTGGCTACGACGGCTTCTATCGCGAGATGCGCGAACTCCTCACCGGCATCGTTGCGCGGCACGGGGCAGCGCTCGTGCTCGATCTGCACGCGTACAACCATCGCCGAGACGGCGCGGACGCACCTCCGGCGTCGCAGGCCGAGAACCCTGACGTCAATCTCGGTACGGGTCATCTTGACCGGGAACGATGGGGTGGTGTTGCGGAGACGTTCGTGACCGGGTTGGCCTCGGCGATGCCCGGCGTCGATGTGCGCGAGAACGTGAAGTTCCGTGGCGGTCATTTCGCGCACTGGTGCGCCCAGACGTTCGGGAATCGCGTCTGCGTGCTCGCGATCGAGTTCAAGAAGACGTACATCGACGAGTGGTCCGGTGAGCTCGATTCGGCTGCATGCGCGAGAATCGCGGGTGCCCTTGAACAGCTCGCACCGCGTTTGCTTGATACGTTCATGGACGCTGTCTAACGGCCGTTATCGATAGTTTGTGTACGTGCTGTGAAATCTCTTGTCACGGCCGGATGCGGTGGCTAGTCTTGAGCGGCTGCAATCTACTGAGGAAACGCGAGGACGTCGGTGCGCATCGGCTTCATGGTCAACGACATCACTACGGAAGAGGCGGGGTACACGACAACCCGCCTGGCTGTTGCTGCTATCAACCGGGGTCACGAGGCATGGGTGCTCTCGGCCGGCGATTTCGCCTACGACCCCGATGAGAAGATCAGGGCCAGGGCGCGACATGCGCCGGGCGCCAAGTACACCTCAGGTGCCGCGTACCTCTCCGGCCTGCGCGGCGCGAAGGCGCGAGTCGAACGCATCACCGTCGATGACCTCGACGTTCTCATGCTTCGCAGCAACCCGGCCGAGGAGGTCGGCGCGCGCCCGTGGGCGCAGAGCGCCGGCATCGAATTCGGCCGCATCGCAATGCGCAATGGCGTTATCGTTCTCAATGACCCGAACGGTCTGGCCAAGGCCATGAACAAGATGTACTTCCAGCTCTTCCCCGAGGAAGTGCGCCCTCGCACGCTCATCACCCGCGATCGCGACGAGATCAAGTCGTTCGTGAAGGAGCAGGAAGGGCGCGCGGTACTCAAACCGCTCCAGGGCTCGGGCGGCAGCGGGGTATTCATGGTGGACCATGCATCGAACAAGAACCTTAACCAGATGGTCGAGGCCCTCACTCGTGACGGCTACGTCATCTGTCAGGAGTACCTTGAGGCCGCCGAGGAAGGCGACACCCGACTGTTCATGATGAACGGGCAGCCGCTTCGCCATAAGGGCAAGTACGCGGCGTTCCGGCGAATCCGGCAGGGCGACGACATCCGGAGCAACGTGCACGCGGGTGGCACCATCGCGCAGGCGATCATCACAGACGCGCATCTCCGGATTGCCGAGATCGTCCGGCCAAAGCTCGTTGCTGATGGCATGTTCCTCGTGGGACTCGACATCGTTGGCGACAAGCTCATGGAGATCAACGTGTTCTCGCCTGGTGGACTTGGAAGCGCGCTCAAGTTCGAGAAGGTCAACTTTGCGAACGGCGTGCTCGACGCGCTGGAGCGCAAGGTCGAGTACGCGGCCCACTACCGGCGCAACTTCAGCAACATCCAGATGGCCTCACTCTAGTCGGGTGCCCTTCGCGGGAAGCCGAATGCTGAGAGCAGCGCCTTCGTAGGTCGTCTCGGCGATGAAACTGCCGCCGTGCCGAGCCGCCCGGGTGCGGATGCCGCGCAGGCCGAGGTGCTCATCAGGGAGCGCGTCGATGTCGGTTTGCCGCATCCCTGAGCCATTGTCGGATACCCGCAACACAACCGCGTCTTCGTCGCGTGAGAGCGTTGCCGAGACATTCGTGGCGGCACCGTGCTCCGCGGCGTTGCTGATGGCCTCTTCAAGGACGCACTGAAGGTCCCAGCCCGCCTGCGCCGAGAGGGTCGGCAGCCCGTCGTGAACCGTCAGGTTCACGGTGACGCCCAGCCGTGCACTCTGCTCCCGTGCGACTGACTCGAGCTGTGAGCGCAGCGGGTCCGTGCCGGTAAGCGACGCCGTGCGCTGCCGTGCATCGCCGAGGATCTCCTGTAGCTCGGTGACGGTCTCGCGAATGTCCTCGGCAACCCCATCGAGCGAGCTCGCAACCTCCGGCGAGAGTGTCCCGGCCGCGATCTCAACTCGCTTGGAGAGCGCCGAGAGGCGGTTGTAGACCTTGTCGTGCGCGTCGTGTTGTACGCGCTCCATCTGCTCGATCACCGAGAGCTGCGTCACTCGGCGACGCTCCATCAGAAACGCTGCCGGGGAGGCGACGATCGCCATCGCAAGGAGTATCGCCGCACCGCCGAGGAACTGCGCCTCTCGGACGGTATCGACCTGTGCCCGAAGACCCACAGGGACCGCGAGCCACACGATCGCGAGCAGAAGGCCCGCGGCGATTGGGGAGAACTGGAGCACGCGAATGTACCAGCGTGTGCGGGGGGCTACTTTCATCCGCCATTCCTCGTTCGCGCAACCAGGCGCTTGTATGCTTCTTGCCGTGTTCCGGCGCCAAGCACCTGGTACGCCGTTTTGATGCGGGAGTTGACGGTATTGACGCTCAGCTCAAGCTCGTCGGCTATCTCTTTGGCCGACATCCCGCAGAAGCAGTAGAGATAGAGCGTCTTGCGGATCGACTCGGTGAGGTCGAGGAACTCCGGCTCGGCGGGGAGCACCTCGGCTGCATAATCGCCGAGGTCGGTGAGTGTGCCGAGCAGCTCATCGGCGATCGAGCGAGTGAGCACGAAGCGTCCCTCGGCGGTGCGGCAGATCGCATCGGCGATGCCGGCGGTGGACTCGTTCTTCCACACGTACCCGTCGGCCCCCGCCCTCACCGCGGCTTCCACAGTGGCGGGCGCGTTTGAGACCGAGGTCATGAGGATGCGGCATCCGGGGCAGAGCTGCTTGAGCGCCGGGATCGCGTCGATGCCGCCGGTGGCCTCGTCGCCGAGGCGGACGTCGAGCAGAATCACTTCGGGGAGCGGCTCGTGTCGCGCAGCGGCTGCGGTGAGCGCGTCGGTCGCCTCGGCAGCACCGCCCACCGCATCGAGCATGCGGGTGCGCTCGTCTCGTGCAACGAGGGCGCGGAGCGCCTCCCTGGCGTAATAGTCGTCATCGACGATGAGCACACGCACCGTTGCGGCAGATGGCATCGTTTCCCCCTCGCACGAACGAGACCTGAGCGCATCTTTGCACGTACGCGGGCTCGGCGCGCCACCAGATGTTGGTATCGGGCATCACAGAGCGGGTCGGTCTGCTACCCTCTTGCTACACCCCGCGTGCCAGGAGGTCCGGATGAAGCACGTCGTCGTGATCCTTGATGGTGCGGCCGGTTGGCCGCTTCCCGAGCTAGACGGGCGTACTACGCTCGCAGCCGCGAACACCCCGAACCTGGATGCACTTGCGTTCGGCGGCCGGATCGGGCTTGCGCAGACGGTGCCCGAAGGCGCCGAGCCGTCATCCTCGGCGGCATGCACGGCGATTCTCGGCTACGATCCCGTCGCGAACTACGTGGGACGCGGGGCAATCGAAGCCGCAAGCATGGGAATCACGTTGGCGTCCGACGAAGTGGCGCTCCGCATGAACCTGGTGAACGTGGCCGACGAGCGAATGGCCTCGTACGCGTGCGGGCACATCACGACACCCGAGTCGCGGGCGATTGTGGAGGAGCTGGCTGCGGCGCTCGGCGATGACACCTTCCGCTTCTACCCCGGCGTTGCGTACCGGCACATCCTGGTCGTCAAAGGTCACGACTATCTCGTCGACGCGCAGTACACGCCCCCGCATGACATCTCGGACAAGCCGATCATCGGCCAGACGCCGAGAGGCCCGGGCTCTGACGTGCTGCTCGAGTTGATGTCGCGTGCTCGCGAGGTGCTCGCAGACTCGCCCGCGAACAGGGCGCGCGCCGAGTCAGGTGGTCTCCCGGCCACAGACATCTGGCCGTTCTGGCCGGGCCTCGCGCCGGTGGGGCTGCGCTCCTTTTCGGACACGTACGGCGTATCCGCTGCCATGACGTCGGGCGACTCAACGTGGATGACGACGAGGTCGTGGTCCTCAAGCGCCGCGAGTCCTCCCTCGGCCTGCGCGACGTAGTTGTTATCCGCGCCGTCCGAGACGCCCTCGATGTCGAGCCTG
>CAKMKD010000186.1 GCA_927439865.1 uncultured Coriobacteriia bacterium | reverse complement strand
GAGAGAGTCCGCCCGCAAGAAGCTTGGACTGTCACCGCTGCCCGCATCGGGTGGCGAGGCGCTGTCGCGTCTGCTGGCTAAAGACGATGAGGGAGTTGAGTAGCATGACGACGACGCGCCCGCGCTACGCCGAAGAGGCGTCATACAAGATCCACGGCGGCTGTGGCCTCATGGGCATCTGCGATGAGAGCGGAACGCTCATGAGCGGCGAGGACGCCATCCTCGCGATGGCCGTCCAACACGACCGCGGCAACGGCCTCGGCGGTGGATTCGCCGGTTACGGCATCTACCCCGAGTTCCCGGACCACTTCGCGTTCCACATGATGTACCACGACATCCAGGCGAAAGAGGAGGTCGAGGCGCTCTTCGACCAGTTCTTCCTGGTCGATCTCGCCGAGCCGATGCCGACCCGTCCGGTCAAGGGCATCGCCGACGCGCCGCTGCTGTGGCGCTACTTCCTCAACCCGTATCCGAACAAGCTCGAAGAGTCGGAGCTCTCCACCGAGGACTACGTGGTGAAAGCCGTCATGACGATCAACTCGTCGGTTGACGGCGCGTTCGTGGCCTCCTCGGGCAAGAACATGGGCGTCTTCAAGGGCGTTGGCTATCCCGAGGAGATCGGCCACTACTTCCGCCTGGAAGAGTACGAGGGCCACACGTGGACCGGCCACAACCGCTTCCCGACGAACACGCCGGGCTGGTGGGGCGGCGCGCACCCGTTCGCGCTCCTCGACTGGACGATCGTGCACAACGGCGAGATCTCGAGCTACGGCATCAACAGCCGCTACCTCGAGCAGTTCGGCTACAAGTGCACGCTCGGGACCGACACCGAGGTGGCGGCGTACCTCTTCGACCTGATGCTGCGGCGCCACAAGCTGCCGCTCGAACTCGCATGCAAGGCGCTTGCCTCGCCGCTCTGGGATGAGATCGACCGCATGCCCGAGGCCGAGCAGGCCGTCATGCGCTCGCTCCGCGCGGTGTACGGCCCGGGCATGCTCAACGGCCCGTTCGCGATCGTCCTCGGCTTCAACGGCGGCATGGTGGCTCTGAACGACCGCATCAAGCTGCGTCCGCTCGTTGCGGCGCGCAAGGGAAGCGTGCTCATGGTCGCCTCGGAAGAGAGCGCGATCCGTGCCGTCATCGCCGAGCCGGACGCGATCTGGATGCCCAAGGCCGGCGAGCCCACGATCGCTCGCGTGCAGGGCATGGACTGGCCGATTCACGGCGACTTGCACCTGCCGCCCTCGGATATCTCCTGCGCGGTCACCGGTACCGAACGCTCCTGCGACACCGTGGAGGTGAACGCGTAAGATGCCAACGTCATTCATCCAGCCTGAGTTCAAGGTCAAGATCGACTACGACAAGTGCCACAAGTGCGGTCGCTGCGTGCAGCAGTGCGGCTGGGGCGTCTACAACTTCAACGAGCGTCCGATCCCGGACGACGCGAAGTGCCGCGCCTGCCACCGCTGCGTGACGTACTGCCCGGCGCACTGCATCTCCATCGAGAAGAGCCAGCTCGCGTATCGAGAGAACGACAACTGGTCGGCGGCGGCGCGCAAAGCAGTCTGGCGTCAGGCCGAGACCGGCGGCGTGCTCCTCACCTCGATGGGCAACCCGATGCCGTACACGCGTATCTTCGACCACCTGGTCCTCGATGCGTGCCAGGTCACGAACCCGTCCATCGACCCGCTCCGTGAGCCGATGGAGCTCCGCACGTTCATCGGCCATAAGCCCGACAGCGTTGGCGTAGAGTCCGACGGCGAGGGCGGCTACCGCCTTGCCGAGGGCGAGGGCATCAAGAACAACCTCAAGCTCGATACGCCGATCCTCTTCTCGCCGATGAGCTACGGCTCGGTTTCGCTGAACGTCCACAAGTCGCTCGCGATGGCCGCGCAGCGCCTCGGCACGTTCATGAACACCGGCGAGGGCGGTCTGCACGCGGATCTCTATCCGTACCAGGACAACGTCATCGTGCAGGTGGCGTCAGGTCGTTTCGGCGTGAACCCCGACTACCTGAGCCGAGGTGCCGCGATCGAGATCAAGATCGGTCAGGGCGCCAAGCCGGGAATCGGCGGCCACCTGCCGGGCGAGAAGATCAACAAGGAAGTCTCGGGCACGCGCATGATCCCGCAGGGGACCGACGCGATCAGCCCGGCGCCGCACCACGACATCTACTCGATCGAGGATCTGCGCCAGCTCATCTACGCGCTCAAAGAAGCGAGCGGCTACAAGCCGGTCGGCGTGAAGATCGCCGCGGTGCACAATGTAGCCGCGATCGCCTCGGGCATTGTCCGAGCCGGCGCTGACTACGTGTACCTCGACGGCTTCAAGGGCGGCACCGGCGCCGCGCCGCAGGTGATTCGCGACCACATCGGCATCCCGATCGAGATCGCGATCGCAGCCGTGGACCAGCGCCTGCGCGACGAAGGCATCCGCAACTGGGCGTCGGTCATCGCTGCGGGCTCGATTCGCTCCTCGGCAGACGTGGCGAAGGCTATCGCGCTTGGCGCCGACGCGGTTGCGATCGGCTCGGCGTCGCTCATGGCGCTCGGGTGCCACCTCTGCCAGAGCTGCCACACCGGTAGCTGCAGCTGGGGTATCACCACGCAGAAGCCGGAGCTCACGCGCCGCATCGATCCCGAGTGGGGCGCCCAGCAGCTCACGAACCTCGTGCACGCCTGGAGCCACGAGCTCCAGGAGATTCTCGGCGCGCTTGGCGTGAACGCCGTCGAGTCGCTGCGCGGTTCGCGCGAGCGCCTGCGCTCCATCGGCCTGGACGAGCAGATGAACAAGGTCCTCGGCGTCAAGCCGGCGGGGATGTAGGGGAGGCACGATGCCACGACAGATGGCTCCGGGAGTCACGGAAGGCTACATCAAAGTTGCGCCGACCGCTGTGCGCGACGGCGACACGGTCACGATTGACGCGGCCGGTATCTACTACCGGCAGCTCAACGAGGCGGTTCGCAACGCGATCGCCGACGGTGCGACGAAAGTCGTGCTCAAGAACGTGAACGGCCAGCGCTACATCGGCACCGGCGTGAAGGCGAAGGGCGTGACGATCGAGGTCCACGGCACCGCCGGCAACGACATGGCGATGTTCATGGACGGCCCCACGATCGAGGTCTTCGGGGCGGCGCAAGACGGCGTTGGCAACACGATGAACGCCGGCAAGGTCATCGTGCACGGCGACGCGGGCGACGTTCTCGGCTACGGCATGCGCGGCGGCGCGGTGTACGTGAAAGGCGACGTTGGCTACCGCGTGGGCATCCACATGAAGGCGTACGAGTCGCTCGTGCCGATCATGGTGTGCGGCGGCAACGCGCGCGACTTCTTCGGCGAGTACATGGCCGGCGGCATCCTGGTGCTCCTCGGCATGAACACGCAGTTCGCCGAGCAGCCGCTGGTGGGCTCGTTCGTGGGCGCCGGCATGCACGGCGGCGTCATCTACCTGCGCGGCACCGTTGAGCCCTGGCAGTGCGGCAAAGAGGTGGGCATCACCGAGGCCACCGACGAGGACATCGCCGCGCTCAAGCCGATTCTGGCGGATTACTGCGAGGCGCAGGGCATGGACCTTGCCGAGGTACTCTCGGTGCCGTTCACCAAGCTCGCACCGTTCAGCCACCGGCCGTACGGGAAGATGTACGCGCCGATGTAGGGGTGGGGCGAGTTCGGCGCTGGGGTGCGAGGGTGCGCTTACACAGACTGCGTAAGGGCGGGTCCGAGAAGGGCCCGCCTTTGCTGTGCGGCGCGCGATGTGGGATATGATGGAAACGCTCGGAGGGGGTCTTCGGGCGATTCGCGGGCTGCGTGTGGGGAGTACGCGGGCTTGCGCGGTCTGCTGATGTGAGGGTTAGCCGGACGTGTTGCCGCGTCCAGGGGGAGCCAGATGGCGAATTCGGACAAAGTCGCGGTAGTGGGTGACTGGCTGATTCGCTCCGACAGGGACTCGGTCTATGCGATCGTCTCGGACTTCGAACACATGCCTGAGCACTTCCCCAAGGTCGCGCGTGCCATCCGGATCCTCGATCGTGACGGCGACGTGTTGACCATCGAGGCTGACGCCGCCTCGTTCGGTCGCCTATTCCCGCCCGTCAAAGTGTCGATGACTGCGGTGCTGCTCCCAGGCAGAGGCTATCGGTGCTCCACGCACAACCTCACGTTCAATACGACAGGAGACGAGGAGCTGCTCTTGCTCGACGATCCTGGCGGCACGCGCATCAAGTACACGTACTTCGTGACAGTCAAGCACCAACGCCTGCGCCCGCTATATGCGTGGGCGGTGCGCACGTTCGGCCTACCGTATTGGAAGCGCTGTTTCGTCGACCGGCTCGAGATCCTGCTGAACGTCGACGGACCCGATATCGCATCGACAACCGCCGGCTAACCCCGGCTTCCACCCGACGCGCGCATGGTGTCGCATAATGAATGCGTAAGCGCGCGGGTGAAGCCGAAACACGTTAGGCACAGCACGAGGATCGAGTGATGTCAGCCCACTGTGCAATCATAGGCTGAAGGGGCATCGCATAGCTGACAGGGGGAGTCATGCGTAAAGCTGGCTACTGCACGGTATGCAACGAGAACGTCTACCTGGCCGCTGATGGGTCGTGTTCGAAAGGCCATCCCTCCAACTGCATCACCGGTGTATATGACGTGCTGGAAGAGGGCGAGACTGCTCGCTCAACTGCGACCCCGAAGACTGCGGATTCCACGGGGCAGCTCTTCGGCGCCATAGGCATCATCTTGGGGCTCAGCTCGTTGATGATGCCCTACTTCGCTGCGGTGTTCCTTGTGCCGGCCGCGCTCGTGTGCGGTGTCATTGCGCTCGTCAGGAAGCAGAAGTTCCTCGGGATAATGGTGATGCTCGTGGCGGCCATTGGTCTGATCGGGATCATTTCCGTGTCGAACCAGATCAGCACCGTGCTCAAGGATCCGTTCTCCCCGAGCGCCACCTTCAGCTCGGATGAGCCGGCCGTCGTCACGCTTGCGGAGTACGAGCAACTTCGCGAGGGCATGACCTATGAGGAGACCGTGGCCGTCATTGGTGCTCGCGGAGAGGAACTCAGCCGCTCTGAAGTGTCAGGGTACTCGACGGTGATGTACACCTGGTCCAACGCAGGTGGATCGAACATGAACGCCATGTTCCAGAATGGCCAACTAGTCAGCAAGGCGCAGCTCGGACTTCGATGACTAATGGCGTGCGTGTCTGACATGCGCATCCGGCTGACGCGCACGGGGTAGCCGACAGGGCAGGCATTGGCCGCGCAGTTGATGCGCAAATTGCTAAGCCCATTGAACATGCTGATGGGATTGGGGGAGTCGCGTGCAGTTCTTGTCTATCGATTTCGAGACCGCCACGGCCTGCAGGGACTCAGCCTGTGCAGTCGGCGTGGCCCGAGTCGACGGTGGCAGAATCGTCGATTCTGCCACATACCTTATCCAGCCACCCGGGAACCGCTATGACATCTTCAATATGGGAGTTCACGGAATCACCCCCGAGATGACTGAGAGTGCGGAATCCTTCGTTCCAGTTATGAATTCCATCTTGTCGTTGTCGGATGGGCTTCCGTTGGTGGCACACAATGCGAGTTTTGATATGTCAGTTCTGCGAGCAGGCTTCGAGTCAAACGGGTATGGCTACCCAGAGCGCGACTACTACTGCACACTCCTTATGGCCCGCTTCGCGTTCCCCAACCTACCTGACCATCGCTTGCCGCATGTGCTCAGTGCTTGTGGCGGGACTATGAGGCAGCATCACGACCCCATGTGCGATGCAGAGGCCTGCGCCGAGATTGCCCTTGCCATTGCGGGTTCATTCGGGGCAACAACCCTCAAGGGCCTGTGCCAGTGCGTAGGCATGCAGGTTGGTCGGCTGTACGAGTTCGAATACAGGCCTTGCCGCTGTGCCGCGGGTTCGGGGTTCAGAAAGACCGCCAAGAAGTCGATGTCGGACTACGTCTGCAACATGGAAGCTGATCAAGCCGGTGCGTTCTATGATGCAGATGTTGCGTTTACGGGAGCCATGGCATCGATGCCTCGTGACGCAGCCATGCAGCTGGTTGCTGAACGCGGCGGGCGTCCCAGGACCAGCGTCAGCAAGTTGACAGAATATGTCGTCCTTGGACAACTTGACCATCAGGCGTTCACGCAAGGCAATCCCAGCCGGAAGCTCAAGACGGCGCTTGACCTGGTCGACGCTGGGCATTCGATACAGATTCTGTCCGAGAAGGAGTTTCTTGAGCTCGTGTAGGAGTCCGCACCAGATGCGCGAACATGCGGTCCACCAATTATCGCCGGAGGGGGACAAGATGGAAGCACGCTGGCACTTCGGATACAACTGCAGCAACTACCTCCCGGCGCTGCAGAAGTGCCGAGTATTGGTTGACATGTACTCGAAACGCGAGGATCTGCTCAGAGAGAAGTGGCTGACTTCGCGCGAGATCCTCGGGTACACAGGCGCTTCGCCCAGTAAATTGTTGCTCGCGGTGCACAATGGTTCAATCCGTTGGAAGCGGCTGAAATCGGATGGCAGTCTGCGATTTCGTGTCCTGGCCCCATGGGATTGGGATGCGTGCCCCTTGAGGGACAGTGGGGGCCAGTGTCTCCACTTTGAACCGCACGGTGGCCGACACATCACCTGTCTCATGGATCTTGAGAGCTCAACCTGGGAACACCCTAACGTCACGAATGTCCCTTCAGTCGAGACTATTGAGTCCTTCGAGTCCGCGGTCTTGTGTCCAGGCGGTCGACTGATCCAAAGCGTTCCACTGGGGGAGGGGTTCAATGGCGAAGGCGGGATTCTGTGAGCAGTGCCAGGCGAACGTCTGGCTGCGGGAAGACGGCGGGTGTGAGCGCGGTCATCCGCACAGCGCAGTGACAAGCGTCTACGAGACAGTTGTGACTGCTGAACTGCCCGCTCCCGGCCCGAAGAAACGGCGCTGGTGGATACTCGCTGTCGTCGTGGGGGCGCTACTCCTCTCGCTCCTGATCGGCGGTGCAGCCGTTACAGCGATGAAGCCTCTCCTAAACCAAGGCACTGCAGTTGCCGCCGAGTGGCAGACACGCATTGCGGAGGACTACCCGGGCTGGCAGATCGTCGGCTTCAACGTCCAATCGTTCAGCGGCACCGGTGGCTCGGAGACCACGTACAGCTTTGGACTTCGGCCACCCGATCGCGACTTCGCGGTCGGCGTCGTCTACGTGTCCAGGGATGGCAGCGAAGCCACCAGCATGGACGAGGTCTTTCGGCCTGCCGGCCGGTTCAATGAGCGCGCCGATTCGCTGCTCGACTACATAGACAGGCACTACGTGACGCAAGGTCGAGATGTAGCCTCCGTCGACAGTGATCCCTCGGGCAGGGTGAGGGTGGAGTGGGTCAAGACCGGCCGAGTCGGTCCGTTCTCGTCAACCGTCGGATCCTTCGACGAGCTCGAGTACGACGAAGCGAGCGACATGTGGATAGTCGCCTTCAGCCCGGATGCGACCAAATGATTATCAGCAAGGTAGAGCAGTCCGATTTGCTGGCCATCGGCAGGCTGCACGAGCACTTCTGGGGTGAGGCCTCCGATATGGATCTGATGGCCAGCACCCTCAATGCTCTGGCCGACGATCCTCATCACGTGTTCCTCGCGGCGCGGATCGACGGCGAATGCGTCGGAACCGCAACCGGCGTGATCTGCCACGGGCTGTATGGTGGCTTCGACAGCTACATGGTGGTTGAGGACATGGTCGTCGACGCGGCGCA
>CAKMKD010000185.1 GCA_927439865.1 uncultured Coriobacteriia bacterium | reverse complement strand
TCGTGGCGACACTCGGGCTGGCCGACACAATCGTCGTCGACACCGCTGACGCTACGCTCGTGGCTGCGAAAGACCGTGCGCAAGACGTGCGCCTCGTGGTTGACGCGCTGCGCGCGATGGGTGCCCGAGAGATCGTGGAGTCCCGCTCGTCAGCGCGCCCGTGGGGCTCGTGGACCATGCTCGTCAAGGGCACCGGCTTCCAGGTCAAGACCATCGACGTGCTGCCCGGCCACCGCCTCTCGCTCCAGAGCCACGCGCACCGCAGCGAGCACTGGGTGGTCGTGGAAGGCACAGCGCGGGTCACCATCGATGACGAGGCGTTCACGGTCTCCGCGAACGCGTCGAAGTACATCCCGCTTGGCGCGGTGCACCGCCTCGAGAACGCCGGAGACGGTCCGCTGCGCATCGTGGAAGTCGCCGTGGGCGACTACCTCGGCGAAGACGACATCGTGCGCTACGAGGATGACTGGGCGCGCTAGTTGCCGCTGCCCAGATCGGGGTGATCCGATGGTAGCTCGCCATCGACCTGCTCTTCGGTCATCCCCGTGATCTCGCGCGAGACGGCCACCCACTCGCCTTCGACGCGCTCCACCCGCCACGTGTAGCCGAATGTGCTGCCGGCGGCGTCAAATTCCGACTGAACCGTCACGCTGTCGTCGCCATCCTGCCACGAACCCAGGATGCGGTAGCCCGTGATGTCGTAGCCCTCTAACTGTGCGGCAAAGTCCTCCGCGCTAGTCGCTACCCGCTTTTCCTCGGGCAGGAGCGCCCACGCTCGGTCGTACTCGCCGGACATGACAGCAGCGTGGAAACTCTCCACCACGAACTCGGCATCCTCTGTCGTCGACCCGCTCGAGACTCCGCCGTCGTCGCCTTCGCCCTCGGTCTCCTCCGCACCCACGCCGATGGTCTCGCGGAGATCCTCGAGCAGCCGATCGACATCCTTGCCCTCGCGATAGAAGGTGTAGTCGAACGCACCCTCGCCCTCGAAGCTGAATTGCGCGATCCGCCACGCGCCATCGATCCAGACCAGGTCAAAAGTTGCACTCTCATCGAGGGACTCTTCTTCACCCTCGGCGGCCGAGAACGAGTAGATCACATCAACCCGCGCTTCGCTGAGCGAAGGGTCCGAGCTCAGCTCGTAGCTCGCGTCCATCGTGGAATCGCTCGTGACTCCCTCAACCTGGATCCGGACGAGCGCGACCTCCACGGAGTCATCGGTCCACTCAGTAATCTCGTCGAACTCCCACCCTTGCCAATGATTGGACAGCGCCTCGAGATCATCAGAAGTCATCGCCGAGGCGAACGCGGGAGGAAGCAGCTCCTCGACGCTGCTGGCATCGTGCCCCCACATCGATTCCTCGAATGCGACCGTGGCCTCGAGTGCGGCCTTACCGCGAGCCTTCATCAGCTGGGTGAACCCAAAGTACCCGCCCACAGCCAGCGCCACTACCACGACCAGCGCGACGGCCACCCACACGAGCCCGGAGCCCTTCTTCATCGCCACTCCCCTTTGCAACGATCGGCCCGCTGGCCGCATCCTGCGACTACTTTAGCGTAGCGAGCAGTCCCCGGTACACGTCGAGGTGCCGCTCAACGGCCGCAGATGAGGAGTACTGGTCCACAAGCCGGTGGCGAGCTCGCTCGCCCATCGCCGAGGCACGCGCGGGGTCCGCGAGCACAGCGAGAATCGCCTCGGCAAGCACGGATGCTTCACCGGGCGGCACCAGCGAGATCTCGTCGCCGTCGTCGAACAGGTCCGCGATCCCATGCACCGCCGAGGCGACGATGGGCTTGCCGAGTGCGGCGGCTTCCAGGAGCGCCGTGGGCGTGCCCTCCCCGGCAACAGGAAAGACGCACACGTCGAGCGCGGCGAGGAGGGCCGGGGCACTCTCGACGCGGCCGAGCAAGTCGATGCGTCCATCAGCGGCAGCGGGCAGCAGCCGCGCGCGTGCCGGGCCTTCGCCCCCAACGACCACACGGATGTCGGGATAGACCGCCCGCAGCGCGGGGACGGCGGCGGCGAGCACCAGCAGGCCCCGGCTGTGCTCGAGCGCGCCTACGTAGCCGATGAGCGGCGTTCCTTCGGGCGCCGAGAACGGCACCGCCGCCTCGCGGACCACCCGGGAAAGATCGACGCCAGGGGGGTTGAGCACGATTCTGTCCCGGGGCAGCCCGAACGCCACGAGCGCGTCGGCGAGCTTGGTGCACCCGGCGAAGTACGTGTCGACTCTCGGCAGCGACCGGCGCTCAAGGCTGCGGCGTACCCGCGTTCCGAGCGGCCCTATGCCGCGCGACGGCCAGACGCCGCACGCTGCGGAGCTGACGACCCGCACCGGGAGGTCCTTGGCGGCCCAGCGAAGCAGGACGTCGGCCTCGTAGCCGGTCGAGTGCGCGATTGCGGGACGGTAACGCTTGAGGTACTTGCGCATACGGGAGCGCGTTCGGATGAGGTTGAACTTGTCGAGCCTGTACGGGGCGATCGTGGCCCCGAGCGTTCGTGCGGGACCCTCGAGAGGCGAGTTCGGCGTGCAGATGAGCAGCACGCTCGCGCCGCGCTTGAGCAGCGCGGCCATTACGCGCAGCCACCGGCGCTCGACGCGCCCGAGGGTCTCGGCGGAGCGGCTGGTGACGAAGAGGAAAGTTGTGTTGCGAAGCGGGGTCACGAAGCTGTGCCCTTCTGGTGTCAGTCGTCATACGCGAGGAGCGGGCCGAAGGCCAGTCGCAGCGTGTCGAGTATACTGTGCTCGGCCTTAGCATGACTCAAGACAGGACGTAGGAACGTGTTTGCACGACTCATCGACCTCTTGAATGAGTATCTCCGCATCAACGCAATCCGACGCATGTTGTCGGTTGTGAAGGTGCGCACGTCCGAAATCGCGGGCCTTGTGTTCCTTGCGGCGACGTTCGCGGCGTTCGAAGGGGTGGGGCTGTCACTTCTGCTGCCGATTCTGCAGTATGCCGAGGGCGGGCAGACCGCCATCACCGAGGGCTCGGGGGTCATCTGGTCGAGCGTGGCACGCTTCATGAACCTGCTGCACCTTCCGGTCACGCTCGTCGTGCTTCTGTTGATGGCGTTCATTCCGATTCTGATGCGTCAGGTGGTCTTCTACCTGAACGCATGGTACTCGGCCGTCGTTGCAAACCGGATCGGCGTGCGCATGCGCATCCAGACGCTCAATGCCGTCCTCGACGCTGACCCCGCCTTCTTCGATCGCCAGTCTGTCGGGCACCTTGTGGGCATCGCCGTCACCCAGACCGAGGCCGCAGGCGAAGCGATTCTCGCCGTCGTCAAGCAGCTATCTGTCGCGCTGCTCATGGTGTTGTACGTGGCAATCATGCTGGCTCTATCGGTGCCCCTCACGGCCACGACGGTCCTCTTCGCGGTGCTCGTCGCGATCGTGGTGAAGCGCAGCATCACGCGAATTCGCGACTTCGGCATAGACGCCGCCAACGTGAACCAGACGATGATGGCGAAGATCGTCGAGCGCTTCGGCCTGATGCGGCTCGTGAAGATGCGAGACCAGAAGCGCGCGGAGTCACAGCGCATCGAGGAGTACTCCGAGACCATGCGCGCTATTCGCGTGAAGCAGGCACGACTCGGCGCAACCATCGAGGTGTTTGCAGACCCGCTTCTCATGTTGTCGGTCTTCATCACGCTTTACATCGGCATCGCGGTTCTGGGAATGACGCTCGCGCAGCTCGGCTTGCTGCTTTTCGTGCTCAACCGGCTCAATGCCAAGGTCAAGGAATTCAACGCAGGTCGCCAGGCGATCTCGACCAGGATCGCGGGCTTGCTGCTGGTGCGACAGACCACAGAGGACGCTGGCGACCGACTAGTGCGGTAAACGATCCAGCTGGAATCTCTACCGAGACGCCGTGCAGCACAGGCGTGACCTGGTCGAGCACCTCGCCATCGGCGCCGTGCGACTGTGGGAACTCGAACGACACGTTGTCGAGGATGAGGCG
>CAKMKD010000184.1 GCA_927439865.1 uncultured Coriobacteriia bacterium | reverse complement strand
GGGCGGAAAGTCCGGTCATTACCTGCGAGAGGACGTCTGATGAGCGAGAACGGCACCTTCACCGGCCCCGGTTCGGTCACCTCGGTGAATCTTTCGGCGAAGAAGACGGTTCGCAAGACGCGGGGAACCGAAGGCGTTCTCGTTGTCGATCACGGCTTCGAGGGTGACGCCCACGCCGGTGACTGGCACCGGCAGGTGAGCCTGCTGGCGCAGGAATCGATCGACAAGATGGTCGCCAAGGGCCTCGACGTGGCTGCCGGCGACTTCGCCGAGAACATCACCACTGCCGGCATCGACCTGCTTGAGCTTCCCGTCGGGAGCACCGTGAAGATCGGCGCCGACGCCGTCGTCGAGATCTCGCAGATCGGCAAGGTCTGCCACACAAAGTGCGCCATCTACTACCAGGCGGGGGACTGCGTCATGCCCAAAGAAGGAGTTTTCGCGGTCGTGCATCAAGGTGGTACCGTACAGGCGGGCGACGCGATTGTCGTCCAGTCTCTCGGGGAGGGTACATGCACGAAATCCGTATCGGAGTCCTGACCTGCTCGGACACGCGCTCGGCCGGCACCGCCGAGGATACATCGGGCAAGGGCCTCATCGAGCTCGCGCAGGCGCGCGGCTGGTTCGTGGCGTCGTATCACGTCGTCCCTGACGACGAGGAGATGATCGCCAACGCCATCGTCGAGATGGCGGATGTGGACGAGGTCGACGTGCTGCTCACAACAGGCGGCACCGGTCTGGGCCCCCGTGATGTCTGTCCCGAAGCCACGCTCGCGCAGGCGGACCGCGAGGTGCCCGGCATCGCCGAGGCGATCCGCGCCGAGAGCATGCGCATCACCAAGCGCGCGATGCTCTCGCGAGGAGTCGCCGCGCTCCGGGGTCGCACGCTGATCGTCAACTTCCCGGGCAGCGAGAAGGCCGCCCGGGAGTCGTTCGAGATCGTCGCCGACCAACTTGAGCACGCGGTCGCCATGATCGCCGGCGGCGGGCATGCGTGAGCCCCACGCCGTGAAGCGCATCACCTATCTCGACCACGCAGCTACCTCGTGGCCGAAGCCGCAGCCGGTCATCGATGCGGTGGTCATGGCGCTGACCGAGGCAGGCGGCAACCCGGGTCGTTCGGCACACACGCTGGCTCTTGCCGCATCGCGGCTGATCCTTGAGGCGCGCACCGACGTCGCGGCGCTTCTCGGCGTGCAGGATTCCCGGAACATCGCGTTCGTTCCCGGATGCACGGCGGGGCTCAACCTGGCGCTCAAGGGGCTGCTCCGTCCTGGCGATCGGGTCCTGGTGGGCTCGACCGAGCACAACGCGGTTGCGCGACCCCTCCATGCGCTCGCAGCGACGGGAGTCCGCGTCGATGTGGTGCAGGGCGACGATGCGGGTCGGATCGATCCCGACGATGTCGAGCGTGCACTCGCCGAGGCCCCCACTCGCGCAGTAATCTGCCAGCACGCGTCAAACGTGCTCGGCACGATTCAGCCGGTTGGTGACCTCGCCGATATCGCGCACGAAGCCGGCGCCTACCTGATCGTCGACGGGGCGCAGGGCGCGGGGCATCTCAAACTCGACCTCACTGCCCTTGGCGCCGATGCGTATGCGGCGTCAGGCCACAAGGGAATGCTCGGCCCACAAGGTGTCGGAGTGCTGTACCTCGCGTCCGGGGTGCACCCAACCGAGCTCACACAGGGCGGCGGCGGTTCGAACGCCGGGGATCCCGTGCAGACCGATTCGCGCCCCGACCGCTACGAGGCGGGGACACCGAACACACCCGGCATCGCCGGTCTGGGCGCAGCAGCGCGATTCCTGGCAGCGAACGGCGACGCGATTCGTGCCGAGGAGCGCCGCCTCACACGGTTGCTCTACGAGCAGCTCCTCGAGATCCGGGGACTGCGAGTTCTCGGACCGCCTCCCGCCGAGGAGCGCGTTCCTGTCGTCAGCATCGTGCACGACCGCGTGGATGCCGACCGCATCGCCTTCGAGCTGGATTCGCGCTTCGGCATTGCCGTGCGTGCGGGCTTGCATTGCGCTCCCTGGGCACACACGACTGCCGGCACGGCCGGGCGGGGTGCTCTGCGCTTCGGCATCGGCTACGGTGTGACCGAGAGCGACATCGAACTAGCGGTTCGTGCGACGCGCGAGGTGCTTGCGTGAGCGAGACGGCGCCGTTCATCATCTACGGTTTCGCCACTACGCACGATGCTCTCGTGGGGGAACGAACGCTCATCGCCTCGGACGTCGAGCACAGGACAATCCCGACTCCCAAGACGCTCGGTGCGCTGTGCGGTATCGCGCTCCGCGTGCCCATCGGTGTCGCGGCGGATGCGGAATCAGCCCTCATCGCCGCAGGAGCGCCGTGGACCGCACGCGTGGAGACCAACGATAGGATCAGCTAGCGCTAGCGGACGATGAAGACCTCGGTGCCCACGTCCACCCGGTCGTACAGGTCTTCGACGTCCCACATGTGCATGCGGATGCATCCGTGTGATGCAGCGGTGCCGATGGAGTAGTCTTTCGACGTGCCGTGGATGCGGATGCCCGGTGAATTCAGGTTGAGCGCGCGGGTGCCAAGTGGATTGCCCGGTCCAGGCCCGATATAGGCGGGCATGCCCTTTGCCCAGTCAGATCCGGGATTGCTCCATGTCGGGCGGTATCGCTTCAGCACGATCTCGAAATCGCCGATCGGCGTGGGGTACCCGGGGGTGCCCACCGCGACGCCGTAGGTCTTTACGAGCGCACCCTTGTCGTAGAGGTAGAGCTTCCGGCCCGAGCGATGCACAAGTATCGTCTGGCCGAGGTCCTCCTCGGTCACCAATGGCGCTGTCACCGCGACGGGCAGCTCGACGGTCTTCACACCTCCGGTGAGTGCCGAGATGATCGATGCCGAAGCGGTGGCGCGGTCTACCGTGTGACCGCTGCGTGCCGCGATGGTCTTGAGCTTGGTCCCCGACACGACCATCGAAGCGTCAGCCGGAGCGGTGTCGATCTTCGAGGCTACATCGGCGATCCACGCGTCGAGCGCGGCCTGATCGACGACGACCGTCGGCTTCACAACCGTTCCGGTCTGCTGGTCGAGCGCGCGTGCGACAACACGAGAGGTGAGTGAGGCAGATGCCTTCGGTGCGAACGCGGCCTTGACCATGCCCTCGACATCCACCTGGATCATGCCGGCGGGGTCGAGCGTGAATGAGGAGGACCCGTAGGTGACCGTCAGCGGCGCCGAGAGCGGCTCGGCGATCTTCTCGCGAACGACCACAAGCGCCTGAGCACGCGTAAGCCCTCCGAGCTGCTGTCCTTCTACCGAGGCGCCCGCCGGGAGCACCTCTCTGACGGCGAAATCGTCGGCCACAGCGAACGCAGTTCCCGCAGCCAGTGCGAACAGCATCATCGCGAGCATCGCTGCGAGTACGCGGGCAGGCTTTGATGAGCGGGACATGTGGAGCTCCTAGCGCGCTGGTTCTGACGGGTGGTTGCCGCATATTCTACAATGGCGAGGACACATACGTACAATTGGGGAGTGGGATGGAAGGCCGGCAGGTCGACGCGGTATACAGGGGGAACCTGGCGCGTCTCCTCGACAAGGTCCGGGACGCGCGTGGTCTCGACATGGCCCAGTACAGGCCCCGCTACGTGGAGCGTCGCCTCGCGGCACGACTCCACGCGCTCAATCTCCACACCTACCGACAGTACGCCACCTATCTTGACGAGCATCCGCAGGAGTACGCAAAGCTCCTCGACACGCTCACGATCAACGTCACCCAATTCTTTCGCGACCCCACGGTCTTCGAGCTCTTCCGAAAGGACATCCTGCCCAAGCTCCTCGCCGAGAAGACCACACGGCACCAGCGGATGATCCGGGTCTGGTCCGCAGGGTGCGCAACCGGCCAGGAGCCGTACTCGCTCGCGATGTCGTTCCTCTCGGCAATGGAGCCCGAAGGCGCACGGTTCCTCCTCACCATTCTTGCGACCGACCTTGACCGCAACGCGCTTGAAGTAGCGAAGCGGGCCGAGTACGATCTCTCGCTCATCGATCAAATCCCGCGCGCGGATCAACAGAAGTACCTGGACATCCACAGCGACCACTTCAAGATCAAGTCGGCGGTCACACGTTTGTGCAAGTTCGATTACCTCAACCTGTTCGAGGACAAGCCGGTTCACGTCGTTGACGTCATCTTCTGCCGCAACGTGTTCATCTACTTCAACAAACAAGAGCAGGAGCGGGTGCTCGGCGTGTTTTGGTCCGCGCTTGCGCGGGGCGGCTATCTCGTCCTTGGAAGGAGCGAGCGCATCGGTCCGCAGGTCGAGCATGACTACGAGCTGATCAGTGGCCGGGAGCGCATCTATCGTAAGCCGCTTACGATGCTCTGAGGGTCCGGCTTCTGCTATTGTTGTCACGGTGACCGTGCAGGTCATCGTGGGCATTCGAGGAGGGGAACTGCAGTATGCAGAGGGAGCACCGGCGCAGTGAGGTGAAGCGGGGGCTGTCGTTCAGCTTCACGCTCTACACATGGCTCACAATCGGACCGGCTGTGTTCGTCGGGCTGATGTTCACGGGAGGGTTCGCCCTCTTCGTTCTCCGCGTCGATCCGGTCGACCTGGCGTACCTGGCGCTTGTCGGCGCTATCGCAATGGGCGTGTGCGCCATCCCCGGCTCCTACGCATGGCGCCGTGTGTTCAAGCGCCGCGTGCTCGAGCCGCTGCGGGACCTCGGAGCGGTGATGACCGAGGCGGGCAACGGGGACCTCACGGTGAGGGCGGACATACATCGTCCCGATGAGATCGGCGTTCTTGCCGATGAGTGCAACAACCTGATCGCCTCGCTTTCCGAAATCGCTGGCAACGTCCGTCGCTCCGCCGAGTCGGTCACGAATGCCGCGACGCAGCTCTCGGCTTCTTCCGAGGAGATCAACTCCTCTTCGATGGAGATCTCGTCCTCGGTCCAGCAGATCGCGCATGGTGCTGAGCTTCAGTCGCGCAAGGTCGAAGAGACTTCCTCGGCGATCGAAGCGATGACGAAGACCGTCGGCGAGGTAGCTCGTCGTGCAGACGAGGCCAGCAAGACGAGCGAAGAGGCCGCCAAAGCGGCTGTGCTTGGCGAAGGCGCAACGAACGAGGCGATCATCAAGATCGCCGAGGTCCGCCAGGCCATCGAGACGCTTGCGACATCCGTCGAGGTTCTCGGCCTGCGTTCATCGGAGATTGGCAACATCGTCGACGTGATCACCTCGATAGCCGACCAGACCAACCTGCTTTCCCTGAACGCCGCGATCGAGGCGGCACGCGCGGGTGAGTCGGGACGCGGCTTCTCGGTCGTCGCAGAAGAGGTGCGGAAACTCGCCGAAGGCTCCGGTAAGGCCGCCGAGCAGATTGGCGACCTCATCAAGGAAGTCCAGACCGAGACTGCCAAGGCGCTCAAGTACATGCAGATCGGCACCACCGAGGTGGCCAAGGGCAGCGAGGTCGTCGGCAGGACCGGCGACGCACTCCGCGAAATCACAGAAGCGGTCACGCGCACCGCAACGCTCGCCGAGGAGATCGCTGCGGCGATGTCTGGGCAGGCACAGCGCACCGTTGACGTCGACCGCGCCATGCACGACATCGCCGCGGTCGTCGAAGAGAATGCTGCATCGGCCGAAGAGACTGCGGCAGCAGCCGAGCAGCAAACGGCATGCATGGAGGAGATCTCGTCCTCGGCACAGGAGCTCGCCGACATGGCGCGGCGGCTCGAAGACTCAGTGCACATCTTCCAGGTCGACTAGGGTGGTCCCGTAGTGGAAGCGACACTCGGTACGCTGCGCCGGCAGTATGTCCTCTTCCGTCTCGGGACCGAGGAGTATGGACTGCCGATTGAGCGCGTGCAGAGCATCATCCGGTATGAAGTGCCAACGCCGGTTCCTCATGCGCCTGAGATGGTTGAGGGTGTCATCAACCTTCGCGGACAGGTGATTCCTGTCATCGACCTCTCGCAGCGGTTGTTGGGGCAGCCGCATGAGGTGTCCGCGTCTTCTCGCATCGTCGTTGCCGAGGGCGATTCCGGGCTCGTCGGGCTTGCGGTCGACTCGGCGCACGAGGTTGCGACCTTCGCTGCCGATGAGATCATGCCGACCCCGGCCGCAGCACTCACGGCGGAGACCGCCGAGGCGTTCGAGGGCGTCGCGAACTATGGCGAGCGGCTTGTGATCCTGCTCGACCCGGAGAAGGCTCTTCCCCGGGTGTCGTACGGCTCGCCCACCGCAACCGAGGAGGCGCAAAGCTGATGTCTAAGACGGTGCTCGTCGTTGACGACGCTGCGTTCATGCGCATGATGATCCGGGACATCCTTGCCAAGGAAGGCTACGTGATCCATGAAGCGGTCAACGGCAGGGATGCGGTAGAGAAGTACGCGGAGGTTCACCCTGATCTCGTCACTATGGACATCACCATGCCCGAGATGAGCGGGCTTGATGCGCTGCGCGAGATTCGTGCGGTTGATCCGGCAGCCCGTGTGCTGATCGTGAGCGCAATGGGACAGCAGCGGATGATAGTCGAGGCGCTCGAGTCGGGGGCTATGGACTTCCTCGTGAAGCCGTTCCAGCCGACGAAGGTGCTGGAGACAGTCAAGAAGTGCTTGCAGTCCACGCCACGCTGCTGAGCTAGCCATGTCACTGATCATCAAGGTCCTCGTCGTCGATGACTCGGCGCTGATACGCCAGATGTTGACCCGGGCGCTCAGCCTGGATCCGCGCATCCAGGTCGTCGGCTCGGCGAAGACCGGCGTAGAGGCCATCGAGAAGGTAGCTTCGCTCGACCCTGACGTCATCACGCTCGACATCGAGATGCCCGAGCTCACGGGAATCGAGGCTCTTCCGCACATCACTCGCAGCTCCCGTGCCCGTGTCGTGATGCTGAGTGGTGTCGATGACCCCGACACCACGTACCAGGCACTTGCGCTCGGCGCCGTCGATTTCATCGTTAAGCCCCGGGCAGGGTTCGCAACCTCGCTCTCCGACCTCTCGGAACTTGTCATCAAGAAGATCAAGACCGCATATCGCGTGGACCCCGAGCGCCGGATGGTCTCCGGAGTCGCCCACGCGGGCCAGATCGAGACGCTGAGCGAGTCGCCGGAAACCCGGCGACAACAAGCTCCGCTCGGCGCCGCGCCGGTCCTTGAGCGGGCGGTTGCGTTCGCTGCGTCGACCGGTGGTCCGCCAGCGCTTGAACTCGTATTCTCGGGACTCTCGAGGTCCCTGCCATGCACGTACGTTATCGTTCAGCATCTGCCAGCCGGATTCACGGCGTCGCTTGCGCGCAGGTTGAGCAAGGTCACCGACATTCGCGTCATCGAGGGGCGCCAGGGCATGGTGCTCGAGGGGGGTACCGCGTATATCGCGCCTCACGGAGCACACATGCTGGTGGAAGGCACCAAGCGCCCGAGGATCCAGCTTCACGACACGCCTACAGCGCACGGGGTTCGGCCTGCAGCGGATCCCCTCTTCCTGAGCGTTGCGGCGTCATTCGGCCCGCGGTCGGTCGGTGTAGTGCTCACGGGAATGGGTTCTGACGGGGCCCTGGGGCTCAAGGCCATCCACGAGGCGGGCGGCGACACCATCGCACAGGATGAGGACTCAAGCGTTGTGTGGGGGATGCCGGGTTCTGCCGCACGGATCGGCGCAGTTGACAGAATCGTGTCCTTGGCACGAGTTGCAGCAGAGATCCGTCGCACGGCGAGAGAGGGGGTCGTGTCGTGAGCGATGACATGTCCGCATACAAGGATGTGTTCCTCTCGGAGAGCGCCGAGTATGTTCAGGCGATCACCGAGGGACTGCTCGCTCTTGAGAGCAATCCCCGCGACCTTGAGCCGGTGGAGGTTGTCTTCCGAGGCGCGCACAGTCTGAAGGGCATGTCCGCAACGATGGGATACACGCGGACGGCCGAGCTCACCCACACGATGGAGAGCCTGATGGACACTGTGCGAAAGCGCATGCAGTCCGCGGATTCCTCCCTCATCGACTTGATGCTCCGGGCCGTTGATGCCGTCAAGGAGCTCATCGACGATGAGTCCTCGGGGCGTTCAGTGGTGGACGTGACGGAACTGGTCACCGCGATCGCGGCACGTACCTCGGTCACCTCGCCAGAGGACACTGATCCGGTTGCACTCGATGCGGCCGGGTCGCCGGTCTCGGCCGAGGATGGCGCTCTCCTCCGCGTCCGCATCACGCTCGCCCAGACGTGTGTGCTCAAGGCGGTCCGCGCGTACATGGCTATCAAGCGGCTCGGACACATGGGCAGGATCGTCGATACCGAGCCGACCGCCCGGCAGATCGAAGACGAAGCGTTCGACCATACGTTCTCGGTCATCATCCGTACCCGCGAGGCCGAGGCCTCGATCGTTTCAGCAGTAGCTGCGATCAGCGAGGTCGAGGCCGTCGAAGTCAGCGCCGAGGAGGAATCCGCGGCTCCGGCCGTTGAAGTCCGCTCGACCGAGGAGCGCCCTCGCAAGTCGGTGCCGAAGCTTGCCGAGACGCAGACGGTCCGCGTATCCATCGGTCACCTCGACAGTATGGTTAACCTTGTCGGCGAACTCGTCATCATCCGATCGCGTCTCGATAGGATTGCGCGCGACCTCGGCAATGCGGAGCTCACCGAGGCGCTCTCGGCGTTCGAGCAGATCAGCGCCGAGTTGCAGCACGAAGTCATGCAAACGCGCATGGTCCCGGTGGGCAACATCTTCAACAGATTCCCGAGGATGGTCCGGGACCTCGCCCGGGATCTCGAGCGATCCGTCGCCTTCGAGATGGGCGGGCTCGACATCGAGCTCGACCGGACGGTGCTCGATGAGATCGGTGATCCGATCGTGCACCTTCTCCGAAATGCGATGGACCACGGCATCGAGCCAGAGGCGGATCGCATCGCAGCAGGCAAGCCGCCGAAGGGCACGATACGCCTCGAGGCAGGCCGCGACCGTGACCTTGTGCGGATCGTGGTCGCCGACGATGGCAGGGGCATGGACGTCGAGCGGATCTGGCGCAAGGCTCTCGATCGAGGCCTCGTCCAGAGCAGCGAGCGTGATTCCCACTCGGCATCAGACATCTGCATGCTGACATGTGAGCCCGGATTCTCCACCGCCGAGGTAACCACCGCCATATCCGGGCGCGGGGTGGGCATGGACGTCGTCAAGGGGAAGATCGAGTACCTGGGCGGCACGGTGACCATACACTCGGAACTGGGACATGGATCGCGCATGGTCCTCACGCTTCCGCTGACGCTCGCGATCATCCAGTCCTTGCTGGTCGGCGTCGGGGAGCAAGTCTTCGCCGTCCCGCTCTCGGCGGTCACGGAGGTCGTGTCCCGCGATGAGGTGAAGCTCAAGACCGTCGACGGCGCGCCGGTGGTGGTGCTCCGGGACGGGTCGGTGGCGCCGCTCTTCCGCCTCGACGAGGTGATCGGGTCAGCCGAGCGCCGCCTTCGCATGCCCGAGGCAGGCGACCACATCGTGCTGGTGGAGTCCGGTGAGCAGGTGCGCGCGCTCGCGGTGCAGCACCTGCACGGGCGACACGAGGTAGTCATCAAGCCGCTCTCGCCGCTCTTCAAGGAGCTGCGCGGCCTCAGCGGGGCCACGGTTCTTGGCGACGGGCGAGTCGCGCTTATCCTCGATCCGCGAACGCTGTTCGGAATGGGGGCGACCCGGTGAAGGCAGAGGATCTCTCGGTGCTGCAAATCGATGCGTTGCGCGAACTCGGTAGCATTGGCGCCGGTCATGCGGCGACCGCGCTCTCGCAGATGCTGAATCACGCGGTGGATATCACCGTGCCCGAGATCAAGCTTGTTCCTGTCAGTGACGTTCCGATGGTGTTCGGCGGTCCGGAAACCCTCGTTGGAGCCGTGTACACGCGACTTCTCGGCGACGTGAGCGGCGGCATGCTCTTCATCGCTCCGCGAGCGGCGATGCTCGCTCTCATCGACCTGTTGCGGAATCGCGAGCCCGGCACGACGAAGTCGATGAATGCCGACGAAGAAGCGCTTGCCACGCATGCGGCGTCGATACTCACGGCTGCGTATCTCTCGGCCATCTCACGAATGGCGGACCTGAGCCTGCTACCCTCGGCGCCGGCGTTCGCGTTCGACATGATGGGCGCCATCCTTGAGGTGGCGACTATGGACATCGGCATGAAGGCCGATACCGCCATTCTCGTGCTGACAAGCTTTGTCGATGAGCGGGCCGTCGTTGATGCGGTGCTGTTCTATCTTCCGGATCCGGATAGTCTCGACATCATCCTCGGCAGATTGGGAATCGTGTGAGCTTGCGGTGGCCGTGGTGAGCACGGGCTTTCTGAGCGGGTTGAGCTGGGGAGACCCGGACGCCAACGTGATCCACGTCGGCACCGGTGAGTTCGCCGTGGCCGAGCACCCGGCGATCCTCATGACGCCGGCGCTCGGGTCATGTGTCGGCGTTGCCCTGTGGGACGCATTCCGCCATCGCGGCGGCCTTGCTCACGTGATGCTCCCCACGCCGTCTGAGTCGAATGCTGAAGGCAACCGCGACCGGTTCGCATCGGTTGCCATTCCTCACATGGTGAACGCTGTCGCGGACGGTGTGGCCCCCCGGAGACTCGTCGCGAAACTCGTTGGCGGAGCCGCGATGTTCAAGAGCGACAGCAACCTCTCGAACGTCGGTGAACGCAACCTCGAAGAGGTCCGCCATCAATTAGACCTCTTGCGCATCCCTGTTTTGGCCGAAGATACAGGCGGAAGCTATGCACGGACGGTTGAGCTCCGGCTGGACACGGGTCTGCTCGTTGTGCGTAGCTACATGTACGGAATACGAGAGTTGTAGATTGTGACGACAGAGAGAGAGTGCGGATGATGGAGTACCCGGCGGCCTCGGCCGCAGGGACCGTGCCACGGTCCGGGCAGGTGAGAATCGCAATAGCCGGCGGCGGCCTGAGGGCCACGTCGGTCCTTCGCCTGCTCGCAGATGTGGAGAACCTCTCGGTCGTAGCGGTATATGACTCCAACCGCGCTGCGCCCGCAGTCCGTCTCGCCGATGATCTCGGCCTGTTCACCACGACTGAGATATCCGAGCTCGCGCAGATCTCTGACCTCGACCTCATCCTCGATATGTCCGAGGAGCCATCGGTGCAGCGGGCCCTCGAGAGTCAGCGCTCAGAGAGCGTCGGTGTCGTCGCCGGGCACGGGGCAGAACTTGTGTGGGACTTGCTCATCGCGAAGAAGCGCAGCGAGGAACAGGAGAAGATCTTCGTCGAGCTGCAGGTCGCGTACGACAAGATCCGAAGCCACGAACGGCGGCTTCAGTCAAGCAAGGAAGCCCTTGAGACGGCCAACGAGGAACTCGAAAGCCGGCTCGCCGAGATTTTCTTCACGCACGAGTTCTTCAAGGCGCTCACCAGCTACTCGTCGGTTGAGGATGTCGCCAGTCTCATCGTCGACGGTGCGAACGGCATCCTCGGCGCAGAGATCTCATGTGTGTACCTCTTCGAGCAGAGCGACTGGA
>CAKMKD010000183.1 GCA_927439865.1 uncultured Coriobacteriia bacterium | reverse complement strand
CGCTCGTCGAACGCCTCGTCCGTGCGCCCGCCCTCCTTGTATCGCCAGTGGGCCGCGATGCCGTACTCCGCGGTCCGGTGCATGTCCTCGGTCCGAATCTGGATCTCGAGCGGCCGGCCGGCCGGTCCGATAACCGTGGTGTGCAGCGATTGGTACATGTTGAACTTCGGCATCGCGACGTAGTCCTTGAAGCGACCGGGCATTGGCTTCCAGATGCTGTGAACCGTCCCGAGCGCTCCGTACACGTCTTTGACCGAGTCGACGATGAGGCGCAGTGCGATCAGATCGTAGATCTCCGAGAAGTCCTTGCCCCGCTGCGTCATCTTCTGATAAATGCTGTACAGGTGCTTGGGACGACCGGATATCTCCGACTGGATCCCTATGGCCTCGAGCTCGGTCGTCAACTGCTCGATTACCTGACGTAAGTAGTCCTCACGGGCGGCGCGGCTCTCGGCGACCATTCGCTGGATCTGATTGAACTTCTTCGGCTCAAGATAGAAGAAGGCGAGGTCTTCGAGCTCCCACTTGATCTGCGAGATGCCGAGCCTGTTGGCGAGCGGCGCGTAGATCTCCATCGTCTCGATGGCCTTTTCTCGCCGCTTCTCCGGATCGAGCGCGGCCAGCGTGCGCATGTTGTGCAGCCGGTCGGCGAGCTTGATCATGATGACGCGGATGTCCTTGGCCATCGCGATAAGCATCTTGCGGAGATTCTGACTCTGCGCCTCGGCAAGCGAGCTGAACTTGATCCTGCCGAGCTTGGTGACGCCGTCGACGAGTGCGGCGACCTCAAGGCCGAAGCGGTCGCGTATCTCCTTGAGAGAGACGCCGCTGTCCTCGACGACGTCATGCAAGAGCGCCGCCTGCAACGTAGCAGTGTCCAGATTGAGGCCCGCGAGGATCATTGCGACCTCGAGCGGGTGGTGGATGTACGGTTCGCCCGACTTGCGCATCACGTCCGCGTGCTTCTCAGCTGCGAAAGCGTACGCCTCCTCGAGACCGCCGGTCTCGGCAAGGGGGTTGTACGTCTTGAGCTGCGCCTCGATACCTTCGATCGTTGCGGACATCCGGGTCCTTCGTAACGGGTCGGGCGTGCCTACTTCGGCACAAACGTATACGTGATAGTCGTAGTATACGTGCCCGGCTCGTTCGCGAGGGGAACGACCACCTCGAAATCGAGTCTGTAGTCGTGACGCCACTGCGTTGCAGTCCCTACTGCCGAATGAACCAGCCCGGGCCCCACCGTGAATGGCCGCGACGCTACCTCTACGAAGCCGTGGGTGACGTACGACATCGCGCCGATCGGGAATGTCGGTGTTGGCGAGAGCGCGTCGGAGCTCAAGAAATCAGGTGCTGAGCACGTGAGGTCGTAGGCGATAGCCCCGAGGCCCCCTATCGACACCGTTGTGGCGCTCGTCACGACTGACGGCACACCTGGATCGATGCCACTCATCACCACGGCGTTCTCGCTCACGGACATCCAGAGCATCGAGAGCGGCATCATGAGCGACACCTGCGTTGTCTGCGCCGAGGCATTGCCGGCCTGGTCGACCGCTCGGACACTGTAGAGATAGGTAGCGCCAGGGGTGAGGCCCGCGTCAACGAACGTAGTCGTCACGGAAGTTCCCACAATCACACCATCGCGATAGATGTCGTACCGCGCCACACCCGAGACGGCGTCAGTCGACGGCTCCCAGGTCACCTGCGCGCTTATGGTGCTGAGCGCGCTCGCCGAAACCGTCGCCGGAACGCTCGGCGGGCTCTTGTCGATGCGAATGGTGGCGGTCTTGGTCGCTTCAACGTTGCCTGCCGCGTCCGTCGAGCGGAATAGCAGGGTCGACGTTCCCTCGGCGGTGACTGGAATGGGTGTCGTGTATGGCGTGAGCACACCGATTCCGAGCTGGTAGAGCGTTGAGGTGACCAGACCGGCGTCCGTCGGCGTGAGCGT
This sequence comes from uncultured Coriobacteriia bacterium, assembly GCA_927439865.1. Lineage (GTDB taxonomy): Bacteria > Actinomycetota > Coriobacteriia > Anaerosomatales > Anaerosomataceae > UBA2286. The sequence continues at coordinate 2,140 of CAKMKD010000183.1, read as the reverse complement.
CACGTTCACGTTCGCGTTCTGCCACGGAACAGGAGCGTTGCTCGTGGTGACCGGCGGATTGCGATCGACGAGGATCGGCCCGAGACTTCTCGTGGCCGTCCAGTTACCCTCCCGGTCAACGGTGCGGAGGTTGAAGTACCAGGTTCCGTCCGAGAGCGGCGATGTGGAGTTGACCGTGCATGTGGTGTTCGCGAGCGTGGTTGTGGTCGAGCGGACGCCCTCGAGCAAGATGTCGTCCCAGTTGCAGTACTCGTTCGTGCGATTGACCGAACCGCTGAAGCGGATGCGCAGCGTGGTGCCTGTGGGGAGCGGATACGAACGCGCTGTCCACCCCGCATCGGTCGAAACGTTCCTGAGTGACACCCAGGCACCGCCGTCAAGGGAGTACTCCAGACGCGTGTAGTCCGACCCGGCATCCAGACCCACTGCGTAGTCAGCGTACGAGAGGACAAGGGAGCTCATGTTCGTGATGTCGAAGGTGCGCTCGAAGCCCATGGTACGACGCGTATTGTTCGCATTCGTCCAGAGCTCGGCCGCGTAGCCCGAGTTCGCCCGTGTGGTTTGAACGCGAAGGTAGACGAGTGGATCCCCGCCATCGGCTATGAGCGTTCGGGTCCAGTCGCCCGGCCACGTCGCGCCGAACGACTGCTGATCAAGCGTAGCGTCAACAGAGGTTGTCACATCCGTTGTCAGGGTGGCCAGCGTGGACGGATCGAGCGAGGCGTCAGGCACGCCGGGCGCCCCTGACGTCCACGCGTACGAAGCACCGGCAACACCCGAGCAGACGTCGTTCGATGTCGTCGCAGCAACCGTCACGGTATTGATGGTCGACCAGGTACCCGTCGTGTGTGTCGGACTCGAGAGTGTCGGCAGACTCGGGGCGGCGGTGTCCACGACGGTGACGTCCTGGGTTCTCACAACGACCGCACCACGGTTATCGATCGCAGTCCACGTCACCGTCGTCGTTCCGAGCGGAAGGATGCCCGTCATGTCGCTCGTCAGACTGATGATGCTGCCATCGGCGTCCGTCGCAGTGACGTCGCCGGCTCCGGTGTACCCAACGTACGCGTTGCGGTTATTGCCTTCCAGCACGCGATCGGCCACCGTGACCGTTGGCGGGGTGTTCGGCGCCACACCTGCGCGCACTTCCCACACGTAGCGGCCGAGCTGACCCTCGTCGTTCAGCATGTTCTGGATGAGCGACGTCGCAGACGGCGACGAGTCGAGCAGCGTGCTCGCGCTCCCCTGCGCCACTCCGGAGCCGGGGAGCTCGAAGGCGCTGCCGTCGGAGCGCCCCCAGCCAGCCCGAGCGCGTACGCTCGAGCTTGCGGTTGCGAGGTCCCAGGTGATCGCGTCGTAGTTGAACATGAAGTCGAAGTTGCCAGCGCCCGTGTCGGAGCGATCGACTATGACCAGCTGGAACGAGTTCGTCTGAGTATTGCCGCCCGTCGCGTAGTTGTAGCGACCAACGTTGATCCAGTTGACGAAGAACGCCTGACGGCCATCCACAAGCGGTACACTGCCGGGCACGATGCTGCTGTACGTGACCTGACCCATTGCCGTGTTTCGTGTGTCGACGTCGGCCCAGAAGGGCGCCATGATGTTCTGTCCAAGCGCGCTCAACGCCGTCGTCGGGTTGTAGCCGGTGAAGCCGTTGCCGAAGGTCACGTTGCCGTTCATGTTGATGTAGATCTGGCTGTAGTTCGTACCGTTCCAGTTCATCGTGAACGGCAAGCCGACCACCTGGTTGGCGGTATCGTCGGCGCGCGCAATTGCGTTGGCGTTGTAGCCAGTTGGTGCGAGGATCGCGTCAGGGCCCGCAGCGAATGCCACACGAGGCGACACAAAAACAGCAAGAAGACACGCCAGAGACAGCAGCACCAGGCTGGCAAGAATCGACATTCTCCCCGTTCGCCAGACGCCACCGTGGAATGCGCGGCCTGTCTCTGTACACCTCACGCGGCCTCTCCGTCCGGCGCCCTTGCCCCTCGGCACGGATTGGTCCACACAGAACCCTGGGGTCCCAAGCGGTACAGCCGAGAATACAGTCCGCAGCCCTATCCCACAACCGCACCATCTAGCTGGCGGTGTTTTCGTCCGAACCATCTTCATGCGCGGGCAAGATCGGACGATTGACGTG
>CAKMKD010000182.1 GCA_927439865.1 uncultured Coriobacteriia bacterium | reverse complement strand
AGTTGTGCCGTATCGCCTTCGTCAAGCGCTCTGCGCATTCTGCGCACCAACTCGAGATGCTCCTCGTGTGATTCGAAACGGTAGCCCGCGTGCTCAAGCGAGGCTCTGAGCGAGTCCGTCATGAGAGGCCCGTCGAAGTCGGTGAAGCACAGCGCTTCGCTGATCTTCGCCTCGAAAGACGGGTAGGCCTCATGCACGAAAGCGAGATCGTTCTGACTTAGGGCATCGAAGGCGATCAGCTCCGGAGGCAAGCCCTGTGAGTAGAGCGAGCACGTGAAGGAGATCGCCCGCGGCAGTGTCACTCCACCGAGCTCGCGAGCGTAACCGAACAGTCCGATATGCAGCTTGCGGGCCCGTCGAGCCGGCACGTACTTCGCCATGCGGTTGATGGTTGCGGCTAGTTCTACAACCGACCGGCGATACGCCTCGCTGTAGCGTTCGATTACCGCCAAGGCGCGCTCCGTGTCAACGGGCGTCGCAGGTCCGATCACCCGTGACTTGAGGTGTTCGCATGCCGCCCTGACCTGATCCGGCGGGTAATCGAACTTGAACGCCGACTGGATGCTGAAGGTCACTGCACTCGGGTACTCCTTGCCGACCCGCTCTGCCGTGGCAGGAGACAGGCCTCCCCGAAATGGGGCTGAACCCATTCCCATGATTGGATGAAGTCGCACGCCCGAGCGGACGGACAACTCGTCCAGTCGGGCCAGCGCGATCTTGTTAGCGAGCGCGGCGGAGACCAACCCGTAGTTCATCGCAGTATCGGAGCGCGCGAGGAACACCCGCTGGTCACTGGCGTCCTTGTCCGCGAGGTACTCCTCCACGATGTCCGCCGCCCGCACCATGGTCGGCACATCTTCGAAGAGCGGAATCACCTCGATGCTCGCAGGGGCGAACTCGCCGATCCATTCCGCAATGGTGACGTCGTCACCTCGGAACCGGGTGTGCTGCCGTTGGATGATGTGATCGACGTAGTAGCGATAGATGCGGTCAATGCAGCTCGCCGAGGTCGTCATCGGCAGGATTACTTCGAAGATCGGTGCGACATCACGGCCGTAGAAGAGCCGAGCAGCGTCATATGACCGAGGAATGCTCTCCAGGGTCTCGAGGAGAATCTTCGCCTCGGTCGTCTCTACAGTCGGATTCGGGACTCGCAGTGTGAGACGCAGGTCCTCACCCAGCACGTGATCGCGAAAGTACTCGGGGTAGAAGGACAGCAGCTTCTTGACGACGTGGGTGTCGATTTCCTTGCCCTCGACGTCCCACATCTGTTCGTCGCACCCCAGGTGTGAGTACGCGTAGAACGCTTCGCGAATCTCGTCTTCACCGGCGAGCACGCCAGACGTGGCAAAGAACGGCACGGTCGCGTTATCGGGGTGCTGCGTGCTCATGCAACGCGGGACAGCGGGCATGCGGACTCCTTCAGCGGCTGTGCCTATTGTCGCACGGTTGAATGCAGGAGAACGGCGAATGATGCTGGGATACTAGTCGTCCTCTTCGCGCAGGCCCTGCCCGCGAGCCGCAAGTGCCACTCTGATCCGGCCGATTGCCTTGGCTCCCATACCGTGAAGGCGGCTCAGATCAGACGCCTTCGCAGTCGCCAGCTGGTCCAGACTGGTGTATCCGGCGCGAGTGAGTGCTCGCCGAGCCGGACTGCCGAGCCCGGTCGGGAGATCATCCGGCATGTCATGAGCAGCTGGCATAGACACCTCTTCCACTCACTACGCCGACGCCACAGCGATGACGACTTTGGCCCGCGCGTGCCCTTCGTCCAGGTAGGCGAACGCATCCGAAGTCTCGGCAAGCTGATAGGTCCGGTCGATGATCGGAGCGACCCTACCGGTCTCGATGAACTCGTTAAGTGCGAGCAGGCTCTCGGTGTTCGTGACAGCGACCACCATGGCTCCTTGCTGACGCACGAACATCGACGTCAGGCCCACGCCGATGATCCAACCCATGCCGGCATGTCCGCTGCTCGGCACCATAAGGCCGTCAGGCGTGAGCATGCGGCGTGTAGCCGACGGTGAGTGGCTGGCGACGTTGTCCATGATCACGTCGTAACGCGCCGTCCCCTTAGTGAAGTCCTCCATGGTGTAGTCGATGACGTGGTCCGCGCCGATCCCCCGGACCATCTCCACGTTCGCGGTACTGCACACTGCGGTGACCTCCGCGCCGAGAGCCTTCGCGACCTGCACTGCGAACGGTCCGACACCCCCGGACGCGCCGTTGATGAGCACCTTGTGCCCCGCCCGGACCTTGCCATGGTCGCGAATCGCCTGCAACGCGGTGCAGGCGGACGTTGGTACGGCAGCGGCCTGCTCGAACGAAAGGTTCGCCGGCTTCGGCGCGATTTTCCCCTCGCTGG
>CAKMKD010000181.1 GCA_927439865.1 uncultured Coriobacteriia bacterium | reverse complement strand
ACCCCCACCTCCCCCGAGGTGGGGGTGAGTTCGATACGAGATTCCATGCGGCGATTGTAGCGCGAGATCAGCGGGCAGCGCCGAGCCATATCTCGTATGCGTCCGCGTCGAACAGCACGACACGGACCTCGCGTACCGAGTGCGCGCGCTCAAGCGCGAGGCGGAGAGCACGCAGCGCGACATGAGCTGCAGCCATCAGCGGGTAGCCGTAGATGCCGGTTGAGATGCTCGGAAATGCGACCGACTGCAGGCCGAGCTTGTCGGCAGTCTCGATGCTCGTGCGATACGCCGAGGCAAGCGCCTCTGGCTCGCCCTGCTCGCCGCCATGCCACACCGGTCCCAGCGCATGGATAACGTAGCGGGCCTTGAGATCACCGGCTACGGTCGCGATTGCTTCGCCGGGAACGAGCGGCTCGCGGTCAGCCATCACGCGTCGGCAATCCTCGGTCACTGCCGGGCCGCCGGCCGTGTGAATCGCGCCGCAGACCCCGCCGCCGGGCCTCAGGCTGGCGTTGGTGGCGTTCACGATGGCGTCTGCGCGTTCCTGCGTGATGTCACCGCGGACGATCTTGATGACGCTGCTGCCGATGCGAATCTCTTCATGGTTCATAAGAAACAGCATAGCGCATTGGAGGCGACGCGGCGGAACGGTGCGCTAAGCGGCACCGATCCAGATGACGTCGACCCCCGCAGACTGCGCGATCTGTCGAAGACGGGCGTCAGCGGTGGCGAGCGGGAGGCCGGTGTCTCTGGCGAGTGCCACATAGATGCAGTCGTAGACGGGATGAGCGAGAGAGAAGGCCAATCCCAGCGCTAGCTCCATAAGGGGCTCGGATTCGACCACGGTGAAGTCCATCGAACTCAACAGGCGAAATGCGTCCTCCATGGCCGACGCAGCGTAGCCCTCTCGGCGGTTCTTCTTCCACAGAGCGCTTGCGCATTCCGCGAACGCGCAGTCGGGGACAACCGCCGTGCTGGTGCTTTCGTACAAGCTCCATGCCATCTGGGCCTCGGGCTCAGTGATGACGAGCTTGACCATCACGCTCGCATCGAGCACCAATCCGCTCACCTCGAGTCCCGATCTTCGCGAATGAGGTCGGTCGAGTCCGTGGTCGATACGGGCAAATGGTTCCGGAATGCCTTGGCGCGCTCGATCGACTCGGCTTTGCTGAGGCGCACCGAGCGCTTCAGGGTGTCGTGGACCTCGGCCTGCAGCGAACGGCCATGCAGCTCTGCGCGCTTCTTCAACTGCTCGAGCACGTGTGGATCCAGATTGCGGATGAGGAAGTCGGTCATGGGGGCTCCTCGGCGATGGCGAAGTGATACCGATATGATACTACCCACAGCACACCTCCCCAAGCCGCGCCCCCGTGTTCTTCTCGGCTATACTGCCAGCTAACACAAAACGCGCCCTGAACGATCTCCGACCGGAGGCTTACCATGCTCGACGCACGCTTCGTCCGAGAGAACCTCGACCTCGTCCGCGCCTCAGTTGCGAACCGTCGCGGTACGTGGGATTTCGACCGTTTCGTGGCGCTCGACGAGGAGCGCCGCCGTCTCATCGGCGAGGTCGAATCACGCCAGGCGCGTCGTAACGAGGCGTCCAAGGAGATCGGCGGGCTCATGAAGGCGGGCGAGCGCGATGCCGCCGAGGCGCGCAAGGAAGAAGTGCGCGTCATCAATGAAGAGATCGCGGCCGACGAGACGCTTCTCGGCACCGTTGATGCCGAGGTGCGCGAGCTGCTGCTGACCATCCCGAACGTGCCGCACGAGAGCGTGCCGGCCGGCGCCGACGAGACCGAGAACGTCGAGGTGCGCCGCTGGGGTACGCCGCGCGAGTTCGACTTCGAGGCCAAGCCGCACTGGGACCTCGGGCCCGAGGCCGGCCTCATCGACTTCGAGGCTGGTGTGAAGCTCGCCGGTAGCCGCTTCGTGGTGCTCGGCCGAGACGGCGCGCGGCTCAATCGCGCGCTCATCAACTTCATGCTCGACACGCACGGCGCGCGCGGGTACGCCGAGTGGTCGGTGCCGGCGCTCGCCAACGTCGACACGCTCACCGGCACGGGGCAGCTCCCCAAGTTCGAGGACGACCTCTTCAAGACGGGCGAGGGCCTCTACCTGATTCCCACCGCCGAGGTGCAGCTCACGAACCTTCACCGCGACGACGTGCTTGAGGGCGACACGCTCCCGCGCCACTACTGCGCATACACGCCGTGCTTCCGCGAAGAGGCAGGCAGCGCTGGCCGAGATACCCGCGGCATGATCCGCGTGCACCAGTTCGACAAGGTCGAGATGGTGAAGTTCGCCACGCCCGAGACGTCGATGGACGAGCTCGAGAGCATGGTGGCCGATGCCGAGAACATCTTGCAGCTCCTCGGCCTGCCGTATCGCGTGATCGTGCTGTGTACCGGCGACATGGGCTTTGGCGCCGCCAAGACGTACGACCTCGAGGTCTGGCTGCCGAGCTACGACAACTACAAGGAGATCTCGAGCTGCAGTAACTGCTGGGACTTCCAGGCGCGTCGCGCGGCGATCAAGTACCGCGACCCGGCCGCGTTCAAGGGCAGCCGACTGGTGCACACGCTCAACGGCTCGGGACTTGCCGTGGGGCGCACGCTCGTGGCGGTCCTTGAGAACTACCAGCAGGCGGATGGCAGCATCGTGGTGCCCGAGGTGCTTCGGCCGTACATGGGTGGCCAGGAGGTCATCACGCCCCAGGCGCAATGGCAGGGATGATGACGCTGACCTCTCTGCGCCGGTTTCTGGTTCGCTGGATCGTGATCGCGGCCGTCTGGTGGATCATCTCCGAGGGCGACGGCTCCTCGCTGTGGTTGGGCGCCCTCGTCGCACTTGCCGCAGCAGCTCTCTCGATGAGTCTCCGCCCCGACGGCATTCCAGGCCTGAGTCCCCTCGGCGCCCTGCGTTTTGCCGGATACTTCCTCGTGAACTCCGTCCTCGGCGGCGTGGATGTGGCGATGCGAGCGCTCAAGCCGAGCATGCCGATCGACCCCCGCTTCGTCAGTTACCCTTTGCGGCTCACGGACGTCTCGGCGCGAGTGCTGTTCGCCAACACGCTGAGTCTGCTGCCGGGCACGCTGTCCGCACAGCTGTCCGGTGACACGCTCGTCGTGCACGCGCTCGACTGCAGCGGAGACGTGATCGGCGAGATCGCGCAAGTAGAGGAGCGCGTGGCCGGGGTGTTCGGCATCGCTCTCGCCGAGGCATCAGGGGGTGCTGTCTGATGGATCCGGTGCTCACAGCTCTGGCGGCGTTCATCATGTTGACGGCGCTGCTCGGCATATGGCGCATCGAGCGCGGTCCGACAGGCGCTGATCGCATGCTTGCGGCGATGCTGTTCGGCACAACCGGCGTTGCGCTCGCGCTCGTGCTGGCCGAGGCGGTCGGCCGAGGCGGGCTTCGCGACGCTGCACTGGTGTTCGCGCTGCTCGGCGCGCTCACCGCGGTGGCGTTCGTGAAGCGCGCATGGGGGGCGGGCGACTGATGCCATCGCTCGAGCTGACAGTGCGCGCGCTCGAATACGCCTTCTACGCGGCCGGCGCATTCTTCTTCCTGGCGGGCTCGGTCGGGCTCGTGCGCTTCCCTGATGTCTACACGCGCCTGCACGCGCTCACGAAGTCCGACAACCTCGGCCTCGGCCTGGTATGCGTCGGACTCGCGGTACGCTCGGGCTCGGCGATCATCGCGCTCAAGCTGCTTGTGATCTGGCTGCTCGTGTTGGTTGCAGGCGCCACCGCATGCTACCTGGTGGCGGAAGCCGCGCGGTCGGCCGGCGTGAAGCCATGGACTAGGGAGGCGCAGCGATGAGCGTCGTCTTCGACATCCTGCTGCTCGGCGCCCTCGTGTGGATCGCCGTGGGCGCGCTGAGTGAGATGCGCCTGTTCAAGTCGGTCGTCATGTTCGTGGTGTTCGGACTCTTCCTCGCCATCGCATGGGTCCGCCTCGATGCGCCCGATGTCGCGCTTGCCGAGGCAGCAATCGGCGCGGGCGTCACCGGCGCTCTCATGCTCGACGCCGTCGGGCATTTGCGCGCTCGGTCGACTCCGTATCCCACGCCGCCGAGGGATGAGGACGCCGATGCGTGAGCGACTCCGACAGTTCAAGGTGCTGCCCGCGCTGGTGGCTGCTGGAATCTTCGCGGTGATCGTGCGCGCGGTGGTCTCGCTGCCGGCGCAGACCGAGGGCCTGAGCGTGCAGGTGACAGAGGCCGCCGACAAGAGCGGCATCTCCAACGTCGTCACAGCGGTGCTCCTGGACTTCCGCGGCTATGACACGCTGCTCGAGATCGCGGTCCTCATGCTCGCGACGGTGGCTGTGCTCTCGCTCCGAGAGGACCCTCGCGCCCTCTATCGGCAGATTTCGGACCGCGCAACGCCCGTGCTAGCGTCGCTCACCGGACTCCTCGTGCCGCTGGCATTGGTCGTAGCCGTCCACCTCGTGTGGATCGGGTCGACTCAGCCGGGCGGCGCATTCCAAGGCGGCGCCGTTATTGGGGCTGCAGGCATTCTGCTGGCGCTCAGCGGGCACGCGCGCCCTCAGTGGGTGGGCGCGGGCGCGATGCGCGCTGTGCTCGCAGTGGGCTTCCTGACGTTCCTCGCAATCGCGCTGCTCTCGATTCCCGCAGGTGGGACGCTGCTGGAGTATCCCGAGGAGTCACGCAAGACGCTCATCCTCATCATCGAGTCGCTGCTCACGCTCTCAATCGGCGCGAGTCTGGTGATCCTGTTCCTCTCATCGGCGTCAGGCAATTCGGGCGGAGGCAGGCGATGAGCGCCACGATGCTCTACCCGCTCGCCGGCGCGCTGCTTTTCGCCATCGGCGTCTACGGGCTGCTCGCGCGAAAGCACCTGCTGCACAAGGTGATCGCTGCGAACTTCCTCGGCTCAGGGGTGTTCCTCGTGCTGATCGGACTCGGCGCCCGTACGTCGAGCGGCATACCGGATCCGGTTCCGCAGG
>CAKMKD010000180.1 GCA_927439865.1 uncultured Coriobacteriia bacterium | reverse complement strand
GGCGAAGGTGGGGGAGAGACTACGGTTGCGATGGACTTCGGTCGCATTACCATCTCGGATGACGTCGTTCTCTACCTCTTCGGCACTCCGGGTCAGGAGCGTTTCTCGTTTATGTGGGAGACGCTTTCCGAGGGCATGCTTGGCTTCGTGTTGCTCGTTGACGCGGCAAGTCCGGATTCCATCCGCGACGCGGCGTCGATGATCGAGTTCTTCACCGGCAAGCGCCACGAGCGCCACATCGATTTCTGCCGGTGCGGGTGATTGAACCTTCGGCCCGATCTCAGGGAGTAGCGGAATGCGGGGCGCCGGGCTCGAAACAGGCACCGGCACATCGGCATGCGCGACAGGCTCGTTCGGCGCATCGGGCATCCAGTTGCCTGTCCGTAACGGCGCGCCAAGAACGTCATCATACCCTTCGCTGACAGTGGCGAAGATGTCGGCAGCGGAGTCGTCGGTCACGGGTAGTGCGACAGGTGGATCTGCCATCGACTCAGGGGGCGATTGGACCGCCGCACGAGCCTCTCGGACAGCTCGGCCATACCGCCGCAGAGACGCGAACAAGTACCCCAGCAGCACCACGAAGAGCACCAGTAGACTGCCGAGGATGTAGAGCCGTGGATCCACGGATGTCATCTCATACTGTCGAGGATGCGATAGAGCAGACCGAGAAGAACACTCTTGACACTGTCCTTCTCCTTCGCGTTGCACGCGAGAAGAGGAACATCGTCGGCGAGCGACAAACTCGAGCGCACAGCTGCAAGCGTCTGGGAGTCGTTGGCGTCGACCTTGTTGGCGGCTACAACGAAGGGCACATCTGACATACCGGTGAAGAACTCAATCATCGACGCCGCGTCGCGGATGGAATCCGGGCTTGCCGCGTCAACGAGCAGCACGAACCCAAGCATGCCCTCGGAAAGTGTCTCCCACATGAACGAGAAGCGCTCCTGTCCCGGAGTGCCGAAGAGGTAGAGAACGACGTCATCCGAGATGGTAATGCGACCGAAGTCCATCGCAACCGTAGTCTCTCCCCCACCTTCGCCCGAGACATCGCTGACCTGGCGCTCTGTGGAGAGCACTGTGATCTCGCTGACCGACTTGATGAAGGTCGTCTTTCCTGCGTTGAATGGCCCTGTGACGACGACTTTCACTGACTGCATACCGCAGACTCCGTTCTCAGAGCTTCTCGATGCCTTCGATGATCTTCATGAGCAGGTCACGATCCACAAGCTGGTCCCTGTGAAGAACAACACCATCCCCGGTGTCCGGGATCTTGCCAACCGTGGCGACCGGGCGCGAACGCGCCGCGCCGCCCCCGCCGGTCAGAGCTGTTATCTCGTCGCCGAGACCGTAGTTGAGGGTGGAGTCCCCCTCAAACTCGGCAAGGTACGCGTCGGTTGAAATCACACCAGTGGTGGCTTGCACAGGCTCGAGCGTCTCGTCGTCCGATGAGAGAGAGCGCAGCAGATCATCCAGGTCGCTCGTGACCGAGGAAATTCTGACAGTCTCGGGCTCCGGTTCGGGTTCGGGCTCGGGTTCGGGTTCGGGCTCGGGTTCCGGTTCGGGTTCGGAGACCGGCGCTGGCGGAATGTCGAAGTACGCCGACTGGCCATCATCTGCGGGGTCTGATGTTGGCTCAACGGACAGCTCGACCGGGACTTCACCCAAACCGAGAGCCCTCAAATCGGCTTCAAGGTCGCCCGTGGTCAGCCTATCAGCGGACTCGATTGAGACAACTTCGTCTGACGGGACTTCTTCAGCAATTGGCGGTGCCGGTATTTCCGACGCCTCTTCAGCAGTGAGGGCACCGAAGAGAGCCTCGGCGTCGAGTTCGGGCTCTGGCTCAGGTTCCGGTTCTGGCTCAGGTTCCGGTTCCGGCTCCGTTTCCGGCTCCGGTTCTGGCTCAGGTTCGGGTTCAGGTTCGGCTTCTGGCTCTGGCTCGGCTTCGGGCTCGGGCTCGGGGACTGCCACGATCTCGACCGGATGCTCGAGAACCGCCTCCATCACCTCGGCAAAGACCGCCATATCGTCGGCCGAGGCGCTCGACTTGCCAACCGATAGGAACTCGGGCTCCTCGTGAGGGGTCTGACGCGCTTCTTCCTCTGCTGCTGCAAGCGCGGCCGCGACTGCAGCGTCTCTGGCTTCGGCAGCGTCTCTGGCTTCGGCTGCCTCGGCGGCGGCTTCCTGAGCGCGCTCGACGACCGCTTGCTCCTCGGACGCGCGACGCGCCGCGGCCTCAGCCGCGACCTCAGCTTCGATGTTGATTGCCTCTATCGCGGCGGCTTCATCACGAGCGCGTCGTTCGGCCTCAATGTGGGCACGCTTATCCTCACGACCGGCCCGCTCGTTGCGGAGACGTTCCACCTCGTCCTCGGCGGGAACCTCAAGCAGTCCTGCCGAGAAGAGGCCGTAGATCACACGAGCGACCTCGAAGTCGGTCTTGTTCATCTCGGTCGCGAGCTCAGACACGGTGCGGGTTCCGTCGACAAGCAGGAGCAGTGCCCATTCGCTCGGCTTCAGCGATATCTCGAATGTCCCCTCACCGGGGGCCGTCGCCATCTTGAATACCATTTCGACGGAGGCGACTTTCTTTTTGATGCGGTTCCACTCTTCAAGCCGACGGCTGCCCTCCATCACGATGTTCTCGATGGAGACGGACAGTCCGATGTCCTCATCGGTCACTTCAGGCAGGACCTCAAAATCGAAGTCGCCCTCATCCCAACGCATCAGGTCGAAGATTGTGTCCTGGATCTGCTCCTGCACGAAGGTCTCGAGCACTTTGTCCGTCAGGTAACCTTCGTCAACGAGAATCTGCCCGAGACGACGACCGCCCGCCGGCTCCGTCTTCTGAATCTCGAGCGCCTTCACGAGCGCACTCGGCGTGATTCGACCAGTCGTGACCAGCCTCTGCCCGAGCGGATCGCTGTGCCAATTCGACTGTGCGAAGAAGACGTCGCCATCCCGGAACCAGATGCTACCCTCGGCGTCTGAACTTGCGATGCGCAAAACACCCGTCTTCTTGCTCAGTTGTACGAGCTGGAAGACATCGGGTAGCGAAAAGTCCCTGAGATTGCCGCGAAGTGCCATCGGCCTGGTACGTGCCTTTCCCCCGGAGTGCCGGGCGTCCTAGCCGAGAATCTCGGCGATGTTACCGGCTGTCGAGCGCATATCGTAGATGACGAGACCGAGCTTCGCGTTCGTATCGGCCATGACTGTGAGGACGGCGCGGTCACCTGCCGCCATGAGCAGCACGTAGCCACTGTCGCCCTCAATGAATACCTGAGAAAGATGCCCGCGTCCAAGCTCTGCGGCCGCGCGCTCGCCAAGGCCGAGAATCGCGGCCGACATGGCGCCCACGCGATCGGGCTGCATACTTGCGGGGAGCGCCGAGGCCATCGTGAACCCATCGAGGCTCACGAGCGCCGCTGCCTGAATGTCCGGATCGTCCTGCATCAGCTGGTTAAGTGCTGCTGCGAGACGCTCCTCGCGCGTCGCCTGACGCGATGTCGCCTCAGGTCGAGGAGCGTTCACCGCAACTGCAACGGGCACCTGGGCAGCCGTCGGAACCACCGGCTCGGCGACAGGCGCTGCGGCGGGCGCGGGCGTCGGTGCCGCCAAGGGCACGACCGGAGCGGGCTGAGGAACCGCCTGCGACGACGGCACCACAACAGGTGCAGTCAGCAACTCGTCGTCGAGGGAGTCTTCGTCCGCGTCTGAGATGAAGTAGTCCCCGATACCCCTGTCCACCATCGAACTTCAACTCCCGTGACTTCGGATGTACGTCGCACGTGATGACACGCGACAGCACGGCCCTGGGG
>CAKMKD010000179.1 GCA_927439865.1 uncultured Coriobacteriia bacterium | reverse complement strand
TCATGGTGATCACCTTCTCGTTACGTGTATACCCAGGGGGTATCACTCTGGAACGATGCTGAACGTGCACTACGCCTCCCTTCCTCGGGCGGGAACGTTCTGACAGCACCGAAAGGAGGCGGGCACCTCGTTCCTGATCGTCACGCACGACCGGAACGTGGCGCAGCAGACCGATCGCATTCTCGAGGTGCTCGACGGCGAACTCGTGCAGGACATTCGGAACGACTACGCGAGACCTGCAGTGCGATAACTCGACGCAGGTGTTAAGTTATTAAGGAAGTCACCCCCGAGAGGAGCGCCCCCTGTGGGACGTCGACCCAACCCCGATCTGCCTGAGATGATTCTGCGCGCTACAGCCGATATCATCGAAGAGAGCGGACCTGACGCAGTCACGATGCGCGGCGTTGCCCGGCGCATCGACTACACCGCAACGACGATCTACATCTACTTCACGAATAAGGACGAGCTGCTCGACAAGACCGTGGTGCGGGCCTTCGACTGGTTCGCGGAGGCGATGGCCGAGGCGGCCAGCACCGGCACCGGGCGCGAGCGAATCCGAAACCGCGCCCGCGGGTACATTCGCTGGGCCCTGGAGCACAAGGGGTTGTACCGCCTGATGTTCCAGCACGATTCGATCAGACCCCTCGATGCCGAGACCGGCTCGGTGCAGCCCCCCACGTTTCGCGACAGCCAGCGGCTGATCGAAGACGCTGTCGCTTCCGGCGAGCTCCCGGCCTCGCTCGATCCCGCCACGATGACACGTGTGAACTGGGCGGGCCTGCACGGCGCCATCTCACTCGCGCTCTCGGGGCGCATGTTCGGTGATCCCGCGAAGGTCGGCATGGACAGCATCGAGGCGCAGACGATGGCGCTCGCCGAGCAGTTCGTCGATTCCTGGATGGGCAGGCGCGACTAGACGCCCAGGTTCAGCTGTCCGCGCTCAGGCTCCCTCGGCGCGTCCTCGCCATACGGGCGGGCGATGTCGCCAAGGACTTCGGCCATCTCACGTGCGTTTCTCGGCGCATAGTCGTACTTGCAGTTGTTGAACATCACCCAGGTCGTGTCGCTCTCGGCGGCAAGTTCGCGCACGCGCGGCGACCACTCGGCGAGCTCGTCTTCGGTGTAGAGGTAATCGAAGCGATCCGCCGCGCTCGCGTTCTTCCCGAAGTACGTCTCGCGGTTGCGCCCGTGCAGCCGCACGTACGACCAGTCCGACGTCGCAGCCGTAACGGGCGGCATCGTCGAGCGGTCGGGGAACTGCGGCGCATCCACGCTCACGTACGCGAGCCCCCTGTCCGAGAGGAACTTCATCGTCTCGGACAGGCGCGTTCCGGTCACCCACGACGGGTGGCGGAACTCCACGAGCACACGCGTGTCGCCGAGCTTCTCGGCGGCATACTCGATGTAGCCGAGGTGCTCGTGCATGCGCGCGTGATCCGTCGCGGCCACATACGGCGGGAACTGCAGGAGCACGCCGCCGAGCTTGCCCGCGTCGCGCAGCGGTGAGATGAACTCGTTGAAGCAGTCGAACGAGGCGTCCAGAAGCTCCGCCGAGGGGTGACGCACGCGTCCCCGCTCATCGACATCGCTCACGAGCTCGCGAAGTTCGGGCGGCAGCCGCCGCTCATCGACCGAGTGGCGCGTCATGAGCCCGAATGCCTTCACGTGGAAGACGAAATCCTCAGGCGTGCGCTTCGCCCAGTTCTCGGCAACGACCGGTCGCGGGATGGCGTAGAAGGGCGAGTCGGCTTCAACGGTGTCGTAGCGCTCGGCGTAGTAGCGCAGGCGCGCCTCGGCCGACGAGATCTGCGGCGGATACCACGCCTCGATCATCGTCTTATCGGTCCACGAGCACGTGCCAACGCGAATGCGGCTCATCGGCAGCTCCGAAGCTAGCCCTCGTCGCCCCCACCGCGCATGAGCGCGAACAGGCCGATGACAAGCCCGAGCACGGCACCGAACGCCGCGCCGAAGTACATCGCCTCGCGCGGGCCGAACATGACCTCGGCGCCCTCAGCGATCTCGACGTTGCTGCCGGCAACGATGCCGACCCAGCCGTCTTTGATAGCCACCTCGCGGGCAACCACGATGCCAGCGCCGCCGCTGTCAACGCTCACCGAACCGCCCGAGATGATCGTCTCGGCGCCGCCCTGCGTGATGGCGACGTTGCCGGCAGCGAGAATCACGCCCGCGCCGCCGCGCTCAACCGAAATGTCGCCCTGCGCGCCGATGATACCGGCACCCGCCATGCTCATCGTGACGTCGTTGCTGGCGAGAATCGCGCCGGCCCCCGAGCCGTTGAGGGCGGCGTCGATCACGGTGGCTGTGCCGATCAGGCTCGTGCTGAGTGAGAGGTCGTCCGCCTCGATCTTGGAGATGACCAGGTCCTCGCCCAGCAGATCCTCGAACCGGTCGTCGACAGCCTCGTCGTCGGGCGTGATGATATCGTCGCTCATGGTTCCTCCCTCGGTGGTGTTGCTCCGAACTAGACGATACCCGATTCCGAGGCGAACAGCAGCGGGTGTCGCCCTACCACTCCAGGAGTTCGCTGAAGTCCGCAGTGTACTCCTCGACCGTCAAGGGTCGAGGCGTCGCGTGGTACGGCCAGTCCCAGCGCACTTCGTGCACGCTGGCGAACTGCTCGTGGACGAACTCGGCGGTCACGCCAAAGTCGAGCATCGGGTCGTTGACCGACATGCCGAACATGCACGGCGCATCATAGGGGCCCGCGATGTCCGCGTCCCGCGCTGTGAGGATGTGCTCGACTTGCGACAGCAACACGTCGAGCGTGGATGCCGAGAAGCTCGAAAGGCGCGCGCTCAGGTCTGCAGCGGTCTCGAACTTACCGACAGCCCGCATGTACCAGTCGATGATCGACACGGTAGCTGGATTCTTGAGCAGCGAGAGCATCCCTCGGCGCGCAAGCTCGGGCCGCAGCGCGACGATCGTGCTCTTGAGCAGCGCGAGTTTCGCGGGCGAGTGTCGGAGCGCGCGGCTCGTCACGAACGGCGCGAAGAGCACGACGCGATCGATCCGGTCGGCATGCTGCTTGAGCGCCTTAAGCGTCAGAAGCCCACCGAATGAGAAGCCGAGCAATGAGAACTGCTCGGCGCCGATCGCGTCGGCGAGATGCCCGACGGTGTCGGCAACCTTGTCGGCCGTGTAGCCGCCCTCGAACGGCGTGCTGCCGCCGTGACCAGGGAGTTCGAAGAAGTGCGCGGTGTACTTGGTGCCGATGAACTGGATCAGCGTTGACCAGTCTTCGATGAGCGAAATCGTGGCCGGGACCATGATTACGGGAGGCCCTTGACCGGCAACGCCAACACGAAGCGATGTCAGTGGCAGGTCATACTGTCTGATCTCGACGGTGGGTACGTCAGGTATGGCCGAATCGGGCACGCGGACTCCATCGGGCGGCAATGA
This sequence comes from uncultured Coriobacteriia bacterium, assembly GCA_927439865.1. GTDB lineage: Bacteria > Actinomycetota > Coriobacteriia > Anaerosomatales > Anaerosomataceae > UBA2286. Next base: position 11,850 of record CAKMKD010000179.1, on the reverse strand, counting down.
TGCTCGCCGATTATGCTGCCGCCGTCACCGTCGCGCAAGACACCGCCCCGGTGCTAGCGATTCGAGAGGTAGATCGCTATCGCCGACTGCTGCTCGGGGGTGACCTTCGCACCGTTGTCCGTGACCATCCGGTTGATCGTCGCCTGCCACTGCGCCAGGTCCTTCTGCGCAGCGTCGATACGCTCACGGTTGTGGCACCCGGTACACAAGGAATCGACGAGTGCCGCCCCGTCGAGGGCACCCGCGCTGCCGTCAGCCGGTACCGTCGGAGCGGGCTCCGCAGTAGGCGTTCCACCGCAGGCGGCAAGTACAAAGAGCAGTGCAGCGAGCACGAGCACGAGCGACCACGCGCGCAGCGACCGCGTCATCAGACACCTCCACATGACAGAAGTTTTCGTTGCGTGGTGTATACCCCCTCGGGGTACGATGCCGACAGACCCCGAACCCGCCGAGGAGACCGCATGAACGAGCGACGCTGGCGCCTCAAACTCGCGATCGGCCTCGTGGCCGCGTCCGCCATCCTGTACTTCGGCCACTACCTCATCTTCCGTGACGTCCACCACATCTTCATCTACCTGATCGGTGACATCGCCTTCGTGCCGATCGAAGTCCTGCTCGTCACGCTCGTCCTCCACACGCTCCTCGAGCGCCGCGCCAAGCGCGACCTGCTGCACAAGCTCAACATGGTCATCGGCGCCTTCTTCGCCGAGGTCGGCACCGAGCTCCTCGGCATGCTCGCCGTCTGCGATGCAGACGTCGATGAGGTGCGCGACGACCTCGTGCCGCAGGCGTCGTGGGACGACGCGCGGTTCAACCGGGCCCGTGCTGACATCGCGCGACATGACTTCAAAGTGGACGCACGTGACGGCAACCTGGTCGCCATCCGTGACTACCTCGCGACGGAACGGAGCTTCCTCCTTCGGCTGCTTGAGAACCAGAACCTGCTCGAGCACGAGTCGTTCACCGACACGCTCTGGGCAGTCTTCCACCTTGCCGACGAGCTGGCGCATCGCGAGGACCTCGGCGCACTGCCGGAGAGCGATCTTGCGCACCTTTCGGGCGACGTCAAGCGCGCGTATGTCGCCCTCGCGAGCCAGTGGCTGGGCCACCTGCAGCACCTGAAGTCGAACTACCCGTACCTCTACTCGCTTGCGGTCCGCACCAACCCGTTCGATCCACGTGCGAAGGTGGAAGTCCCCGCGTGAGCGCAGTTCGCATCGAGGCGGCGCTCCCGGGCGATGCCGAGGAGATTCTCGCGCTGATTAAGCGCGCGTTCGCCGCCGTTGCCGAGCAATACGGTGAGCCGAATCTGCCGCCACTTGCGGAGACCGCCGAGGCGTTCCGGGCTCGCTTCCCGGATCATGTGGTGCTCAAGGCGCTCAGCGACGGATGTCTCGTGGGCACGGTCCTCGGCACGATAGATGGGGACACGTGCTTCGTCGGAAGACTCGCAGTTGAGCCGACGATGCAGGGTCGCGGCATCGGCAGAGCGCTCGCGATCGCAATCGAGGAGCGCTTTCCGGCTGCACGTTGCTTCGAGCTCTTCACGGGCCACGCCAGTGCCGAGACGCTCGGCCTCTACACATCGCTGGGATACGAGGAGCTTCGGCGCACGCGGGCGAGCGATCGCCTTACGATGGTCTACCTCGGCAAGACGCGGGCTTAGCGCTCGACCTCGTACACGAACTCCGAGCCGACGCCGACACCGTTGGCCTCGGCCCAACCCGCTGGCAGCTCGACCGCGTACCGCGACGGTCCGGGCGACTGAACCCTTCGCGCATCGCCCGGCGACAGCGACTCGACGCCGCTGACGGTGCCATCGACGCCGATGAACACAACATCGATCGGAAAGCCGACGCCCTTGATGCCGAAGGTTCGCACCGCTTCGTCGGGATAGACGAACACCATTCCTTCGTTCGCGGCCAGACCATCGAAGCCCTGAAGGCCCTGAGATCGCTCGCGGATGGTGTCAGCCACGTACGGCTCGATGGGCACGCCGCCGAGCGTCACGCGGGGCGCCACAGGGATGGCGCAGCCGGACAACAGAAGCGCTGTAGCAGCCACAAGGAGTGCGATTCGGAGCGATGTTCTCATGCGATTCGGCTCTCCACGGACGAACGCGCTCTGCCTTCTCGCAATACTCTGCCCGAACGGAATGATTGTCGAGCATTACGCGGCGACGTGCTGACTATGTACATGGGAAGCCACGAGATGATTCTGAACGTGGGTGTGCAGTTCAAGCAGGGCATCCACGTCGAGACGGTGCACCGCGCGGTGCACCGGATCGAGGACGCCATCACAGCCGAGTTCCCACAGGTTCGCAACATCTACATCGAGGTAGAGTCCCTGCCGAGAGTTCCGACCTCGGCCTAAGAGGGCAGCCGGCCATCGCTGACCCGCTCTGCGGCGTACGTGGCTTCGCGGGCGGCGTGCAGGAGATCGACGACAACGGAGATCGTCTGCGCGTGGTTCACGCGGTGTCGGCGCAGGCGGTCGGCGTGGGCGACGACGATGCGCGTGTTGCGCAGATCGACCTTGCTGAAGTGCAGGCTGTCCCACTCCTCGCGCGAGCGCGCTGCCCAAAGCTCCCCCGCTATCCAGCGCAGATTGACGATATCGTCCTGGGAAAGAAGCGACCAATCGGCCTTAAGTCCGTTGCGCCACCGCGCGAGGCACTGCTCGACAGCACGCTGCTTGCTGACCTCGAAGACACGCCTGCCGAGCGACTCCTCCGACGACTGCCGGGATGCACTCTCCATCATGGCTCCTCCAAATACTCAGGTTCCGACTGATTCGTCGGCCCCGGGCGCCCTCCTTTAAGCCTGAGAAAGCCTGAGTTTCGCTGAGGAACTGTGACTCTAGCTGCCCGTCACAATCCGAGCGACCATCGCATCGGCCTCATGACGCACGAGCATAACCTCGGGATCGACATCGAGCGCGTCCTCGAGATGTTCGATGAGCCGGTCGCCGTCAAGAAACGACGCCCGTCGCAGGCGCCTCGCAATCGGCTCCCAGACGCTGTTCTGCTGCCGGTTCCACGCCCAGACGCCGAGACCCGCGAGCGCCACGAGCGGCAGAACACCCCACCATCCTTCGACGGGGAACTCGGCCACGGCCCGCACGACGAGCGCCGCTGAGGCAAGAAGCCAGATGACCGGACTCGGCTCGTTGAGTGTCACGAACATCAGCTTCGGAATCTCGATGACCTCGCCGGTGGGATGGAAGCTGAGTTCCTCTCGGCGCAACCTGATGTAGACAGCAAGCGTGCCCCGACGACGGCGCATATCCCACATCGTGCCGAGAAGGAACGTTGCCACCGCTATGCCGAGCGCTGCTCGCCACAGCACGTGCACCAGCTCCATGGACGCCACCACACCGACTCCCGCGGTAAGCGCCGCGACGATGTACACGATCGGCAGGCCGAGCAATGGCTCCGAGAGACGTGCCTCGGCGACTGTCTCAACGCGGCTGGAGAGCAAGTACCCCCAGCCGATCGGATCAAAGAGCGACGCGACCAGCACGAGGACCGCGAATACCAGCAGTCCAAGCAGTATCGGCAACACCGCGCACCTCCGTCGGACCTGATGAGGATGTCATTCTAGCAAGACCACCCATAACCTTCTGTCGCGAAAAGAAAGTGCCCCGGCCGAGGACGAGGGCACTGTGGTGGAGAAGGGAGATGGTGGGCGATGAGGGGTTCGAACCCCCGACTTCCTCCGTGTAAAGGAGGCACTCTCCCGCTGAGTTAATCGCCCACGCTGGGCTCGCAGTGCCACATGATACAGCACTGCACGCCGAATCCGCACGGACGCTCCGCGCGCTAACCCGGTCCGCCGATGTGGCAGTCAACGCAGTAGAGCGGTCCATGGCACTCGATGCAGCCGGCTGCGCCAGCGTCATTGACCCGAACCCCGTGCTGCTGAAGCCAGCTACCTTCGGCGGTGTCATAGCTCTCGTGATGGCACATCGTGCACATACTCGGTGCGCTGTTGTGGCAGCGCACGCAGACTGCGGGATCGCGCTCGGCAACATCCGAGTGCCCGCTCTCTTCCTCAATCCACGAAGGCGGGTGCGGCATCTCGACGCCGTGGCATGAGTCGCAGAGTCTCTTCTCGTGGCACATGCCGCATTGGCTGACATCGACCCCCGCGATGTCACCATGCCGTCCATCCTTCCACTGGTCGCCCTCGTGGGAGGAGGGAAGCAGCTCGTAACCGGCCGGGTGGCAGACACCACACTCGGCCGAGGCATCCGGCTGCTGTGGGGTGCCGTGGCAGGTGAAGCACTGCGCCATAAGCGTGAGCGCGGTTCCGCGCGACGCCTCGGGATGCGCGGTGCGCACGTGGCACGAGACGCACGACCCGTTGCGTTTGGCGTGTTCGGCGTGATCGATGAGGATGCGGTAGCCGGAGGTTGCGGTCCTGTTCGGGCTGTGGCACTGGAGGCACACCTCGTCGGGCATCGGCGCGACTCCGGCCGTGCGCGTCTCCACCGGGTCGTCGTACGCGCCCGAGAGATGCGCGAGGGTGTCCCGGGTCAGCAGCTTGCCTCGGTCAACCACCTTCAAGGGGAGCGCGTACCAGGGGCGCGGTTGCTGGTGGCACTTCACGCAGGTGACTGTGGCGTGTCCCGACTGCTCCCACGAGCCCGCACGCGAGGCCATTTCGTGACATGACATGCACAGACGCGGCGACGCGGTACCGACATCGAAGGCGAAGAGAAGCGCAATCAGACCGAACACTACGGCCACGATGGTGAGCATCCGCTTGCGCTGCATCAGCTCACCTACTCCACGATCTTCAGGCCGGCATCGAAGTTGTCCGGCGGAACCTCACCGTGGCAACGAATGCAGAATGGCCCGTCGTGACATGCCTCGCAGCTCCGATTCCGCTTGACCGCCTCCCCGTGCACAGCCCGCCAGTCGCTACCGTGTGAGGCCGGCCGCTGAGAATGACAATCGGCACACCAGTCGTCCTTCCACTGGTGACATGAAACGCAGGCGGGGTCATCCTTCTTGGTTCCGTGCACCACGAGCCAGTCGGCACCGCTGTGTGTCGCGGGGGCGGCCTTCGCGGTGTGACACGCCGTGCACGCGTCTTTCGCGCGGTCGCCGTCGTGGCATGTAAGGCACCCCTCCATTGTCGGCGTGTGCTTGCCTTGCGGATTCAACTCATGAACGAGGTAGGAGTGGCACTCGATGCACTGCATCTCCAGAACGGTCACGTGCGCTCTATGCGGTATCTGCAAGTCACCTGCAGGGGAGACGGAGCGCAGGTCACTGTGGCAGGTGAGGCACGCTTCGTTGGTGGGAGCCGAGAAGACCGCCGGGGCCTTCGCCCGAAAGACGATTGAACGGTAGAACTCGCCGACCATTCGCACACGGTACGCAGCGCGGGAGCCGACCGCCGGCGACACATGACACCCCTCGCAACCAGCTTCGACGTGCGTCGACTTCGACCAGGGACCGTACTGATCGCTGAGCGAGGGGTACCGCTCGAAGAAACCGGGGCGACTCGCAAGGTAGCCGGGAAGAACGAGCAGCACGAGAACAGCAAACACGACGAGTCCGACTCGTATGAGTCTGTGACTCCGGCGCGGGCTGCTCCCGAGTTCGCTGTTCGGCTTTAGTGGCATGTGTTGCAGAACTCCTCGCCGCCGTGGCAGACAAGACACCCGTCTCCGCGCTCAACCGCCGGACCGGCGTGCCCCTTCTTCCAGTTGCCCACGTGCGATTCAGGGCGCTTCTCATGGCACTCGGCGCAGTAGCCGGGCGTCCAATCATGGCACTGCGCGCAATCCTCCAGCCCGGTAGCGCGACCGTGGATCTGCAGCCAGTCTTTGCCGGCGTGTGAGGCTGGAGTCTGCTTACGGGTGTGGCATTTCACGCACTCATCGGTAGCGGCGTCGCCGTCGTGACACGTGAGACAGATCTCCATCTCGGGCCGGTTGAAGCCGTGACGGTTGAGCGAGTGCACGAGGTCCTTGTGGCATGCCGAGCATTCCATGTTCAGGATCTCGACATGCGCTTTGTGCGGGATGAGCAGATCCCCACTGGGCGCAACGGCACGATAGCTTGTGTGGCACTTCCGACATGCGGCCCGGGAAGGCGCGCCGAGGAGGTTCGTCGTGTCCGGGCCCTGCAGAATCTGCGAGTAGAACGCCGGGATGGCGTGAGCCGAGAAGGAGAAGAAGCCACCGACCCCGGGCTCGATGTGGCATTCGCCGCACGTGATACGAGCGTGCGTGGAAACGGTCCAGTGATCCATCCTCGGGCCGAGGGCCGGGTAGCGCCGATAGTAGCCTGGCTGAAGCGTGGAGAAAATCGGCAGCGCGATGGCCACAACGACGAGGAGAACGAGGCCGACAAGCGCCCATATCACCAGACGGCGACGCACCTACCTCATCTCCTTGAACTGGTCGTGGCAGTCGTTGCACCACACCTGTTCATGACACTCGATGCATCGCGGGTCGTCTCGCTTGTCGGTGGCCTTCTGGTGCCTGCCGATCCAGGTGGCCGTGGGGCCGTGGAAGACGGGCCGCTCCCGGTGACACTCCTGGCACTCACCCTGAGACTGGTGGCACAGCAGGCACTTGTCCCGCGCCTTGAGTGCCTCGGCTCCGTGGTACTGCTCGGTCCACTCGGGCTTCACATGCAGGGCCTCAATCGCCTTCATGCCGATTTCGATGGTGAGGCCGGTGAACTTCGGCACCGTACCCGTGGTGTGGCACTGCTGACACTGCGCCACGGTGTGGCATGACTCGAGGCACGCGTTGCTGCCCACGCGTTCAACGACTCCCACATGCGCGGTCTTCCACTGATCGGCGCTCTCGTGCAAGACGTGGTGACAGTCGAAGCACTGCTCGGTGGTCTTGGTCCCCACGTGACAACCGTACGCGACGCACACGCCGGAGAACGGCATCTGCTTGTGCTTTTCGAGATACGGCTCCAGGTGCGCCGTCCACTTGTGGCAGCCGACGCATTCGCGGGTCTCGGTGGCCACGCGATCGTGAGCAGGGTGCGGGATCTTGCCCACCCGCTCCCCGCTCGCGCTCCATGCGTCCTCGTGACACGACACGCATGCCTCGTTCTCCGGCGGCGTGAACGTGAAGTACTGCGGCGTGGGTCCCGCCGTGAGGATCGTCGAGTAGTAGTCGCCGAGGAGCGCAACGGCGTTTCCGAGTGGGTCGGTCTCGTGACACGCGCGGCAACCGATTCCCTCATGGGCCGAGTTGCCGAGGTTCACGTAGCGACGCTCGAGCAGGTGATAGCGCGAGAAGAACTTGGCAGTCGACGTCTGCGAGAGCGGCACGACGACCGCGAGCGCGCTGACAAGCACCACGAGCACGCCCGTGATGATTGCGATGCGCGACAAGCGCGATCGTGACCACGCTTCGCGTGCGCTCACGGAGTACTCACCCTGCCTCGGCGACGGGTGCTGCCGCCGCGGAGGCGGACGGCTCCTCGTCATCCTCGGGCACCTGCAGCGGAAGCACCTTGGCGCTCAGGGTCATGATGAGCAGTCCCACCGCGAGCAGACCGAGCGCGATGAGCGCCTCCACGAGACTGGGGAAGTACGGCGACGAGTACTGGCCGAGCGGGTTCGTGGAGAAGCCCATGGACATGAGCGAGTAGCGTTTCAGGAAGATGGCCACGACGTACATGGCCGAGGCGGTCAGCTGGATAGCCGGCAGATGTCTGGTCTTGCGGCCGGCAAGCAGGGCGAACGCGCTTATCCCGAGTATCAGCACGGGGATGAACGCCCACGCATACTCACCTGTGAAGAAGTGCGCGAGTCGCGCCGCATGACCGGGCTTGGCCGAGGTGGGCCAGAACACGGTCATGATCTCCACCAGCAACAGGAACAGATCGATGATGATGACGGTCGCGAGCAGTGTGGAGAGACTGCGGAACATACTGGCCGCAAACTTGAACACCCCGAGGCTCTGCATGATGTACGCGCATATCAGCAGCAATGCGATACCCGACGCGGTTGCCGAGGTCAGGAAGATCGGCACCATGACCGCCGAGTTCCAGAGCTCACGCGACTTGTTGAGCGACAGGACGAACGCGGTCGTCGTGTGCAGGTAGATGGCGAACGGCAGCGCGATGAGCGTCATTCGATGCGCCAGCTTCTTGCCGCCGTACCCTGTGATGAGCACCCACAGGTCCACGAAGCAAATAGCCATGTAGATGTTGGCGGCGCTCCCGGTGTAGACGAACGGCGATGAGCCGTTCGGCGTCAGCAGCATGTAGATCGCGCGCCACGGACGCTCCATGTCGGTGATGATGCCAAGAAGCGCCAGCATCACGAGCACACCCGCCTGCAGCACCGCGAGACGCGACAGCGGCTTGAACTGCTCGGCACCGAAGAGATGCACGCTCGCGTAGACGATGAGCCCACCTGCCGAGAGACCCACGTAGTACATGTAGTTCGTGAACCACAGGCCCCACGGGTAGTTGTCGCGCATCGCCATGACCGAGCCGCCCTGCGCGAGCGCGGTTCCCCACGCAACGATGCCAACGGTGATGATGATGCCGAGGAGCGCGACGAACGCCCAGTAGCGACGGCCCGCGTTCTTGAGCGAGCCCACATTGAAGTCGACGCCGATGAAGCGGTAGATGCCGGGACCGTTTGCGGTAATCAGCTTCTTAGCCACGTCGCATCACCCCACGTACCAGATCATCGGTTCGTTCCCGGTTTCTTCCTTCAGGCGCCACACACGGCGGGTCTTCAGAATGATCGAGACCTCGCTCTCGGGATCGTTGAGATCGCCGAACTTGCGTGCTCCCACGGGGCAGGCCTCCACGCACGCAGTGGTCTGGCCGTTGCGCGTTCTTTGGATGCAGAAGGTGCACTTCTCCACCACGCCCGCCTTCTCTTCGACCGGAACATCCGGGTTCCGCTCTTCTTTGGGGACCTCGGGTTCGACCCAGTTGAAGTGACGCGCGTCATACGGACACGTGACCATGCAGTTGCGACACGCGATGCACTTGTCGTAGTCGATAACGACGATGCCGTCGGGCTCTTTCCACGTTGCGATGACCGGGCAACCGTACACGCACGTAGGCTTCGCGCACTGCATGCACTGGACCGGCAGGTACCACTTGTTCGGATTGCCACCCTCGGCATAGTGGAGTTCGGAGTGCTCAAGGTCGATGCGGCCCGGCTCCATCTCAAGCACCTGGATGTAGGTGAACCCCGAGTTCCGACCGATATTGTTCTCCTCCACGCACGCGTACACGCACCGCCTGCAGCCGATGCACGCCTTCACATCGATGACCATCGCCCACTTCTGCTTGCCCGCAGCTTTGGCGTACTTCACGGGCTTGCCGGGGTAGTTGACCGCGTTGTTCTCCTCGATGATCGACGCAAGCGGGTCTTCCGACAGGCTCGGCTCGGCCGCCGTGGCAGCACCTGCACCAGCCGAGAGGAGCGCCGGCACGGTACCCGCGGCTAAGATGCCCGCCGTGGCGCCGAGCCCCTCGAGGAAGCTCCTGCGTGAGAGCGTCAGGCCCTCGGGGGCGGTCTTCTCGGCAGTCTCGGGACGCTTCTGCTCTGTCATCGCTTGGACCTTCCCGTGAGTATCAGGCCGAGGGTGCCAGCGCCTGCAAGCGTGCCGATCACCGTGACGATGATCATTGACGAAGGCGTGCTCACCGGTGGCGCGACTGGCGGACCGGCGAAGGGCTTGAAGGGCTCGTGCGGGGCCACGGCGCGAACCTCGAAGCCCGTGCCGAGGAACGGCGGTAGCGCGGCCACGTAGATCCACGACGGTGTGTGCGCGTCGTGGCAGCCGGCGGCGGTGCACTTCTCCATGTCTTTGCCGTGAACGCCCTGCGTCCACTCGCGGTACTTCTCGGCATGACAGCGCTGGCAGACCCGCGAGACGTCGCCGGTGATGTCGATGAGCGAGCCGTCAGGTGCGATGAGCATTCCGGGGTTTCGCTTGGGATCGTCATGGCACATCAGACACGCCTTTTCGTCGGTGCCGAGCGTGTCGTGCACCTCGAGCGTGATCGTGTGCTTCTCGAAACCGTTCGGAAGCGGTGGAGTCGGCTTTCCGTCGGAGCCGAGCGTTACAGGGTGGCACTTGGTGCAGGGATGAAACGCCAGTTCACCGGTTGATGATCGCCCCGCATCCGCAGGTGCCGCCGGAAGCGCTCCCGCAAGCACCATCCCCCCGAACACCGCGACTAGCACGGTCACCCGCGCCCGTCTCCACCCGGAAGAGCACACGTCACCGACCCGATTCTTCGTGTCTATGGTACTCACACCACCTTATTGGCACCCTGTTGGCTGCACGCGCACCGACCTACCCGAGACTAGCAAAGCGTCTGAGCGTGACCATTCGCGCTCGATTCCCGTCTTGTTAAGGTTGTGTTAGCGGGCATTCCCCCGTTGTCGGGTATGCTTCTCACGAGATGTGACGCTCTTTCGAGGGAGCGGCTGTGAAGAAGATCCTGGTCGTCGACGACGAAGAGTCGATCCTCAAGATCGTCGACTTCGCGCTTGCCGAGGCTGGCTACGAGGTTCATCTTGCGCGTGACGGCTACGGCGCGGAGTTCATGTTCGACCAGGTCAAGCCCGACCTGGTCATCCTTGACGTCATGTTGCCCGGGAAATCCGGTCTCGATATCGCCAAGGATCTTCGTTCGAAGTCAGATATACCCATCATCATGCTCTCGGCGCGCGGCGATGAAATCGATCGTATCCTCGGCCTGGAGTTCGGCGCCGATGACTACGTCACAAAGCCCTTCTCTCCGCGTGAGCTCGTGAGTCGCGTAAAGGCGATTCTTCGGCGAGTGGAGGGTGCGCCTGCCGAGAAGATCCGCGTCGGCGACCTCGAGATCGACGCGCTCTCGCGCCAGGTCACGCTTGCGGGACAGGCGATACACCTCACCACCTCCGAGTACAGCATCCTCATGCACCTCGCCCGTCACCCGGGCCAGGCATTCTCGCGCCAGGCGATTCTCTCGGCGCTCTGGGACGAGACTCCTGTGGGCGAGGAGCGAGCCGTCGACGTCCACATCCACAACATCCGCGAGAAGCTCGAGGCGGACCACAAGAATCCCGCGTATGTCCTCACCGTTCGGGGCTATGGCTACCGCCTGAGGGAGTCGTAAGGTATGCCAGCGCGCCGGAGAGGCTCAATCCGCCTCTGGCAGACCGAGCTCTTCATCACCGTCATCGTCGTGGCGATCCTCATCCTGTCCGGGTCGCTCTCGGCCGGACTCAAGGCCACGCTCACGCGCATGACCGAGACGAGCGAGCTCCGCAATGCGGGCGCGCTCGTGCAGCGCCTGCAGCCCGAGTTCCCGCTCGGCGTGAGCGGCGTTCGGCAGGTCCGCGACGTTGTTGCCGAGTACCGCGACATCTACGGCGGCGGCATCTGGGTGTACGACGACGAGGGCACGCTGCTGCAATCCGCGCACGACGGCGCGCCGCTCGACGCGATCCTCGAATCGGCGCGCCTCAAGGCGCTGGGCGAGGACACGTCGTACGTGACGAGCGATCTGCGACGTGGCGGCTGGGTCGTGGCGGCGCAACCGCTCCACGGCAAGGACGAGTCGCTGCAGGGAGTGGTCGTGACGGCAAGCTCGGCTGACCCGTCCGTGGCTATCCTGCAATCAGTCCGCGACCGACTCTGGGTCACGTTCTGGGTCTCGCTCGCGGTTGCGGGCCTCCTCGGCTTCGGGTTCTCAGAACTCATCGGACGGCGCATCCAGGCGATGTCCGACGCCGCTGCAGGAATCGCCGCCGGTGACTTCGATCAGCGCCTGCCCACCACGCTCGTGCCTTCCGAAATCCAGGATCTCGCCGAGTCATACAACAGCATGGCCGAGCGGCT
>CAKMKD010000178.1 GCA_927439865.1 uncultured Coriobacteriia bacterium | reverse complement strand
AGAAGCGCACCGTGTCCTCGGCGAGCGAAGGAGAAGGCGAGCGGATAAGCCACGTGGGCGCGTTGATGCCCGCTGCTCGCAATCCCGCAAGGTTCTCCAGCCGAGAGTCCCCAAGCGCGCTCACGCCACCAGCCAGCATCGCGCGCGCTACCTCGGGCGAACCGCAGGTGACCTTCGTGACGCCAACGACCTGCCGACCGCCAAGCGCGTCCACGACGCGTCGAGCGTTCTCGGTGATCTTGGCAAGGTCGACAGTGATGATAGCTTGTGAAAGCATGCACAACTCTCCGTACGAAGGGTATCTTCTTCTCAGTGTACCTGGGATGCACCGCATGCGGCGAGAGAACGGGGGAACCATGAACGGTAACTGGAATATCGCTCTAGTCGTCGACCTGACCACGCGAAAGATCGCACGTCGACCTATCCCGGCGGACTGGAATCGCGACTACATCGGAGGCGAAGGCACCGGCGTGAGGCTCTTCGCTGATCTGGTGGACTACGACAAGGCTCCGCTCGACCCATCCCAGCCCGTCATCTTCGCAGTGGGTCCGCTCACCGGCACGGCCGCGCCCTCTTCCGGACGTACCGTCCTCGTCTTCCGCTCACTCACGAGCGGAGGCCTCGGTCTGGCCAATGTCGGCGGACAACTCTCCCCACCGATCAAGAAGGCTGGCTACGACCTGATCGCGTTCGTTGGCAAAGCGAGCAATCCCGTGTACGTCGTGATCGATGACGACGACGTACGGATCGTCGACGCACCCGAGCTCTGGGGCAAGGGCGTGCATGACACCGAGGATGCCATCAAGGGTTCGCTCGAGGGCAAGGGGTGGCAGCTCGCCTCTATCGGTCAGGCCGGTGAGAACGGTGTCGCCTTCTCGTGCGTCGTTACCGACAAAGAGCGCGCGGCCGGCCGCGGCGGCGGCGGCGCTGCGATGGGCTCGAAGAACCTCAAGGCCATGGCGGTACGCGGCACCAAGACGCTCCCGCTTGCCGATCCTGAGGGTCTGAAGGAGATAGCGAAGAAGGCCCGCGAGGAGCTGCTGAACGAGGAGTTCGTCAAAGACGAGCTCAAGCCATTTGGCACGCCAAGCTTCTACGACTCCATCAGCGTGCTCGGCCTGCTCCCCACGAAGAACTGGCAACGCCAGTCCTGGCCCGAGTCGATCGACAAGATCGGCCACGCGGCGTACCACAGCACGCTCGACGTGAAGCCCTATGCGTGCTCGGGCTGCCCGGTCGCATGCGGCAGGAAGACCACCATCAAAGAGGGCCCCTACGCCGGCGAGAGTGGTGGCGGACCCGAGTATGAGACGCTCGGCGCCTTCGGCTCCAAGTGCCTTGTTGATAACGTGAACGATATCGCCAAGGCCAGCTACGTATGTAATGACCTCGGCATGGATACCATCTCGGCAGGCCAGGTCATCGCCGTCGCGATGGAGTGGTGGGAGAAGGGCATCATCTCGGCCGCCGACACCGATGGTCTCGAGCTTACCTGGGGCAACGGCGCGATCTTCCCCGAGCTGCTGCGCAAGATGGCGTATCGCGAAGGCTTCGGCGCACTGCTGGCCGAGGGCTCGAAGCGCGCCGCCGAGAAGCTCGGCGGGGATGCCGGCGACTACTCCATGACGGTGAAGGGTCTCGAACTCGCCAGCTGCGGCGTCGCGGGCAGTAAGGGTGAGGCGATCTCGCATGCGGTTTCGCCACGCGGTGCGGATCATCTGCGCCCGTATGCGTCGGTGGTCGATGCATTCGCCTATCGCAACGAGGAGCTCGGCATCACAGAAGACGTCGACTTCCTCGATGACGGCAACAAGGCCTGGGTCAAGCCGTTCATGGAGCTGTCCATGGCGACCAACCAGATGGGCGTCTGCCTGTTCACGGTCATCACGCTGGCGGTCCAGCCATCCACATGGGCTGCGCTGCTCACGGCTGCCACGGGTGAGACCTGGACGAAGGAGGACCTGCTTCGCTCGGCAGAACGCGTCATCGACCTGGAGCGCCTTGTGAACGCGAAGTTCGGCTTTACGCGAGCCGACGACACGCTTCCAAAGCGGCTGCTCACCGAGCCGGCGGCGGATGGTCGCGGCGAGGGCCAGGTCGTCGACCTGGAGACCGCGCTCGACAGCTTCTACACCGCGATGGGCTGGGATCTGGTCACCGGTCTTCCCACCGCCGAGACGATCGAACGATTGGGACTTGTCGACGTCGTGTGATGCAACGTGTGTGACCGCAAGGGGCGTCACCGGATACCCGGGGCGCCCCTTGTTGTGCGTCAGGTCGGTTCGTCATATAGTTCAACGCATGAACAATTCATCATATGAACCTAATCTCGACCAGATGGACCCGGACGCCCTTCTCGATGAGATCGGTGCCGGAGCCATTCTCATGGCACGCATGATGAACGGGCGCTACGGCCTGGGCTCAAGTTCCACCGACCTCGCGCTTCCCCACTACCTTCTGTTGCGTACGCTGCGCGACATGGGTCCGATGCGCGTGTCGGATATGGCGGAGTCGTGCGGGATGAAGACTTCGGCGGTCTCGATGGAGCTTCAG
>CAKMKD010000177.1 GCA_927439865.1 uncultured Coriobacteriia bacterium | reverse complement strand
ACGACGACCGCTCACCGCCGAGGAAGAGCTGCTCGTTAAGCGTCACCCGGTCGCAGGCTCTCGGATCGTGCGCACCGCCCGGTTCAACGACCAGATTCAGCAAGCGGTGCTTGCTCACCACGAGCGCATGGATGGATCCGGCTATCCCAACGGAATCCGCGGAGACCGCATTCCGCTGCTCGCACGCATCATCGCGGTATGCGATGCGTACAACGCGATGATCAGCAACCGTCCGCATCGGCCTGCGATGACGCAGAGTGCGGCGATTGCAGAGCTGCGAAGCGGAAGCGGCCGCGTGTACGACGCGATCGTGGTGCAGGCTCTCCAGACCGTCACGGGTCACGGTGGCGCCAAAGTCGCGAAGGCGGACGTTGCGCAGATGCTCGAGCAGGTCTGCTAGAACCGCGGTCCGTTCGGTCTAGGCGTGTCGCACATATACCGCTATCATCGATGAGTGCCGCATGCGGTTGAGCAACACGCTCATTGGAGGGACCGGGAGGCCTCGGTGACGTTCTCGTCGTCATCCACCTACATTTACACCTACGTTCTGTTCGCCGTTGTGTACCTGGCGTCGAGCGTTGCGTTCGTCGTGAGTGCGGTGCGGGTCAGCACCGCACTTTCTCGCGCACACGAACTCTCCGATAACCCCGAGCAACACCTGCTCACCACATCGAGCCCTGCAGTCGGTGCGGTCATCTCGCATTCCCAGCGGCTTGTGGACTACACGCAACTCGCAACGCTGCTCCCGCTGGTGTACGTCGTCGGGAGCATGTTCCTCGGCTCGCTGATCCTCGGCGGAACCGGTCACACCACCGTCAATATCGGTTGGGTCGCGTTCACGATCGCTGCAACGATCGCTTCAGTCGCCTTCGGCGTCCTTGGTATGCGCGAGTCGGCACGGCTGAACAACCTCAAGGACCTTGAAGGCGCCACCGGTCGTGCGGCTGACGCGCTGCAGAAGATCGGCCTTCGGCTTGGCGTCAGTGCGGCGCTGCTCCTGCTGGTCGCGGTGTTCATGGTGCTCAACCTCTACGCGATCCTCTCAAGCATGCAGGGCCTGCTCGGCGTTGAGTTCCTCATCTAGCGCCGTCGCGCTGGTATAATCCGCAGGCGGTACCCTCTAGCCCGGGTGGCGGAACAGGCAGACGCGCCGGTCTCAAAAACCGGTGATGGAAACATCGTGCGGGTTCGATCCCCGCCCCGGGCACCACACCCACTCTTGGCTACCTCACGGACTGCGCCCGTTCCCTCGCTTCGGCAGCAGCTCCGGCATTTCCGGCTGCATCGTACACCGACGCCAGATTCTCCCAGGCATCCGCGAATCGTGGTGCCAGCGTGAGCGCCCGCTCGATAGACTCACTCGCTCCCACAAGATCGCCGAGACCCGCAAGGGCTACTCCCCGGCCGAGCCATGCGCGCGTGTCAGTGGGCGAGAGCGCGAGCGCCTCATCGTACGCGCCACGTGCATCGGACCAGCTGTCGCCGGTCGTCACTGCGGACGCGATGTAGAGGTCGCCGAGGTCGCGCAGTGGCCTGGGATCGCCGGGCATCCGTGCTGCCGCTGCATGTAGCGAGACGGCCCCCGTCACGACGGCTGTCGGATCGCTCGCCACGGCATCAGTTGCGGCACGGCCGGCTGCCCACTCGATCGCAGGCTCCCATGGCGCCAGCGACCGGGCGACATCAAAGGCGCGCGTAGCCTCAGGCCACTCGCCGCGCTCCGCTGCAGTGAATCCGCGCCGCATCTCGGCATCGGCCAGAGTGAGTCCGCCCGCACCGAGCGCGAGCAGCATGAGAACCGCCCCGGCAGCAGACCAGAGAGCGCCCCCGCGCTCCCGCAACGGCCCCTCGGCTGCAAGCTCAACGCCCGCTGTCATCCCGAGCAGAACCGCCAGCATCGCTCCCGTGTCGAGCGTCACGAAGTGGAATTGCAGTGCAACAAACCCACCGCCGAGTGACGCCACGAGCGCCGCAATCCAGGAGCGCTCAGCCGCAGTGCGCCGATACCAGAGAGCGGCACCCGCTGCCCGCACAAGGGCGAGAAGCGCGATAAGTCCCGGGACACCCACTGCCGCCGCAGTCGAGAGGAGCAGGTTGTGCGGATCATCGAGCGCCTCAACACGGCCGCGGGGATCCACCTCCGCTGGCGTTGCGAATGCGAGATGAGCGCGACCGTAGCCGGATGGTCCCCAGCCGAGGAACGGCCGCTCGGCAACCATCGGCACCGAAGATCGCCAGACGGCGAGTCGCCCGATAGCCGTGGCCTCGCCGGTTCCGCCACCGGTCGCGCGTTCCGCCGAGACCGGCGAGGCCACGATCGCGATCACCACCACGGCTGTCAGTGCGCCGAGCGCCCAGAGCGCCTGACGGCGCTTGTCTCGCGCCACTCCGAGACCAACGACCACCACTCCCATCGCAATGCCGAGCCACGCGCCCCGCGATCCCGAGAAGCCCGCAGCTGCAGCACCCAGCGCGAGCGACGTCCACGCCAGCACGCGCCACCGCGAGGTCGCCTCGGCAAGCGTGCGATCGAGCGCGAGCGGCAGTGCGAGGGCAAGGAACACCCCGAGATTGGCGGCGTTGCCGAGCGTGGATGTCGCACGCCCGGAGCTGAAGGCATCCG
>CAKMKD010000176.1 GCA_927439865.1 uncultured Coriobacteriia bacterium | reverse complement strand
TCGGGCCGCAAGGCCGGCGAAGTCGTCGATTGCCGTTCCCTCCTCGGCAACGAGCAGCATGATCGCCATCGAGGGCACCGCGTACGCGATCGTGTAGAAGATCGCGGCGGCATTGCCGGCGGGTGTGCCTGCCGAGAGCGCAAGGAGCATGTAGCCGGTGTGTGCAACGCCCGAGTACGCCATGAGCCGTCGCAGGTCGCTTTGCGGGAACGCCGCGAGGTTGCCGAGGAGCATCGAGGCAAGGGCCACGATCGCGAACACCGTCGTCAGCGCGGGAACGCCGGGGACGAGCAGCGCTGCGAGTTGCACCATCACGGCCGCACCAGCGAGCTTCGGCACGGTCGAAACGAACGCCACCGATGCAGCCGGGGCACCGGCATACGCGTCGGGAGCCCAGTAGTGGAACGGCGCTGCCGACATCTTCGCAAGCAACCCGACGAAGACGAACAGCGCGGCGAATGCGCCGAGCAGCCCGGTGGGCGGTGTTGCGGCGATTGCAACGTACGAGGTGGAACCGGCGATACCGAAGAGGAACGAGAAACCGTAGAGCATCACGAGGCTTGTTGTGAGAGAGAGCAGGAAGTACTTAAGCGCACCTTCGAGCGTATGCGCGTCGTCGCGACGGTACCCCATGAGAACGTACGCGGGCATCGTGGCGAGCTCGATGCTGATGAAGAGCACCATCAGGTCGCGAGCCGCGACCATCAGCATGCCGCCCAGGGTTGCAAGCAGCACGAATGCGGCCGCCTCGGCGGAACGATCGGCACCCATGCCCCGGCCCGCAAGCCACAGCAGGTAGAGCGCCGAGAGCGCGGCAAGCGCCACCCGCACGGTGACCGCCACCGTGTCGAGCTCGAGTATCCCTCCCGCGAACGCGGAGCCGCGGGCGCCGATCACGAGCGCGCTCACGGCGGCGAGCAGGGCGAAGACGGCGCCTGCCGCCGCTCCCCCGCCATCGCGGCGGAAGACCTGCTCGGCGAAGAGCGCCACGAGCGCGCCAGCCAGGAGCAGGTACTCGGGGATGAACCAGCTCAACTCGGCCATGCTATGCACCCGCCAGGAGCGAGACGATGTCGGTCACAACAGGATCGGTGAACCGCAGGATCGAGTTCCAGTAGAGCCCGACCACCAGGGTGAGGACCACGAGTGGCACGAGAACGGCCACCTCGCGGGCGGAGAGGTCCTTGATATCCACAACGGTGGCAGACGGCGTGCCGAGGATCACGCGCTGCACCATCCAGAGCGTGTACGCGGCGGCGAGGAGCACACCCACGGCTGCGACGACGACCCACGCGGCCGGCACGTCCGATTTCCACGCGCCAAGCAGCGTCAGGAACTCGCCGACAAAGCCCGAGAGACCCGGAAGTCCGAGCGACGCGAACGACGCGAACGCGAGAAGCCCGCCGGCGACCGGCACCTGAGTTGAGAGCCCCGAGATGTCCGGAATCATGCGGGTGTGCGTGCGCTCGTAGACCATGCCAACGATGAGGAAGAGCATGCCCGTCACGATGCCGTGGGAGAACATGACCGCTATCGCGCCATTGAGTCCCTCGGCAGTACCGGATGCGATGCCGAGCATCACGAAGCCCATGTGCGACACCGAGGAGTAGGCCACCAGCTTCTTGAGGTCCGTCTGCGCAAACGCGAGCGCGGCGCCGTACACGATCGAGATCGCGGCAAGCGCCGCGATGAATGGAGCCCACTGGTTCGCCGCGTTCGGAAGGATCGGCAGCGCGATGCGGATGAACCCGTAGGTGCCCATCTTGAGCATGATGCCTGCGAGCAGCACGGACGCCGCCGTAGGCGCCTCGACGTGCGCGTCAGGCAGCCAGGTGTGGAGCGGGAAGACCGGCACCTTCACGGCAAAGCCGAGGAAGAAGGCGGCGAACACCCACCACTGGAACGTGGCGGGAAGGCCCAGACCCGACATCGCCATGATGTCGAATGTGCCGGACTGCAGGTAGAGCGCGATGATGCCGACCAGCATGAACACGCTGCCGAAGAGCGTGTAGAGGAAGAACTTGATCGATGCGTACTCGCGCCTCGGCCCGCCCCACGTGCCGATGAGGAAGTACATCGGCACGAGCACGAGCTCCCAGAAGACGTAGAAGAGCACGAAGTCGAGCGCCACGAAGACGCCGTTCATGCCGACCTCGAGCAGCATGAGCATCGCGAAGTACGCCGTGGGCTTCGTCTCCATCTTCCACGAGGCCACGACCGCGATGAGCGACAGCAGCGCCGAGAGGAAGAGCATCGTGATCGAGATGCCGTCCACGCCCAGGTTGTACGAGATGCCGTACTGCGGCACCCACGCGACCTTCTCGGCGAACTGCATGCCACCGGCCACGTCGAAGCGCAGCACCACCAGCAGCACGAGCGCCAGGTCGACCGCGGTGACGACGAGCGCGATCATGCGTGCGATGTCGCCCCGGTCCTTCGGCACGAGCGCCGAGAGAATCGCGCCCGCGAGCGGGAGGAAGACGATGACGGAGAGCAACATGGGCGTCAGGCCCCTTTCACGACGAACCACAGCATGAGCAGAACGAGCGCGCCAACCATGAGCCCCTGGTACGCCTGGATGCGGCCGACCTGGAGACGCCGGACCCGTGCACCGGCGGCCTTCACGATCGTGGCGGTGCCGTTGACGGCCCCGTCGATCACGTGGATATCGAGTAGCGAGCCGACCTCCGCGCCCGCGCGCCACACGGCACCCGCGCCGTTGACGATACCGTCAACGACCACGCGGTCGAAGGTCGCAAGTGCCCCGGCAAGCCGGGAGAACTGCTTCACAATGAAGTAGTCGTACGTCAGGTCGAAGTAGAGCTTGAGCGAGAGGGCGTCGTAGACGACCGCAAAGCGCTGCTTGAGCGGTCGTGTGTTGATGACTCTGGTGCGTCGTCCGTACACCCACCAGCCGAGCGCAAGTCCGAGGCCGGCAACTGCGGTCGACGTGAGTGCGATAGCAGCATCAGGCCACTGGCCCTCATGGCCGAGGAACTGCGCGAAGTACGGCGAGCCGAACCCGATGACCGCGGATATCGCGGCCAGGACGCCCATCGGAACGAGCATTTCGATGTGCGCCTCTTTGAGCTCGGATGTCTGCTCGGGACCGGTGAACACGCGGAACCAGAGGCGCGCCACATAGACTGCTGTCACGAACGCTGCTGCAAGCGCGAGCGCGAACACGATGTAGTGCTCGCCATGCCAGAGCACGGTGAGGATCTCATCCTTGCTCCAGAACCCTGAGAACGGGAAGATGCCCGCAAGTGCGAGCGAACCGATCGTGAACGTTACCGTGGTGACCGGCATCTTCTTGGCGAGTCCGCCCATCTCTCGCATGTCCTGCGTGTGCGCCGCATGGATGATCACGCCAGCGCCGAGGAACAGCAGCGACTTGAAGAACGCATGCGTCACGAGGTGGTAGAAGCCCGCAACAAGCCCGCCGGCGCCGAGCGCCACGAACATGTACCCGAGCTGGCTGATCGTCGAGTACGCGAGGACCTTCTTGATGTCGTGCTGGACGGCAGCAAGCAGGCCGCCGAGAAGCGCCGTCACCACGCCGATCACCATGGTGATCGTGAGCGCGATGCCGCTTGCCTCGAAGATCGGCAGCGCTCGCGCCACCAGGAACACGCCGGCTGCCACCATCGTTGCGGCGTGAATGAGCGCCGAGGCGGGCGTGGGGCCGGCCATCGCGTCTGGCAGCCACACATGCAGCGGCACCTGCGCCGACTTGCCCATCGCACCGAAGAGCAGCAGAAGCGCGACCGCCGTGGCGGTTGCCGGTGCCCACTGGAAATCGTGCAACACCACCGCGAAGTCGAAGGACCCGGCGGTTGCGTACATCACGGCAAGCCCGATCGCGAACCCGACATCCCCGACGCGCGTGGTCAGAAACGCCTTGAGACTCGCTTTCCTCGGCGCGACCTGCTCGTGCCAGAAGCCGATGAGCAGATACGAGCAGAGCCCCATGACCTCCCAGGCCATGTAGAGCTGCAGGAAGTTGTCCGAGACCACGAGCATGAGCATGGCTGCCGTAAACAGCGACAGCACCGCGTAGTACCAGCCGATACGCGCATCACGGTGCATGTAGCCGAGCGAGTACACCATCACGGCGGTTGCGACGAGCGTCACAACGACAAGCATGACCGCCGATACGGAGTCGAGCAGCACGCCCACGCCGAGATAGACGCTTCCAATGCTCGCGAAGGTTACGGAGGCGTGGTAGGCCGCTTCGCCTTCGTGTCCGCCCGGCCAGACCTGCACGAATGCAATCAGCGAGAGTACGAGCGCGCTCGCAACCGCCGCTACCGAGACCCACACCGCCTTGTTGCGGGCACGGTTCGACAGCGGTCCGAGTACCGCGAACGCGATGGCGGGTAGCAGTGGAATCGCGATGACGTAGCTCACGGCCTACCCCTTCAGCTCTTGCATCGCATCGACCTCAACGGTCTTGCGCTGACGGTAGAGTGCGAGCACGAGCGCCAAGCCGAGGCCGATCTCGGCGGCCGAGACCACCATCGAGAACACGGCGAAGATCTGGCCGGTCATCTCGGCAGGGGCAGAGAAGCGTGAGAGCGCCACGAGGTTGATGTTGATAGCGTTCGCCATGAGCTCGAGCGACATGAGCACCATGACGGTGCTCTTGCGCGAGAGCGCGCCGTAGAGCCCGAGCGAGAAGAGCACCGCCGCAAGGGTCATGAACGAGAGTGCGCCCACAGGTTGGAGCAGCGTCACGACCCATCACCCCCCGACCACCACACGGCGCCAACGAGCGCCACAAGCAGCACGAGCGATGCGATCTCGAACGGGACCGCCCACTGGGTGAAGAGCGTCTCGCCGAACGCTGCGACATCGGGGACCGTCTCGGGCATGGTACCCGGGCGCATCTGCGCGCCGAAGCGCTGAATGGCGAAGAGCAGCGAGCCCCCGAAGAGCGCAACGATCACGACCGAACCCCAGCCGGGCTCGAAGTCGCGGACCGCGTCCTCGCGACGCCGGAGCGTGAGCATGATGGTGAACAGCAGGAGCACGGCGACGGAGCCCGCGTACACGAGCACCTGCACGAGCGCGAGGAACTCGGCCGAGAGCAGCAGGTAGATGCCTGCGGTCGCGAGCATCACCTCGAGCAGCCAGAACGCGGCGTGGACGACGTTGCGCGTCGCGAGCATCATGACCGCGCCGCCGATGGTGGCGAACGAGAGTGCGAGGAATGCGACGCCGCTGACGGTATCAGTCACTGTCGACCACCTCCCCTGAAGCCGCCTGCTTCTCGGCCCTGTGGCGCGCAGCTGATGCCGCATCCACGTCCGCGAGCAGGTTCTCGGTGAGATCGGCCGGGTCGGTCACGGCGAGCTCGTACTCGTGGCTCATCGTGATCGCATCGAACGGGCACGCCTCAACGCAGAGTCCGCACATCATGCAGGCACCGATCTCGTAGCTGAAGCGGTCGATGTGCTTCGTTTTGTCCTCGGCGGTAGTCAGATCGATATCGAGGATGTGGTCGGGACACACGCGCACGCACGTCATGCACGCAGTGCACCGCGGCGAGCCGTCGTCGAAGTACGTGGGGCGCACGGCCCAGCGCGCCCGCTCGGGAAGCGTGAGCTTCTCGTACGGGTACTGCACGGTAATCGGACCGCGGCGCAGATTGCGCATCGTGATCCGGAGGCCGTTGATGAGTCCCATGCCCCACATGGCTAGCTCCACACCTTGATGACGATGCCTGAGAACACGATCCAGACGAGCGAAACGGGTATCAGGCGCTGCCAGCCGAGCTGCATGACCTGGTCGATACGGACACGCGGGAACGTGCCACGAATCCACATCATGATGAAGATGCCGAGGTACGTCTTGGTGATGAAGATCGCCGGTCCGAGAATCGGCACGGCAGCGTACCAGGAGTGCGGCAGCCACGGGAGCGTCCATCCGCCGAAGAAGAGCGTGACGCCAAGTGCCGAGACGATGAACTGGTTGCTGAACTCCGAAAGGAAGAGCAGCCCGAATTTCATCGCCGAGTACTCGGTAGCGAAACCGGCAACGATCTCGGATTCACCCTCGGACAGGTCGAACGGTGTCTGATTGGTCTCCACGAGCGCCGCCACCACGAAGATCAGGAACGTGGGCCAGAAGAGCGGGTTCATGATGAACCACCGCGGCACGACTCCCAGGAGCGTGCCCTGCTGCGCCTCAACGATCGTGCCGAGGTTCGTGCTACCCACAAGCATGACGATGGGGAGCACCGAGAGCAGCAGCGGCACTTCGTAGGCGATCTGCTGCGCCGCAGCGCGCATACCGCCGAGGAGCGACCACTTGTTCGCGCTCGCCCACCCGGCCATAAGGATGCCGATTGGCACGAGCGACAGCGCCGTGAAGGTGTAGAGCAGCCCCGTGTCGAGGTCGGTCACGCGCCACGTGTCCGAGAACGGCAGCGCCGCATACGCCATGAGCGAAGGGACGAACACGACCGCGGGCGCGAGTCGGAAGAGCCAACGATCGACTGCGCGCGGCGTGATGTCCTCCTTCGTGAGGAGCTTGAGCACGTCCATGACCGTCTGCAGCGTGCCCTTCCAGCCCACATGCATCGGGCCGAGACGGATATGCAGGTGCCCCAGGACCTTGCGCAGCATGTAGATCATGATCACGCCGTTAGCGAGCATAAGCCCGAGTGCGGCGGCGACCTTAAGGGCGCTGATCGCGAAAACGCTCATCGGTCGAGCTCCCCGAGCATGATGTCGGTCGAGCCGACGATCATCACAGCATCAGCGATCAGGTGGCCCGGCAAGATCTCCTCGAGCGCTTGCGCGGCGAAGAGCGACGGTCCCCGGTAATGCATGCGGTACGGATGCTCGGTGCCGTCGGCGAACAGGTGGATGCCCGTCTCGCCGCGGCTCGACTCGACGCTCGCGTACGCCTCGCCGGCGTTCGGACGGATGATGCGCGGCACCTTCGCCGTGAACGCTCCCTCGGGCATGCCGTCGATGAGCTGCGCGATCATGCGCGCCGACTGGCGCATCTCGCCCATGCGGACGATGTAGCGGTCCCACGCGTCGCCGGTCGTGCCGAGCGGGACCTCGAAGTCGAGCTCAGGGTACGCGGCATACGGGCGAGCACGTCGGACGTCGAAGTCCACGCCAGCCGCCCGAAGATTCGCGCCGGTGAGTCCGAACGCGAGCGCCATCTGCCGGTCGATCGTGCCGATGCCCTTCACACGCATCTGGAAGATCTCATTGCCGCCGAGGAGCTGGTGGTACTCATCGAGGTACGTGTCGAACGTCGAGAGGAACGTGCGGATCTGCTCGGTCAGGCCGAGCGGCATATCGGCGACGACGCCGCCCGGGCGGATGTAGTTGAACATCATGCGCTGACCGGAGAGCGCCTCTAAGATGTCGAGGAGCGCTTCGCGTTCGCGCATGGCGTACAGGAACTGCCCCATCGCGCCGGTGTCGAGGCCGAAGGTGCCGTACCACACGAGGTGGCTCGCAAGTCGGTTGAGCTCCGAGGCGAGCGAGCGCAACCAGTGCGCCTTGCGCGGCACCTCGACGTCCATGAGTTGCTCGGCAGCGAGTGCGAATGCGAGCTCACCCATCATGCCCGAGACGTAATCGCCGCGGTCCATGAGCGTCCCAACCGCGTCGTAGCGGCGGTGCTCGGCGAGCTTCTCGATTCCGCGGTGCAGGTAGCCCACCGAGACCTCGACGGCAACGATCTCCTCGCCGTCCACCTCGATGATCAGTCGCAGAACACCGTGGGTGGACGGGTGCTGCGGCCCCATGTTGATGATGAGGTGCTCGGTGGTAAGACCGTCGACGCCCGAGGGCGACCGACGCAGACCTGCTGGAGGCACGCCCGGATCATGCTGACCCTCGCACAGGAGGCCGACGCCGAGCGTCTCTTCACAGCGATCGGTCATCGGGCACGCACCTCCTCCACCGTCCGGATGGGGACGTCCTTGCGAAGGAGCGGCGCGACGCCATCGGTGGTGAGCAGGCGCTTCGGGTTAGGGTGACCCGCCAGGTGGATGCCGAAGAGCTCGGCCGTCTCACGCTCGGGCATGAGCGCCGAGGGATACTCGTACCACACCGACTCGATTGTGCCGCCATAGGCGACTGTCGTCTTGACGAACAGCTCGACATCGAACGAGTACGAGCGCATGCGGTACGTGAGCTCGATCAGCTCGCCGGTGTCCATGCCGTCGAAGTCCACGAGAGACTCGTACCCGGCGCTCTTGAGCTCGGCAAGCACATCGCCGACATCAGCGAGCGAGACGCGCGCCACAACGCCGGGGGTCTCCTCGGCAACGGTCGTTTCCTCGAAGGCGGCGAGCAGCCGCTCGATATCAGCGATTGCGGGCCGCAAGGCGCTCCTCCGTTCGGCGCGCGATCTTCTTCTGCAGCTCGATGAAGGCGTACTGCACCGACTCAGGGCGGGGCGGACACCCGGGGATGTAGACATCCACCGGGATGATTGTGTCGACGCCCAGAACGACATTGGGATACTCGCGGAACGGGCCCCCGGTGCATGCGCAGGCGCCCATCGCGACGACCCACTTCGGCTCAGGCATCTGGTCGTAGAGCCGCTTCACAGTAAGCGCCATCTTGTGGTTCACGGTGCCGGCCACGATCATCACGTCGGCCTGGCGCGGGGAGTTGCGGAAGAACACGCCCATGCGGTCGAAATCGAACCGCGGGCCACTCGCGCTCATCAGGCCCTCGATCGCGCAACACGCGATGCCGAAGGCGATGTACCACAGCGAGTTGCGCCGCGCGAAGTCGAAGAGCTGCTCGCTCCTGATGAATGCGATGGAGTTCTCTCCGGTGAACTTGTCTATCGCCAACGGAGTGCGCCCTCCTTCCAGGCGTACGCAAGCCCGGCCGCGAGAATGCCGATGAAGATGATCATCTCGACCAGAACGAAGACGCCCATGCGGTCGAATGCGACCGCCCACGGGTAGAGGAAGACGGTCTCGATATCGAACACGACGAAGAGGAGCGCGTAGACGTAGTAGCCAACGCGGAACTGTACCCAGGGCGGCCCGATTGGCTCGCTGCCGCACTCGTACGTGTCGAGCTTACGCTCATCGGGCTTTGATGGCGCGAGAAGGCGTGAGGCCGTGAGTGTGAGCGGCACGAAGATCGCGCCGATGATGACGAACATCGCCAGCACGATATGGTCGGCGGTCACGTTCTCCACCATCCGGCCAACCTCCTCTCCCGGTCAAAGCACCGTCCCCGGGTGCAGCAACGCCCGCGCAACAGGTTATCAGGAGAACCCGTCCGGGGCGAAGTCGTAGCAATGTAACATGCGTTACAATCGCCTCGCAAGCCCCCGGGGGTATGCTCCCCCGCACGTGTACCAGCCAACCGCCCGCTCACCGGAAACGTGACACCGGACACCGGATCAACGTTCACGTTCGTGTAAAGAGAGTGCGATACAGTGAGTGACCTTCGCGTACGCGCCCGCATACTTCAACCGGCAAAATAAGATGAGGGAAGGTTCTATGTCCGAACGAAAGCGCCTGTCGATCGCGGCCCGCATGGCGGGTGCGTTTCTTACGGTAGCCGTGGTGCCGCTCGTGATCGCCGGCGTCGTTGGCATCACAGAGTTCGACTCAGCAATGGAGCAAGAGGCCGGCAACGTCATCAATGTGCACATGGCGAGTGCCGAGGACGTGATTACCAAACGTCTGACAGGCATGATCGCATCGCTGCAAACCTATGCCGGAGGAGCGCGAGCGGTCGCGGTGAAAGACATGACAACGGGCGACCTGCAGCGGCTTGCCTCGGACATGGACGTCACGTACGTGTATTCGGTGGATGCGGGGGGCAGCGTACTGCGCTCGAGCGCCGGATCGCTTTCCGGCACCCGCACCATCGACCCCATCGTCCGCAACGCTGTGGGCGGCAGGGAGGGCTCGTCATGGGTGCTGATCTCCCAGGCCGAGCTTGAGCAGGCGGCGCTGGCCGAGAAGATCGCAATCACCGTGAAGCAGACCGAGCAGGGCACCACATCGAAGACCGTGGTGGACGGTGCGCTCGGCCTCGAAGCGGCGATCCCGTTTGGCGCCGGCAACGGTCGCGGCGCGCTCGTTGCCGTGGACATCGTGAACAACTCGGCTGGCTACGTGGACTCGATCAGCAGCCGCATCGACGGCGTGGCCACCATCTTCCAGGACGAAGTGAGAGTCGCAACGAGCGTGCGTGATGCGAGCGGGGCGCGGGCGGTCGGCACCGTGGTGTCGGATGCTGTGAGGATACACACGCTCGAAAAGGGCGGCGGCTACCGCGGTGAGGCATTCGTCGTGAACCGTGACCTCTATACCGCCTACGAGCCGATCCTCGGTCCGACCGGGCGCCCGATCGG
The DNA here is from genome assembly GCA_927439865.1 of uncultured Coriobacteriia bacterium. Taxonomy (GTDB): domain Bacteria; phylum Actinomycetota; class Coriobacteriia; order Anaerosomatales; family Anaerosomataceae; genus UBA2286. The sequence continues at coordinate 15,558 of CAKMKD010000176.1, read as the reverse complement.
CATGCTCTTCGTCGGGCTGCCCCAGGATCGCTACATCGAAGCCCGCACAGCCTTCGCATTCCGGCTCGCTATCGCGCTCGCGGTGGGTCTTGCGCTCGCGGCGTTTGCGGCGATCGCCACCTCGCGAATCATCGCCCGGCCCGTGGCCGTCATCGCAGACGCCGCCGAGCGTGTGGCCGCCGGAGACCTGAAGACACGCGTTCCGGCTGACGGGGATCGCGAGATCGCCGCTCTCGGAACGTCGTTCAACGCTATGTCCGACGGTCTTTCGGCACTGATCAGGCGCGTCAGCGGCTCGATCACGCACCTGAGAGACGCATCGGGCGATATCGCCGGCGCCTCAGAGCACCAGGCGGAGATGGCCGGCATGCAGGCCTCAGCGGTTGCCGAGACGACCGCCACGCTCGAGGAGATGACGGCCTCCTACCGCACTGTCGCCGCGTCTGCCGAGACGGTCATGCGCCTCGCCGAAGACACGCTTGAGGCCGCGCAAACCGGTCAGGGCGGCCTTGGCGAGACGATACAGAGCGCGGGACACCTCCGGGCAAGCGCGGAATCGATGGCGCACGCTGTGAGCGCGCTGCAGGCGGCAACGTTCGACATCGGCGAGGTGCTCGCCTTCATCGACAACGTCGCCGAGCAGACGAAGATACTGTCGCTCAACGCCGCGATCGAGGCGGCTCGTGCCGGCACCGCGGGCAAAGGCTTCGGCGTGGTCTCCGTCGAGATCCGCAAGCTCGCCGAGAGTGTCTCGGCTTCGACCACCCGCATCGATGCGCTCATCGGCAGCATCCAGCGCGCGGCTACGGAGCTTTCGCGCGACGCTGACGAGCAGGCACGGCTCGCGGCCAAGAGCGTGGAGCAGACGGAGCGCTCGGGATACTCGTTCGGAGAGATCGTCGACCAGGCGTCCTCGACGGCAGGCGCCGCGCGCGAGATCGCAAGCGCGGCTGCCCAGCAACGCTCGGCGTCCGAGCAGGTCCTCTCGGCGATGCACCAGGTGAGCACGGCAGCAACCGAGACCGCTGCGGCCGCGAAGCAGGTTGCGAGCTCGGTGAGAGAGATCGACGTCCAGGCGCGCGCGCTCGAAGACGGGATGCGCGGATTCCGGGTGTAGCAGCGAGTGCTGAGAGCAACGCAAGAGGGAGCCCGCGGGCTCCCTCTTTGTGTTCTGTGGAGCCGACGAGGGGATTCGAACCCCTGACCCCCGCATTACGAGAACCGCAGGTCAGAGGGCATAAACCGTCTTTCCGCAGCATTCAGGCACAATCCCGCCGAGGGTCGATACACTCAGGAACACTCCGAAACAGTCAGATACATTCCCATACGTGAATGAATACGTGAATCCGCACGTCCCTTTATATGAGTGTGCGCGCGTGGCTTGTGTCTCTCTGCAACCGTCTTCATTGTGGGCTGTATGTCGCACTCATCGTGCTATCATCCCTCCTGGCGCGTCGCTTCGAACGGCAGGCGCGCCACTTCACCTGTAACGCAGGAGAGCCCCCCACCGCGAAGGCAGGGGGCTCTCGTCGCATTAGCGGGCGCATGGCTGGACCCGCGATGCTTCACGTCACGGCGGCTGACTACCGGATCAGGTCGGACGCCTTCGCGGTGTAGGCCTTGCCGTCATGGGTTACCTCGAGCAGCACATCGTCTGTCGATGCTGTCGCGAGCCACTCATCGGCACGGCGGAGCGTATCTTGGGCCGCGAGATAGCCGGGGTCGAGCTTGTAGGCGAATCTGCTGTCGAAGATGGCAGCATCGAGCTTCTGTGCCGCGTCCGAGAGGCCTCTGCGCCTAAGCTCGGCGGCAACGACCTCGCCCTCTGCTCGGCGTCCGGCGTTCATGTTCGCGCACAGGTCCGAGGCGACTCGAAGGACGTGGGCGTCGTCACGGTCGACAAGCTCATCCAGGACGCCAGGAAGGGCTTTCGCTTTCTCCTGCGCTTCAGCGGCGTTGAGATTGGCGCAGCGGTCCTTGAGGACTTCGGCGCGTCCGCGTGCGGCGGTGTGGGCGTTACGAACCTCTTTGTTGATCTCGACCGTGAGGCGCTGAATGCCACGCGCGCGCTCGGTCCCTGCGAGGTCGCGGTTGCCGCTCCGAGGCGGATTGTCCCGGTACTCCTGAATCTGGCCGTTCATCTTGTCAGCGAACGCTACCGCTGCCGTGAGGTCGTACAAGTCGGTCATCGGCGTGCCTGCGGCCTTCGCCGCCTCGAATGCGTCTCTGAATGCGGTGCCCTTGTCGGTCATGACTGCTCCTTCGTGTTGGCTGCGGCTGCTGCCGCGATACGCGCCTCGGACTGCTTGAGCTTCAGGTCAACGCTCGTGAGCGTGTCGCCTTTGGCGAGCGCCTCGTCGATCTGATGCTGGTAGTCGTCGGTCATGCTGGCGTCGTCTTCCATGTGTCTAGCCTTCCTGATCGTGGTCCGCGGACCTTTGGGCTTGCGCGAAGATTTCGTCAAGCTCGTTCTGCGGGAGTCCGAGCGCTCGTCGGACGGGGTCGGGGTCAGCGGACGGGCCGCACTCGGCTAGGATGAGGTCGAGTTCGGCGGCGAGGCTGGCCGGGTCGCTGTTGATGTGAACGGCGGCATTCGATGTGGACTCACCGCGCAAGAGGCGGAGCTTGTCTGTCATGATTCCGAGCGCCACCGGGATCTGACTGACTGACAGAGTGTCCAGTCCACAGTCGAGACGGTCAGCGAGGCGAGAGACTATGCGGCTCATCTTCGGCTCGAGCTGCTCGTGAACGCGGGCCGTGAGTTCTTCTCGTTCCTCGGGAGACAAAGCGTCTTCCCAGATACCCAACGTCTTGCGGCTGATGCCGGTCTCGCGTTCGGTGCGCTTGCGGTTGCCGTTGTTGTAAGCGAGCGTGAGCAATGCTCGCTGCTGCTCTTCCAGCGTGTACGCAACCGCCTTTCGGGGTGTCGTCGTCATTAGTCGATCTCCTCAATCTCGTCGTCTTCCACGTCTTCGAACGGGAGTGCCTCGGCTTCCGAAGGTGGCCAGGAATCCCGAAGATGTCCAAGTTGGCCAGGGTTAGAAGCTGGCCAGGTTCGGCCGTCTTCGGCCTCCGTGGGGAGTTCCCACGTCCAACCGCCTTGCATGCCGCGCTTCTGCTTCACGGCTCCGAGAGCGCCTCGTGCGCGTCGCATGGTGCGCTCTGAGACGCCTTCATTCATCGCGCGTCGCCGCAGGTCCGCAGACGAGACAGGACCATTCGCCAGAATGTCGCGAACGATCTCCTTCGCCTCATCGAGCGCGGACTGATCGCCTTCGGCCTCTGCGAGCAAGCAACCGGCACCGTGGCTCGACACGCCGTCCCACGAGACGCGAGACGCGCCCTCGTGCTGCTCGATATGGAAGCTCAGGCTCTCGGCCTCTTGCGCGAGGTTTGCCTTCGTAGAAGCGAGTACGCGGCGGTTCTCGTCGTCGGGGTCGCGTCCGACAAGCAGTCCGGAACGTGCGGCGCCGATGATGCCGATCGAGCCTCCACCTCTGTAGAGCGGATTGCCGCCAACGGCTTTGTTCAAGTGCCTGACGACCACGACCGCAACGTGATGGTCCTCTGCAAGCGCGGCGAGCCGGTGAAGAGCACGCCGCACGGACTGGTCCTTATGGCCGTCTACTTCACCGCCGAGGAATGCCATAAGCGGGTCGACCACTACGAGACGAGCATCGACGCGCTCTATCGCGCATGCCAGATAGTCCAGGTCGGCCGGGATGCTCGGCGGCCTATCCTCTTCACCGTCCGGGACCGTCCGCAGCGCCAGAATGCGTGACACGTCAGCGCCGGCCGCGTCGAGCCTCGGGCGTATCGTGTCCGCAAGATCGTCCTCGGCGGAGAGCAGGACCACGCCGGACGGCTCCATATGCTCCATGCTTCCAGGCATCGGAAGACCACGACTGACACGAGCCGCTATGTCCAGGGAAAGCGTGCTCTTCCCCAGGCCGGGATCGCCGTCGAGAATGGTCAGCTTGCCGAGGGGGATGCGCGCATCCCAGAGCCATTCCACACGCTCGGGCTTCACCTCGGAGAGCAGGACGCCCACGGGTTGCGGGATGGTTGCGTCGGGCATCGCGAGCAGGTCCGAGGCGGTGCTCATCGTCGGCTCCTGGTCTGGCGGTCCGCACGCTCTGCCTGAAGGCGACGGACGCGCTCAAGTAGCCACTCGGCGGCGGTAGCGCAGTCGCAGCCCTGCCTGACTTGCATCACTCGGAACGGCTTGCCGTATGCACGCGCATACGCGGCCTGTGCGCCCCAAAGCTCGGCGAGGAGCTGCTCGTCAGACATTGAGGCGATGTCGATGTGATGCCCTCTGTCGTACATGTCTGTGTTCAAGGCCTGCGGGATGCGGTATCCGGCGATTTCAGGCGGGAAGGTACGAGAGTCACTCATGCGACACCAACCCTTCTGCCCGCCCTGTAGTCGGCAACGTCAACACGCCACGAACGGCCACGCTGATACGCGCCGGGGAGTGTACCTGCGCTGCAAGCCTTACGGATGGTCCGAACATCGACGCGCTCGAATAGCGCGATCTCTTCCACCGTCGCCGTATCCGGCAGGTCCTCAAGCTTCATCGTGGCGGGCTTAACGCGTGGCATTGTCCGCCACGTCCTCAAGCAGCTCCTCGGGGTCGCCCTGGTAGCCCAGAGCGAGCGCAAGCCTCTTGGTCTGACTCGAACCAGGTTTCGGACGTATGTAGCCGTTCTCTATCTGGCCGATGGTTGCCGCGTTCATAGGCCGAGCTGACGGATCGACCGCCCCCGTCAACCGCGCCAGGTCTGACTTCAGCAACCCCCGTCGCTCGCGCTCGACGGTCAGACGCTTCTTCTTACAGACCATTTTTGGACCCCTTTCGCTTGCCGAACCTCGACGTATTGACGAGGACTTGGCTAAAGACTATGCTTTCGGATATGCCGTGGCTATACGTTTACATAGTTCTAAACGAAAGGAGCCGCAAATGGCTGCAGAATCGCGCGATTTATCGCTTGCAGAGCTTATAGACTTCCGATGGCACCGACTCAGCTTCCCGTGTGTCGTGGACCGCGCTAACGGGAGATGGCCAGGCCAGGACGTGATCGTGGGAGAACCGAGCGAGCAGTATTCACCGCTGCGAGAGGAACCCGCGCTCTTCCAGAAGTTCGCATTACTAGAGGACTCAGAGGCCGCGCTTCTGGATTTCGCTGCGCGGTACGGATACCTGGGATTCATGCACGGCGGCGTGAGCAGCTACGGCGAGTACCTAAGTGGCTGGCGACGAGAACGCCTTGCCATGGCCGGTGCTGTCCGGCTCTTTGACGCGCTGAAGTCCGGCACGGCTCTGTCGGTCATGGGAAGCGACGTCGTCACACGCCCTGTTGTTGGTATGACCGGAGTGTATCTGCCAGCCGATCTCAGTGTGTGGCTTGGACACATCAACGTGGAAACGCTCATCCCTGGGGTGGAAGGAACCATGATTCCGCCAGAGAATGACCCCGTAGCCGTAGTGCCTAGAGACAGCAGCGAGCGTCTCATCGTTCAGACCGCTCTCGCATTTCTGGTTCGGTACTCAATGACTCATTACAGCGTCACCCCGAGTATCACACCGGACGGGAAGGTGTACGGCGCGGGTCTGCGCCTGACTTTTGAGCCGAAGACCCTAATTGGCGCACTTTGGCTGCAGCTTGCATTCACCATCGACGGCAACCGCGAGTACGCGAAGTGTACGGAGTGCGCCACATGGTGGGACAAGACCGGCGCACGCAGAGACAAGGAAGTGTGCAGCGACACCTGCCGAGCGAAGAAATCTCAGAGGTTGCGCTCGGCGGCAGAGACTATGAGGGGTGCCAGCGATGCCAACGAGTAGCACGCCCCAGAAGGCAAGACGGCGCAAAGGTGAGGGAACCTTCCGACACCTGGACGGCGACCGCTACCAGGTGATCGTGACCATCGACGGCCAGCGAGTCTCGCGCACCTTCCATGCGTCCAACCGCACCGAGGCGAACCGCACGGCGGATGATGTACGCACGGCGATCAGGCAAGACTTCGAGAACAGACCGCAGGGAAAGGACGCCGAGCGCGAGGAACGGCGCACCTGGACCGTCGAGCGTTACAGCAAGCACTACCTCGAGACGTGGGCGCCCTATCACCTCGAAGCCACGACTCGCGCGCGCTACTCTTCGATACACACGCTTCAGGTCGTCCCGAACATCGGCCACCTGCGAATGGCAGAAGTGACCCCTTCGGACCTGACGGCCATGTACGCGAAGCTGGCGCTTCCAGGTGCCGGTGCACGCAAAGGCAAGCTATCGGGACTGACCATCCTCACGGTGCACATGGTAGTGCGTGCGCTCTTTACGTTCGCCTGCAAGGTGGAAGAGGACTTCGACAAGAACCCCGCAGAGCAGAAGTCAGCGCAGCCGAAGGTCGACCGCACGTCCCGCAAGCCGCGTGCGCTCGATGTGGCGGACGTGGAGCGGTTCGTCGCTCTCGTGGAAGAGAAGGCTCCCGCAATCGCCGTCCCGGTGATGCTCTCGGCGTACCTCGGGACTCGACGCGGCGAGACCGTGGCGCTCCGCTGGTCCGATGTGGACTACAAGACCGGCACCCTGCTCGTGAGACGGGCCGCGACTTGGACGAAAGAAGACGGCCTCAACGTCAAGACGACGAAGAACGGCAAGGAGCGGACGATACCGCTCGACCCGCATACCGTCTCCCGCCTGAAGGCGATTGAGTCTCAGCAGAAGCGGGACCGCATGCGCCTCGGCAAGGCTTGGGAAGGCGCGAAGACTCACGCCGACGACTACATTGCGGCAACGTCGACCGGCGCTCTCTGGCGGCCAACGGAGTTTGGCGCTTCGTTCCGTACCTTCTGCAAGCAGCAGAGCATGACGCACATCACCCCCCACGTTCTCCGACATGCGTTCGTGTCGCAGATGATCGCGCTCGGTTTCGATGCCGTCACGATTGCCGCTATGACGGGACACTCCCCCGATGTGCTCCTGAAGACATACGCCCACGCGTTCGACAAGCGGAAGCGCGAAGCCATGAACACGCTCGGAGACGAGCGCCGCAAGGCGCGCGAAGCCGTGGCGGGCTAAGGAGTCACCATGCAACACCGGGGGGAGGTGAAACGAAATGGAAGCATCGGACGTACACGCGATCCTAGAAGAACGTGGCATCACGGCACAAATGCTCCGGTTGGAGTTCGGCGTCGGTCCCGACACGTTCGCGGAAGGCTACATCAGGGGTTGGTTCAGCCTCGCGGACCTGGACGCGCTGCTGGCAGATATGGCCCAGGCTGCTACGGCAGAGCCGGAAGCACCGCAAGCGAAGAAGCCGAAAGCCAAACGGCCAGCACCGAAGAAGGAGTCAGAGGACGTGGAATGGCCGTCCCGAAGTGATGTACAGGCGTGCGCTTGGCCCCGGAAAAGAGCGAGAGCGCGCCATCATCATGCTTATGCAGCATTCTCCGAAACGGCCAAGATCTATGGTACACGGTTGGGCTGAAGGTGGGGCAGATGAGCAAGAAAGAGACAGAGAAGCCGACGCGGGACGCGTCCTTGGATCAGCGAGCCGTTCACTATCGTCCGGCGGCCTCGTACGAGAAGACCTGCGCTACCTGTCGCCACATCGAGAGAGGAGTCGTCACCCATGCTCGCCGCGCATGGTGCAATCCCGTAGGCGAATGCAGCCCCAAGTACACCTGCGACTGCCACTGGTAAGGTCCTGGTAAGCATCTGGTTAGGTACGAGAGATAGCATCACAAGCGACGCGCTGCCGACCCCTCCGGTGGCGCGTCTCTTCGCCTACTGCATGCTTGCGATGATCGCAGAAACCGCGAAGACGATGCCGTAGATGATGAGGCCGGTTGCCATGCTATGGCCAACGATAGCCCAGGCTCTCGTCCAGAACTTCTCGCTGTACAGGGCGCTCGATGAGAGTATCTTCTCGCATCCTTTGATGTCGACCCCCTGCCGATTGACGACATCGGCGTGCTGATCGACACGAGCACTGAGCGTCCGCGATTCCGCCTCAAGCGCCCGCAGCCGAGCGTACACGTCATTCATGCCCGCGCTATCAGGCTCAACGCCGACCAGACGATAGCCGCAGGCTTGACAGAATGCAGACCCCTCGACCGCATTCGTACCGCACTTCTCGCAACGTAGCATTTGGACTGCCGCTCCCCTCGCGATGGATTCCCTCCGCCAACCGGACGCCTGAACAATCTAGCACGTCACGCACCCCGCCCGCCCAGGGCCTTAACAGTCCTAGAACCCACAGACCCCGGGAGTTAGCCTCACGCGCATGCGGAGCGGTTGGAGTCGGATTCTTTGGGCAGCCTTGCCGGAATCACCGCAGGCAGGCGGCACGAGACCCCCGAGCGCACCCCTACCAAGGTGCTAACCCCGCCCGTCTGTGGTCTTAACGAGTAAGCAAACATCTACCGCCGAATGATTCACCGCGCGAGTTTTCACAAAATGAAACACCTAGACCGGCATTACAGGCTGCTCGTAGTCTCCGTCGCGGTACTCCCCATTCAGCGCCCTCTGCTCGCGACCGGAAGTCACTAGCTGAGACAGCGCCAGATGGAAGAGAAGCGACCTGCCGTCACCGGGAGTTGATGCCAGGTCTCGAAACGGCGTGCCGTGTCTCCCATACGCGGAAGCGACCCCGTTGAGAACGGTCGCGAAGCTGGCCAGGATTCCCTCGATCGCCTCCCGGTTGCCCTGCGATAGCGGTTCTGCGACTGCATGCAGCGAAAGCTCGAGGTCGCTATGAGCGAGATGCTTGTCCCGATACTTGCGGGCGAAAGCGGCCTGCTCGTATGCCTCGTCGACGGCGGCAGTATCGCACTTGCCGGGGGTCATGTCCGCGAGACGGCGAAGGCTCAGGTTCTGGTGCCGTCCCGTCTTGGCAGGGTCCGTCAGGCGAGTGATGTGCAGCAAGACGTCATGCCAGAGGGTATCTTGAGCAACCGCGAAGAAGAACGGTGCTGTTGCGTTCAATAGCGCAACCCGTTCCGGACTCTCATACAGCTTCCGATACTCAAGCCACTTCGCGTGAAGCCACAACACCTCATTGTAGAGCGCGTCGTAAACGGGACCGAGATCCGCGCCGAACGTGTCGACACAATCCTGCAATACCTCGGGCGTGGACTTGCAGACTCCCAAGCTAATGACCCCCCACCGCTGCCGAATATGGCCAGCTCCTAGTACATCACTCTTTGGCCACCTTCGCATATTGTTGGCCATCTTCGAGGGGTGTTGGCCACCTTCGGAGAGAGAAGCGTCTGAGAGGCGATACAGGCGCTCCCCTGCCGGAATGGAACCGATGCCCACGCTCGGCTTCAAAGCGCCCCCAGCGCACGTATACGACGCTTCTCGGGGGTCGCAGACGAGAACCCTTTGCGGGAGAAAATGCGGCGGGGATAAGGTGCGGGAGTGAGTGAGCGCGTCAGGGGGGTGGGGGGGTACTCGAGGAGACGAGGACCATCGAGAGGCTTGTCGGCTCTTCCCTTCCTTGCCGCTCTTGGCTCTCTGGATCGCTGCGGAGTCAGGGCGCAGAAACGGCTCGGAACGGCTCATACGTGAATAGATACGTGAATGAGACGCGCTCCGAGCCGCTCTGTGACACTCAATGAAGGCCGCGAGAAGTGCTGTTCTCGCAGGTCAGATACCATGGAGCCGACGAGGGGATTCGAACCCCTGACCCCCGCATTACGAGTGCGGTGCTCTGGCCAGCTGAGCTACGTCGGCGCGAGTACGAAGTATAGCGAACGCTATTCCGCTTTGCCAGATGGTCCCGAGGGCCGTCTGCGGCGGCGTCGACGCGACGATGCCGGACGGCTTTCGTCGCTCCCCTGCTCGCCTGCGGGCTTCGCCTGCGGAGCCTCGCCGGACTTCTTGGCGGGCGGATTCTGCTTCTGTCCGCCCTGACCTGACGCAGCTGCATCACCGGACTTCTTCCCACCGCGACGGCGACGCTTGCGGTCCGCGCGCGGCTCTTCCGCAGCTGTAGGCGCGGGTACGTCAGCAGCAGCAGCAGCGGCAGGCGTCGGCTTCGGCGACGATGATCGCGGCGCGGAAGAGCGCTGACCGGAGGACCGGGGCATGTTGGGGATGACGACCGGCGCGAACGCTGGGTCCTCTTCGACCGGAAGCGCCTCGGCCGTCACGCGGCACGGGCAACCCTTGCCGCACTTACAATCCATCGCCGAGAGAGGCACCTCGATGCGGGCACCGCCCTCCATCAGGAGCGTGATCATCTCCTTAGGCGTGTTCATGTCGATGACCTTACCGAGACCCTGCGGCGTGTCGATGATCGAGTTCTTGCGGGGCGCACGGCTCTTGAAATCCTTGTACGCCTCGAACTCGTAGCGCAGACAGCACATCAGACGTCCGCACAACCCCGAGATCTTGAGCGGGTTGAGGGGCAGGTCCTGCTCTTTGGCCATGCGAATCGATACCGGCTGGAACTCGCCGCCGAACCGCACGCAGCACAGCTGCTCGCCGCAGTGGCCGAGACCGCCCACGAGGCGCGCCTCGTCCCGGACGCCGATCTGCCGCATGTCGATGCGCGTCTTGAACTCGGCAGCAAGGTCGCGCACGAGGTCGCGGAAATCAACGCGCTCCTCGGCAACGAAGTAGAAGACCATCTTGCTGTCGTCGAAGAGCGTCTCGATGCCAATCGGCTTCATGTCGAGCTTGTAGCGGGCGATGAGCCGCCTGAACGTCTCCATCGTCTGCGTCTCACGGGCGGCGAGCTTCTCGGCGCGATCAAGATCCGCCTCGGTCGCTACGCGCACCACGGGCTTGAGGCCCGGCGGCAGCTCGGAAGGCTCGACCTCTTTGGGGTCGAGCACGACCTCGCCGAACTCTTCGCCTCGCTCGGTGGTGACGACGACGTGATTACCCACGGTCGGCTCGGTGCCGGCCGTGTCGAAATACAGGACTTTGCCTGCATACTTGAACTTGACTCCCACTATCGTGGGCATCGGAGGACCTCCCGGATGTCGAGCAGCATGGCCTCGATGGCCAGCTGGGGGCTCACATTATACGAGATTCGCTTCCGCGCGGTATCGACAGCTTCCAAAGCCGTCAGCGCGGCTGCCGGGGTGATGATGTCGGCTACCTCATCCATCGCGTCTGCGACGTCGGTATTCGACACATACTCGCCTGCACCCTGTGCTACTGCCAAGCAATCCCGAAGCCAGCTCTGCGTTACGCCGAGAATCTCGCCCACACCCTCACGCTCACGGGACGTCAGCTCACGCTTGTGGCGCTCCTCGAGCGGCTTCACCGAAACGCTCTTGCCGAGAATCGCCCGGTACTCCTCAAGCTCGTCCCCGTGAGCGGACTTCACCTCGTCGAGCGGAGCCTTCACCGCGCCGAGGAGTCCCTTCGCCGAGTCGAGCACGTCATACCCGTCCATGACCGAGAGGCGCTTGAGCGTCTCGAGCGTGAGCGTCCGGGCCGCCATGCGCCCGGGCGAGCGGAGCAGCTCCTCGGCACGGGGAACCACGCCACCGGATGCGGCAAGCGCCGCGCGAGCCTGCGCCGTGTCCACGCCAAGCCGTTCGACGAGGAGCGACTCGGCGACCGACGGCGGAACCGGACGGAAGCGCACCACCTGGCAGCGCGACACGATCGTTGGCAGCACGGTCTCGTACGAACGGGTGAGCAGCACGATCACCACGTTTTCCGGCGGCTCTTCGAGCGTTTTGAGGAACATGTTGGCCGACTCGGCATTGAAGCGGTCTGCCTCATCGATGATGTAGATCTTATGCGAGGCCTGCACGGGCTTCAGGTTCACGTCACGGATGATGTCGCGAACCTGATCGACGATGTAGGTCGCCGCGCCTTCAGGGCGAACGACGTGCACGTCCGGGTGGTGACCACCCAGCACGCGATAGCACGTTGCGCACGAACCGCAGCCGCCATCGTCGCAGAAGATCGCACACGCAAGCGCGACCGCTGCGGTCTTCTTGCCGGAGCCGCTCGGGCCGACAAAAAGGTAGGCATGTGACACCGAGTCGCTCGCCACGGCCCGACGCAGGTATCCCGCCACGCGGGTCTGAGCGGGTATCTCGTCCCAAACGCACACTGCCGCCATCACGCGTCCAGCCGAATACCGGCCCGCGCGAAGACGGGCGCAAGCGCTGCGACGACAGCGGCCCACACGACATCGGCACGGTCTCGAGGGATGATCGTCCAGCGCTCCGGCTCGGCCGCTGCCATCTCAAGGTACCCGGCCCTGAGGCGAGTGTGAAACGTGATCTCCTCGCGCTCGAGCCGATCAGCCTCGGCGGGCGTTGCTGCGACGATCCCCTCTGTGGGGTCGACATCGAGCAGGATCGTGCAATCCGGCACCAGCCCGCGTGTTGCCCACGCGTTCACACCGCGCACCATCTCGAGGTCGAGCCCGCGTCCGTAGCCCTGGTAGGCCACTGTTGAGTCGGCATAGCGATCGCAGATGACAACGCGGCCCGACGCCAGCGCGGGGGCAATGACCGTAGCACTCAGCTGCGCGCGGCTCGCGGCGAACAGCAGCGTCTCGGCAACCGGGTCGACGCCCTCGTGGCGAGGGTCGAGCACGATCTCGCGTACGCCTTCACCAACGATCGTGCCGCCCGGCTCGCGCAGGATCAGCGGGTCGCAGCCAGCGGCGCGCAGCGCCGCGGCCAGCCTGACGATCTGCGTCGTCTTGCCAGAGCCGTCGCCGCCTTCGAAGGTGATGAAGACACCGCTCACGAGGACACCCGCCATTCGGTCGGCGCTTCTGCATAGAGGTCGCGTCCGCTCGCATCGATCGCCACGAACGCGGGAAATTCAACGATCTCGAGACGCACGAGCGCCTCGGTACCAAGCTCGGACCACGCGACCGTCTCGGCAGACCGGACGTGCGTGGCAAGCAGCGCCGCCGAGCCGCCCACAGCCGCGAAGTACACCGCTCCTGTGCGCACGCACGCCTCCCGAACCGCCTCGGATCGCGCACCCTTGCCGATCGTCGCCGTGATGCCGGCATCGAGCAGCGCAGGTGTCCACGCGTCCATGCGCTTCGCGGTCGTGGGACCAACCGCGCCCACCGGGCGACCCGCAGCCGGTGGCGTGGGGCCCGCGTAGAAGAGCGTCTGTCCGGCGAGGCCATGCGGCAACTCCCCCGTGCGAGCCAGCGCATCGGCGATTCGCTCATGCGTGGCGTCACGCGCGGTAAAGACCACACCGGTCAGCAGCACCGACTGACCCGCCGAGAGGCGCGCAAGATCCTCGGCGGATGCAGGGAGCTCAACCCGGATTCCGTCAGCAGTCATCCGCACCCACCTCGGCATCATCACATCGGCGCCAGTTGAGCGTGCGGAACGCGTAATATGCGGCGCCAAGCACGATGAACGAAGCGAGCAGAAGCGTGATGCGGGGGCCCGAAAGCCAGATGCCCGCCGGATCGATGCCGCGTGACTCGGCGATGGCGAGTGCTGCCTTGCCGGTCAGGTCGCCGAGCGGAGCCACGACGACCATGGAGAGCAGCAGCGAGACCCGGACGACCGATTCCATCGCGGTGAACACCCGCCCCCGGATGTCGTCGCTCGTCGTCTTTATCACGTATGTGTTGCCCGATACGGTGAGAGCCGCGATGGAGAAGCCCGCGACGATTGCGAACACCGCGGCGATCCAGTAGCGGCTGCTGAGCGAGAAGACGAGCATCCCGACACCGAACGTCCCGACGCCGCCGAGGAAGAGCGCCTGCAGCGGCACGCGTACGGCGAGGCGAGGCACGACAAGCGCGCCGACCACCATGCCGAGCGCGATGAACACGAGCATGAATGTCTGCGGCGCCGCGATCAGCTCTCGCAGCACAGCGACGCGATCGAGGATCGGCACGCCGCCGGAGAGGTTCTGCTGCACATGCACAAGTCCCACCGTGATGATGGCGCCGCCGCCGAGGATGGCCATGCCGATCGTCAGCAGCAGGCCGCGCAGCTCCTTGTGCTGTCCGAGGAAGCGGAATGACTCGATGGCATCCTTGCCGAGCAGCGACAGGGTAAGTCGGCCGTCATGCTTGACCTTCGAGTGCACCGCGATGAGCGAGACCGCTGTAGCCGAGATCACGAAGCTGAGCGAGTTGACGAAGACACCTGCGCGCGGGCCGAGCAGTGCTGGCGCGAGCCACCCCACGAGCTGGTCGACGAGCGGCCATCCGGAGGTGAGCACCCGGCGCATGATCGCCTCGAATCCTGCGAGGATCGCGCCCGACATCGTGAGACCGATGAGCATACTCGCCTGCTGCGTGGTGTAGGAGAGGCCGTTCGCGACTGCTATCTCCTCCTCCTCGACCAGGTGAGGGATGAGCGCGTTTTTCGCCGGCGTGAAGAAGAGCGACGCCACCTCCATGGTGAACACGATCATGTAGATGACCGTGAGGCTGCTTGTGAACAGCAGGCCGAGGGTGAGGACCGCGCGCACGACATCGCAGGTGATCATCACACGTCGACGGTCGAATCGATCAACGAGCACCCCGACAACGGAGCTCAGGAGCAACGCAGGCAGGATCTTCACGATCATGATGCCGGCGACAGCGAACGCCGACCCCCCGGTGAGTGTTGTCACGAGCGGGATGAGGAGACCGACAACAAGCCAGTCGCCGATGCCGCTCACAAACTGGCTGAGCCAGAGCTTGCGGAAGCGTCCGTTACGAAGCAGCGGAAGATACGCCGCCTTCACCTCAAGTTGCTGCACAACTGCCTCGGCCATCAGGCGACCTCCACCGTGACGGTGCGCATCGCCGAGCATCCAAGATTCACGGCCACCGGCAGCGCCGCGATGTGGCACGGTGCCGAGACGACGCGGACGCCAAGCGCCGTGGTGAGCCCGCCGAGTCCCGCCGGGCCAATTCCGGTGGCGTTGACCGCCGCAAGCAGACGATCTTCGAACGCCCGGACCCGGGGATTCGCGTTCCGCTCGTCGAGCGGCAGCAGCAGGGCCTTCTTTGCGAGCTTGGCGACGCTGTCGAACGTGCCGCCAACGCCCACGCCGATGATGAGCGGAGGACAGGCGCCACTTGCCTTCGCCTCAACGGCGCGCGCAACAGTGTCCGCAACACCATCTTCTCCGGCAGAAGGATCGAGCATCGCGACAACGCTCGCGTTGTCGGAACCGCCGCCTTTGAGCATCACATGCACGGTCGCCCCCGTACCAGGGCGGAACGTGACATCGAGGAAGACAGGCGTGTTGTCGCCGGTGTTGGTGCGGTCGAACAGCGCGTCGCGCACCACGCTCATGCGCAGGTTATTCTCCCGGTACGCCTGCGCAACCGCGCGGTCTACCTCGGCCTGCAGCGCCAGCGGCGCGCACTCCTCGGCGCCAAGCTCAACCCAGATCCAGACGGTTCCGGTGTCCTGACAGAGCGGCACCCGGTCCCGCGAGGCGATTTCGGCGTTCTCGAGCAGCTGGCCGAGAACCTCCCGGCCACGTGGCGAGGGCTCGCTCTCGTACGCCGCGCGCATCGCGGACAGCACGTCGGGACGGAGTGTCACCGCCGCTTCCGCTACCGCCTCTTCGACGGCCGCGGCGATTGCCT
>CAKMKD010000175.1 GCA_927439865.1 uncultured Coriobacteriia bacterium | reverse complement strand
CGTGTAGTCGTCAGGCAGCTGCAGGGCGAAGAAGGTCTTGAGGAACTCCAGATGTCGCGCCACCGGGTTGGATCGGCTCGCGTCGGCCTGCTCCTCGTCGTCGGCTACGGCCTCTGTGGCCCACACCTCAAGCGGGTTGATGACGAGGAGCAGGCCGACGCGAGCCGATCCAACCCGGTGGCGCGACATCTGGAGTTCCTCAAGACCTTCTTCGCCCTGCAGCTGCCTGACGACTACACGGCACGCGAAATCCTCGAGATCGAAGTACGCGAGCTCTACCGCGAACACGGACTGACACTGGACCTCACGAGCGTCGGGCACCTGGAGAAGTGGCCCACGCTTTCGGACCTGCGCGACCAGATCGCCTCGCGCGTCCACGCCGCCGAGGAGCTCTCGGCCGGCGCGCGTGAGGCCTATGCGGGGCTCGACCTGTTCTTCAAGAACCTCACGGAGGGCTCACGGGGGCTGATGTGGGACGGGCAGACCAACGTCACGCTCGGAAACGATGTGCTCGTGTTCTCAACCCACTCCCTGCAGGAAGCCGACTCATCCACGTACGCAGCGCAGTACCACCTCATCACGCAACTCATGTGGCGCGAGATCCAGGCCAACCGCGACACCGGTGAGCACCTGCTCGTCGTCATGGACGAGGCGCACCTCGCAATCGATCCCAAGACCCCGGCGACACTGGAGGCGATCAAGAACTTCGCCAAGCGGATCCGCAAGTACGGCGGCGCGCTCATGGTCGCCACGCAGAACGTGAGCGACTTCCTTGACCCCGCAATCGAGCGCCAGGGCCGAGCGGTGCTCGACAACGCCAGCACGAAGGTCGTCTTCGGAGCCGACGGCCGAGAACTCACTCACATCGTCGAGCTCTACGACCTCTCGCGTGCCGAAGCCGATGCCGTGGCTCGCAAGGCCGTCGGCAGGTGCCTGCTCATGGTAGGGCAGCGCAAGTGCATCCTCGACGTGAAGCGGACGCCGAAGATGGTGCAGCTCCTATCCACGAGCAGCGAGAAGTCGCCGACGACGTAGAGGAGCCATCGTGGCCGAACCCCTGACGATTGCGCGCATCGCCGCAGCCGCCGTGCGCGGCGTCGTCGACAAGGAATCTATCGAGCGCAAGGTGCTCGTCGGTGCAGGGGTCGCGCTGGTGGCGGCACTCTTCATGGGCACGGCGTTCGCCGGCGCGTTCGCGGCATCTGTGCCGTCCTTCCTGTTCGGGCACCAGACGGATCCGGCCGCGACCGCGGCTCAGATCAAGACCTACGCCGATCTTGAGAACCGGCTGCAGAACGACGCTCTCGACGACGCCGCTGCCGGAGCGCCTGCCGGCAAGACGGTGGACGCGAATCTCGACCTGCCGACATGGCGCTACCTCCTGGCGCTGTCGGCCATCCAGTGCGACCAGGACTTCACGAAGGCCGACCCACAGGCCGTCTACGACCTTGTGCGCTCCTCGATCGCCTACACCTACACGGTCGAGGGCACGAGCACCGTGCTCGCCACGAGCTCGTACCCGCCGATCGCCGACCTGGCGCCGAAGCTCGCACCGGCTGGCGCGGCGTTCACGGGCACGGAGGCTGGGCAAGCCGCGGAGCGCTACCTCGCCATCCTGGGCACGTTCGACGAGACCGGACAGGTGCTGGATGCCTCCGGGCTCAACGGCGCCGGCGGCCCCGGTGCGACGGCACTCACCCCTGAGGTGCTGGGCAAGCTCGACGAGTCAGGCGTCGCGGTCAACTTCCCGCCGGTGCGGCTCGCCCTGTCCGTCCTCGGCTGCCCGTACGTGTGGGGCGCGACCGGCCCCACGCAATTCGACTGCTCCGGGCTCGCGGACTGGATCATGTGGCGCTACGCGGACTTCTCAGGCCGGGGCACGACGTCTGGGATGTGGAACACCCTCGGCACAAGCGTGAGCCTGTCGCAGATCCAGCCCGGCGACATGATCTTCTGGGAGGCGGGGCACATCCACCACGTCGGCATGTACATCGGCGGAGGCAAGTATGTCCATGCACCGCGCACCGGTGACGTCGTGAAGATCTCGGAGTTGTCTGCGCGCAGCTCGACGATTGCGTCGATCCGTCGGCCGGCGTGGGACAAGACGAAGTTGGCTGCTCCATCGCACTAGCCGCCAGCCCCACGAGAACATTGGACCCCAACGCGCTGCCTAGCAAGAATCTAGAGAGCAACGGGAGCCAGGCCTGTGATCTCGGGATCAAGATGACGCTCTCTAATCCCATTCCAAGCACGACGTCATGCCGGAGCGGCTGGGTCGATGGAGAACTCAGGCCCTTCGCTCTCGACCAGCGTCACCACCGTCCAGCCTCTGGCCTCAAGGGTCGCTGCTGTTGCTGCGTCGACTTCGGGTTTGCCGGTCACCCACGACGACCTGCGCATTGCCAAGCACAGCATATGCGTCGGACGCGTCATGGCTACGTAGTGAGTCCTGAGCCGCTTCGCCTGGCGGTCTCCCTCGGCGTTGAGTCCCTGTTTGTCTCCAAGTAGCCACGGCGCAAGCTTCTCTAGGTTGTGCGCGAACCAGTAGCTTTCAAGAACAAGCGTTGCAGTGTGCGTCTCGCCCTTCACGGAGTGGATAGATCCGACGCGGATGGCGACCTTCGGTGTGTCGCTCGGATACTCATAGACGTTCGCCAGCCGCACGCCCGCCGCAGGATCTGCGGGCTGAGTATCGGTCCATGCAAGGAACTCGACAGCGTCCTCAGTGAGATCCTGCTTGCCGGAAAGCTCCCTCCCCAATGCTTCAACGCGACTGCGGACACCGCCGTCCCAGGCTGCGGGTGAGACCTCGCTCAGCGCGAGACAGTAGGTCTCCACCAGATTGAGGTACGCATCCCGCTCTCCGGGCTTCGCGCTCAGGATGCCGAGGACCGTTTGATGAGAACTGGAGCGACGCGGCACGGCCGAGTCGCTAGCCATGAGTGTCATCAGACGCAGACACGCCTTCGCGATGCCCTCGACTGCATGATGCGCCTCGCCGGTCTCAGCACTCCTTTGTTGCCCCGCGAACAGATACTGCAGGAATTTCTTGGGGCTAGCAGATCTAGCCGAAACCCCAGCGTCGTACACGGACCAGTAGTCGCCGACGCATCTCGGGATCTTCTCGGCCGCAGCGTCGTCCTTCTTCTGGTGTATCTGCCCCACCGCGATGAAGCTTCCGTCGGCGAGATCCTCCTCTTGGAAGGTGTCGAGCAGCAACCGCCCGTAGGTAGGAAGAACTTGCCCGACCAAACCCGGGTCGAAGAGGATTATGTAGTTCCTTGAGCCGTCAACCCCTTCGCAAGTCCGAGGCGCGCCGAGACCCACCAGCCCGTATGGTGTGATGCCTAGAGGATCCGCAAGGTCGGCAATTCGCTGCCCGAATCGATGACTATTTGGAAGGTCTATCCGAATCGACTCGTCGGGAAAC
This sequence comes from uncultured Coriobacteriia bacterium, assembly GCA_927439865.1. Classification (GTDB taxonomy): domain Bacteria; phylum Actinomycetota; class Coriobacteriia; order Anaerosomatales; family Anaerosomataceae; genus UBA2286. Next base: position 13,616 of record CAKMKD010000175.1, on the reverse strand, counting down.
GGATCCGTTGCGGCGCCGGCGTCGTCGAAGTCGTAAATGGCTTGGTTCGGGTCGCCAAGACGCTGTCGAACGACAGGATTCGGGCCTTCCGTGAAGAGGCGATGGAGCAAGGCGGATTGCATCTCACTGTTGTCCTGCGCCTCGTCAACGAACAGCAACGGGAAGCGGTCCCGCATCATCTCAACGACAACTGAATGCCGATCTATCAAGTCGTTTGCCCAAGTGAAGGCATCTTCGTAGCAGTGATAGCCGTCGCCAGCAACTGATCTGAGAACTTGATGCACATCCTTGTACGTGGCCGTGTCCGGCCCGCACGGGAAGGCAGCTCCCCCCGCTAAGCACGGCGTGAAGTCGGCGTCCGCGAAGTGAATACTGCCTGGCTTCAAGTGCTTGTTCGTTTCGAGGAAGTAGCGCGAGTTGTACTGAAGGCGCCGCCAACGGATCCGGCCGCAGATCTCAGAGTCAATCAACTTGACGGGATAGCCCAACGACCGCATCCAGGGGATTGCGAGAAACTCATTGATGAAGCCGTGGATAGTACCCACGAAATGAGGTCGCGCCAGTAACTCTTGGCCAATGGGGCAATCCGCAAGCCTCTCCTCAATCTCATAGCGGGCCGCGTTCGTGTGCGAGACGACACAGATGCCTTGAGTTGTTGACGGCCATTGCCGTCCTAAAGCCGCCAGCTTCCCGACCAATAGAGTGGTCTTCCCGCTTCCCGGGCACGCCGAGACATCCAAAGTACTCACGCTCTTCATGACAACCGCGCGACGGTCATCACCCGCTGGGCCGCCAAACGCGTCAGGCCGAAGCCCTAGGAGCTCTGCCGCCCAAGTGACATCTACATCGTCAATCTCGGGAAGAAGGAACGCCTCCGTCTCACTCATGTTCTACCGACTTTTCGGCCGCCTCGGCTACCGCCTCAGCTGGTACACCGACTATGGGCTCGGTGGACGCTTCGACTGGCTCCTGTCCCAAGGTCACATACTCGACGGCATCCAAGAGGTACCGCGGGGCAAGTTCTAAGAACCGCTCCTGGGTGAGCGACCCCTCGTCCATGCGGCGACGCAGGATATCCGCGAGATACTGGGCCGTGGCCGGCTTCGAAACACTGTCTAGTGCGAAGAGCTTGTACACATACGTGGCGACCAGCTGATCGACACTGCAGCCTTGTGCATCGCCCGCATCGACAGCTTGGGTCGCGGTTTCGCGCAACTTCTCGAACTCGACCTTCGCTTCGGCAATCACGGTCGCCAGATTCTCCTCCGTGAGAGACGCCTCGCGTTTGGCCAACCGTGCGGCAGCATAGACGTCTTCCGCGAACCCGCAGACGGCCAAGTCGTATTCGAGCGTCCAGTGGTCAGAAACGAAAGTCCTCACACACTGACCGGACGCCTTCGCTTCCAGGGCCTCCCGTCGACTGCGCAGCTTCTCCTCGCCAAGCATGGTCGGGGTCTTGGCCTTCTCTCGGCCTATGATGCTAGGCGCGCACTCTGGTAGCACGTCCAGGTCGGTGATGCACGCCACCGGAATCGTCACCTCCTGTACAGCCTTGCCCTCTTCGGACGGCTCCGCACGCTGGAAGATCCGAGCATATCGCCGAAGGCCGATACCTCCGACGTTCACAATCGACACGCCGTACTTGGACAGGTCCATGCCCGCCAACTCAGCAATAGTCGGCAGCAGGACATTCTCAGCGTCGCCCTCAACGATAAGAACGCCGCGTGCGAAGAAGAGGTTGGCCTTCGTGGCGTCCAAGAACCGTTGAAGGAACCGATAGTCCGTGGACTCGAGTTGCGTCTGCCCTTCATCGAGTGGGAAGGCCTTCCCACCCCGAATCATCGTCATGCTGTTGAGCTCCACCGCAGACGCAAGGTTTGGGCTGTGGGTCGTGAGTATTACCTGAAGATGCTCCTTCTCCGCTTGTTCGCGGATGGCCTTCGCCAGTTGAAGTTGACGTTGCGCGTCGAGATGCGCCTCGGGCTCTTCGATAAGCAGAAGTCGGCTGCCCTCTTCCTCCTGAGTGAGCAGAAGCAGCTCGCATGCAATGAACAGGCGGTTGTTCGATCCGAGGCCCCGCCTACCGAGCCCTCCCAGTCCCAAGTCCAACTTCTCGAGGATGCGCCTGAGCCGTGCCTCGTCGGACGCGCCCGATCCTCCGACCCCAATGTCAGTGGTAACCGGCTCACCAGCGAGGGCAAGCGACTTAAGATGCTCGTCAATTGCGTGTTTCGCGTTAGCCACGCCGGTTTGGCTTACGAGCAAGGAATCGGCATAATCGCCGATGCCAAGCACGCTGAGAGCGGCTGGAGCCGTGTCAACCTCGGGATCGTAGTCCTCGCCAGCGTCACGGACCTGCGCCGAGTGAAACAACACCTGGGACAGGCGCGAGCCTCTTCCCGACGTCAGTTCCTGTTCGGCGTCACGAAGGGGGCGGAGATACGTCGCTCGCAAAAGGTCCCTCGCCTCCTGCGGAACAATCGGACCTGTCCCGTCCAGCCCTGACCGGAACTCGATTCGACGATACGGCCGACCTCGGCGAAGGCGACCCGTGTCCGCGACTGTCACGTTCAGACAGAAGACCGGTTCGCCAACTCCATCTGGGTCATAGGAGAGAAACTCCGCAAAGGCCCGGCGATCTGCCCTCGTGAGTCCGCTGAACAAACACGCGATGAGGATCGGAGCGCTACCGTTGTCACCATGGAAGTCGGAGTCTTCCAGCCTGAACCACTCTTGGTCGGCCGTACCCAACGCTAGCCGAAGCGCATCGATGATGGCGGTCTTCCCAGAGTCATTCTCGCCGACAAGCGCGTTAAGCCCGGGGCGCAGCTCCAAGACGAGCGAATCGTCGCCCTCTCCGAAGATGCGGAAGTTCTCGATCGTCAGTTCTGAGATGTACATTCGGCCCCCAACCGATGCTGTGCTCTTCCCACTTCGCGAACCCAGCCCCTCCAAGCCGCCCAGACCAATGGCTCTCACCCTCGGCGCTCTGTTGCCTGATCGTCATCGGTAACAGTGTAGAAGACCCCCTGCTCTTCTAGTCACATTGACCCTTGAAGGTGGATTCGCCCAGAACTTCATCGCAGCTCGCCGTGGCGGCACCCCCCTGATCTGCCAGCCCGAACACCGACAATGGGATTCATTGTCCCCATGGTCATGAAGCTAGGGCCTGGGAGTCTGTTGTGTCTTAGATCTTGCCGGAACCGAGCCCGAAGAACCGCTCGAAGAACTCTCCGAGCTTCGCCAGGACGCGTTGCTTCTTCTCGCCGTGACCGCCGTCGGGCGAGAAACGCGAGACGGGTGGCAGCACCTTGGTAATCGCGGTCCCGGTTGCCTGGATAGCACCGTCGCGGAAGGCCGTCTCGATGAACGCACGAGTCTCTTCGGAACGGAGCCCCTCCGCTTCGATAATCGCGTCAAGCTCGGCCGCACGCCGGGCGAGGATGAACGCCTGCCACTCCTTGTCAATCTCTCCGCTCGCCGAAACGGAATCGACAAAGGCCTCAATGAGGTCCTTCTTGTTGCGTAGGCTAGGGCTGGCATCGACAGCGCGCGCAATCGAAACGCGAAGCTCTGAATCGGACCCGTCACCGCGCGACTCGCGCCACTTCTCGACGAGCATGAGGATGTAGTCCACGTTGATCTCGACCTGTTTGATGAGCTCGATCTCGAAGACGATGTCGTCGTTAATCGACTCCTTCTCCCCCTCCGCCATGCGCCGGAACTCGGCGTAGAGGTCGAGGTACACGCTTCGGTAGTCCTGCCCTTGACGAGCAGAGAGCAGCTCGTTGCCGCTGAAGTCGTCGAACGAGGTCAGGATGTTCTGCAACCGCAGGATGGCCCCGAAGAGAAGGATGAACGCCTTCTGCTCCGTCTCGCCCATGATCGCCTTCCCGAGCGGGAAGTCCTCCAAGAGCTGCGTGACTGTCTCGGCGTACTCGGCGTAGTACTCGGCGTAGGGCTTGAGCAGCACAATCCCGCAGGCGTCCTTGTTGCCGAAGAGGGCGATGGCGTCGTTGGTCTCTTGCTCCAGATCGCGGAAGGACACGATGTTGCCGTACGTCTTCACGGAGTTAAGGATCCGGTTCGTACGCGAGTACGCCTGAACGAGGCCGTGGGCGCGCAGATTCTTGTCGGCGAAGAGCGTATTTAGGGTCGTCGCGTCAAAGCCCGTGAGGAACATGTTCACGACGATGACCAGGTCGACCTCACGGTTCTTCAGCCGTAGCGAGAGGTCCTTGTAGTAGTTCTGGAACTTGTCGGACGAGGTGTCGAAGCTCGTGCCGAAGAGTTCGTTGTAATCCTGGATCGCGGCCTCGAGGAAGTCGCGTGAGGACTGGTCCAGGGCGCCGGTCTCGAAGCCCTCTTCGTCGAGGTAGTCGTCGACAGCGTCGTTCGCGGCGTACGAGTAGATGATCCCGACCTTCAGCCTGCGATCCGGGACGAAGCCTGCTTGCTGTTCCTTGAACTCGAGGTAGTAGCGCTTGGCCGCGTCGATCGATGCGGTCGCGAAAAGCGCATTGAAACCGCGTACACGCTTGCCTGAGAGAGAGTAGTGCTCGGCACGCTTGGTCTTCTGGTCGAAGTGCTCCAGCGTGTAGCCGACGATCTCTCGGAGCCGCTTGGGAGCGATGAGCGCGTTCTCCGTGTCGATCGCCGAGACCTGCTTGTCGGTGATGCCTTCCGGCAGCTTGATCGTGTTGACGTAGTCGATGCGGAACGGCAGCACGTTCTTGTCGCTGATCGCGTCGACGATCGTGTAAGTGTGCAGCTTCTCCCCAAACGCCTGCTCCGTGGTCTTCAGCTGCGGGTTGCCGCCGCTACCCGCGTTTGCCGAGAAGATCGGCGTGCCTGTGAAGCCGAACAGGTTGTAGCGCTTGAACGCCTTGGTGATCGCGGAGTGCATATCGCCAAACTGAGAGCGGTGGCACTCGTCGAAGATGATAACGACGTGGCCGTCGTAGATGCTGTGACCTTTGTTCGCAGAGATGAAGGTCGAGAGCTTCTGGATGGTCGTGATGATGATTCGCGCCGAGGGATCTTCTAGCTGGCGCTTGAGCACCGCGGTCGAGGTGTTCGAGTTCGCAGCGCCCTTCTCGAACCGGTCGTATTCGCGCATCGTCTGGTAGTCAAGGTCCTTGCGGTCGACGACAAAGAGCACCTTGTCGACACTGGGCAGCCTGGTTGCGAGTTGCGCGGTCTTGAAGCTGGTCAGCGTCTTGCCGCTACCGGTCGTGTGCCAGATGTAGCCGCCTGCGGTGACCTTACCGAGCTGACGGTAGTTCGTGGATATGTCGATCTTCTGCAAAATGCGCTCGGTTGCGACGATCTGATACGGCCGCATCACAAGCAGCATCCGGTCCGCGGTCAGTACGCAGTACTTGGTCAGGATGTTGAGCAGCGCATGCTTGGCGAAGAACGTCTTGGCGAACGCCGGCAGGTCCTGGATCGGCCTGTTTGCGGCATCAGCCCACCATGAGCTGAACTCGAAGGTGTTGGAGGTCTTGCGACCCCGCTTCGACCCCGCCATCTCGCTCACGTGCTGGCGGCGGGTCGTGTTCGAGTAGTACTTCGTGAGCGTGCCGTTGCTGATCACAAAGAGCTGCACGTAGTCGAAGAGACCCGAACCCGCCCAGAAGCTGTCGCGCTGATAGCGGTTGATCTGATTGAACGCCTCGCGGATGTCCACGCCGCGGCGCTTTAGCTCGACGTGGACCATCGGCAAACCGTTCACGAGCACGGTCACGTCGTAGCGGTTCGACCGCGCTGCTCCACTCTCGCCCTCGGCGATCTCGTACTGGTTGATGACTTGCAGCCGATTGTTGTGGATGTTGGCCTTGTCGATGAGCATGACGTTCTTGGTGGACCCGTCGTCGCGCTTCAGGATCTGGACATGGTCCTCTTGGATGCGCCCGGTCTTCTCTGTCGGTCCTTCATTCGCGCCCGCGATCTTCTCCGAGAAGAACCGCTCCCACTCTGCATCGCTGAAAGCAATCCCATTGAGAGCCTCAAGTTGCGTGCGGAGGTTCGCTATGAGCGCGGCCTCGCTCGTGAGCGGCAGGTATTCGTAGGCCTGGGACTCCAGGAGCTTGATGAACGCCTGCTCCAGGGCGGCCTCGGACTGATACGCCGTCTCCTCGGCGGCTTCCGGAAAGTACTCGGAAACGACCGTGCTCTCCGCGCTCACGGCGATCGGGTCGTAGCGCACGCCTCCACGTGATTCGCTCATGCCATAGCCCCCTCGAAGCCATGAGCTCTCAACGCCTCCGCGAACTGCTGTACAACAAGAACCGCTTCGTTGCGTGCGGCAGCCGCCTCAGATGCTGTTCCACCCGATGCCCTGAGGCTGGCGTAGTCAACGGCCCCTGCCCTGTCCGGGCCAGCAAAGTCACCAACCACTCGGGAAATCGCTGAGACAACGAACGGCTCACCTGCGACCGGACTGGACATCACTGAAGCAGCGGCAGCCTCCGGCCCACCCTGCCACCACCTGAGTACATAGACGAGGTCGTACGCGTCCTTGGCCTTGCGTCTGTCCAGATAGGCGTCGGCTTTGAGCGCCACGAACGGCGCCAGATTCGCGACCTGGAACTCGACTTGTGATCGAGCGCCGTCCAGCAGCAGCACATCGCGCGTGATCGCGATTGTGTCCCGAAAGGCCAGCTCGACACCCTTCACGCAGAGCAGCCCAACCCCGCCAGCGCCGGCAGGCGGCGTGACCTTGGGACGGAAGACCGTTCCGGGTGCAGCATCTTGGGAATCACCGAGGAGTTCTAGGACGACAAGCTCTCCGTCGATGTCTGCGGCCCAACGCCACGAGCTTCCATCGACCCGGGAGAATCCGCTCCGTTTCAGGTTATTCTCCAGCGTCGCATAGGCGCCATCATCTTGAGACTCGACCACCAGACGCAGCGCAACATCTACGTCGGTAGAGCCGACATGCGCCGGCTGGTCGTAGCCATCTCCTCGCACCAAGTAGAGGGGAACAAGCCCTCCTACCAAACAGACCTTGTGTCGCCACGGCTGTCCAATTCCGCGCATGAGCGTGCCAAGCGCTCGCTCGCATCGGTCGGTCGCGGCGCTGCTATACCCGTCGATCAACTGGTTCCCCCTAGAAGCCGATGATGGTCTCGCGAAGATACTCTGCCTGCTCCTCACCGCGAGCGGGATCCACAAGAGCATCTGCGTACATCCTGAACACCGACACCCGGTGAACCCCGTCCCGATGCTCCGATCCAACCGTGACTGCCTTCCGACCCTGCATCACCACGAGATTCGCGCCGTCATCCGCGGGCATCGCACCCAATGCACCCAGGATGACGTCGGTGCTATGGTGAGCCGTAATCCACACTTCGAACGTGCGGACCGCAGTCACATGAGGCGCCACCATCTGTGCAGCGGCCACTCCGGTAAACCATGCCTGAATGCTCTGCCCTTCGCTTGTGAGCCGCCGCGATACGGTACGCATCGTCTCCTCAGCGCCATTGTTCAGAAGAAACCCTCGCGCGACCACCTTCCTATCAGCCGTGGCGTCTCGGGCGTACTGATCTAGCAATGCGCCAGCATCGGTCACGCGCCTGCGCGTTGCCGGCCCAAGCCCAAAGCGCTCCAGTAGGCCCTCGGCCTCTAGGCTGACGACGGTATTCTGGGCTGCCCCAAGCGACACCAGGCCCTGGGCGGCCAAGTCCGCGACCTTCCAGTCGCGAGTGGGATCCGACAACAGCGCCAGGGCGACGCCTCCTGCAGCCCCGCTCAAACGAAGCGTCTTCGCCTGACGCTCTTCAGGTCGCTTTGACTCATCCTGCAACCGTATAAGCATATTGGGGACAAGCAGCCGCACGCGTAGGTGACGGTCGTCCATGTAGTTAGCCTCTGCGGCATTCAGCTCCGAAAGTGCGCGTTGGCTGAAGCGTCGGCCAGCAATCACGGACAGCGACGGCAACGCCTGCGCGCGACGCAGTGCTTGAATCACCTGCTCAGTCCGCCCCGAACCCGCGTCTACGACCTGGATCCGGCCTGTGTCGTCGACCGCATCGTCGAGGGTCACCATTTCGCCTTGCGCGCGAAAACGACCTGCCTCGGCCTGAGTCAGGCGCCGTGCCAGCTCTATGGCGTACGCTTCGGCGTTCATTTTCACTCCTAGAACATTTTCATTACGCAATGAAAATAGCACACGACTGAAAATAGGGCGAGCCGATCGAGGCTGCGGAATGTGTCATCGCTAGCGCTGGTGAAGTCAACAATGACAAATTCGGTCCTGCGCCCCCTACTCCACCCCGCGGTTCTCCCAGTCGCCGTAGGAGCTACCGTCCTCGCACTTCCACTCAAGGCGCCCGTTGCTCGACCGACCGAGAGCGACTGCCGCCGCGGTTGAGGGTGAGCCAAAGGGAACGTCCCGCGTCAGGATGCCAATGTCGCCCCGCACTTCGATGGAGCCGTCCGCGAGGAGCTTCCGGTGTTGCTCCCGATAAGAGGCGTACGCTCGCTCGGTGCTCTCGGCCTTGCCGGTCCCAGCCCATCTGGCGACGACCTGCGACCCCTCCAACATTGTGAACTCGTCGCCGAGCTGCTGCGCCCGTGCGTCGACCTTGTGCTTCTTGTTGGTGAGCTTGAACACCGGTGAGTCCACGGGCGCAGTCGACGATTCAGCTGCCGCCTTACGAACGCGGATCGCGTTCACACCGAGTACCGGTAGGACGATATGCAACTGGTCCAAAAAGGCCTCCATGTCCGAGGCCTGCGCCTCGGAGAGCTTCCTGCCCCGCGGGTCGTTGCCGTTAGCCAGAGTGACGCGGGCCGCCTGTTTGGCAAGCTCCACCAGCCGCCACTCGAGGAAGCCCCAGTGGCCCTCGGTGAACGAGTCGTCCTTGGAAGTGATGAGGACGACCCGGTCCCAGAACTCCTTCTTGGCCGAGTGATCCCGGAACCGGTTGATGAAGTCCTCTGTGCGTCCGATGTAGCAGCGGACGCCACCCAGCGCCTCCTCGTCGTCGCCGAGGAGGAAGTAGGCCCCGTTCCGCCTCGCTTCCGGACGCCTGAGGATGTCGCCGAGGTCCGAGCGCGGTCCCGCGAGGACGTGACCCGTCCAGCCGGCGATCTCCGCAGTGGTGATCCCGCCCGGAACACCTTCGACCAGGAAGACTTCGATGTGCTTGCCGGTCATGCAACCGCCTCCTCGAAGGTCAGCAGTCGGTCCCGGTAGTACTCGTACTGCTTGCGCCGAGCGGCGAGCTCGGCTGGGAGGCCGATGCTAAGGTCGTTCACGAGGGCGTCGAACTTGTCGAGGATCGCAACGATACGCGCCTGCTCCTCGAGGGGCGGGATAGGAACTGTAGTCTTCGCGAGGTCCGCCGCGGATAGACGCTTCACCTTGGCTCGTGCCACGTACTTGCTCTTCTGAAAGTGGAACGTCTCCGTCTGCAGGTAGTAGGAGACGTACTTCGGATTCATCGGGTGGCGATAGGCAAAGCAGTCATCGTGGACTGCGACGTCTTCTTCACCAAGCCAGGCAACGGCCTTTCCTACGTCTTCCACCGTCTCCCCTACTGCCGCAATCACAACGTCGCCCGTCTTCGCGTAACGAAGTTGCGCCTCCAAGTCCTGCCGAACGTGAGTCACAGCCTCACAGGCGGCGACGCCGTAGGTCGTGTAGATCTCGCCGTAGTGAATGCTTGGGATGCCGGCGCAAACGACGTCCGCCTTCGTGAACCGGCGACCGCGGATGAACTCGCCAACCTCACCCATCGTCGCCCACCGGACCCCCCCCTCGGGGAAGGTCAAGAGCGAATCTCGGTAATGGGCATACTGACGCCGCCGGGCTTCCAGCTCCGCTTCCAGCTCCGCTTCCAGCGTCGTGAACAAGTCCAGAACTCGAACGATCTCCCGCTGCACCTCGAGGGGTGGGAGGGGCATCGTGACCTTCGCGAGTGCCTTGGCCGACACATCAATGACCTTCGTGCCGTTTGCCAGCTTCTTCTTCTGTGCAAAGAAATCCGGGGTTTGGAGCCAGTACGCGATGTACTTCGCGTTTTGCGAGTGCTTGAGGACGGTGGCATGACCGCCGGTCACGATTTGCCCGTTGCCGAGCCAGGCAACCGCCTTGCCGACGTCCTCGAGGTTCTCGCTCGTGTTGGTGATGATCACGTCGCCCGGGTCGACCTTCGCCAGCTTCGCCGCAGTTTCGGGCGCGACGTACGAGCGAGTCTCGGTCGCCCAGGTACCGTAGTACGTGTAGATCTGCCCGTAGTGAATCGCGCCAACTCCCGACTCAGCGAAGTCCGTCTTCGGCATTCCGTTGCCCCGCACGAGTTCGCCAATCTCGCCGAGGGTCTTGTACGGCACCCCATCCGGACACAGCTCCCTGATCAGCTCGTCAATCCGGCTCACGATGCGCTCTCCAGGTCTGCGACGATCGCATCAATCTGGGTGCGCAGCTCGGTTTGCCGCGCGACGATTCGTGCGATCTCGGCGTTCAGCGAGGTGATGTCGACGGTCTCACGCGTGTCTTCCTGTTCGACGTACGACGACACCGCGATGTTGTAGTCGTTCTCGGCGATCTCCACATTCGGGACCAGCCGGGCGAAGTACTCGGCGTCCTCGCGGGCAGCGAAGGCGTCCAGGATCTTCTGCCGATTTGCCTCGGTCAGTTTGTTCTTGTTGCCGCCTCGGACGAACTCGGCAGACGCGTCGATGAAGAGCGTCGCGTTGTCGGTCTTCGACTTCTTCAGCACGATAATGCAGGTCGCGATCGTGGTGCCGAAGAACAGGTCCGGCGGGAGTTGGATGACCGCATCCACGTAGTTGTTGTCGATGAGGTACTTGCGGATCTTGCGCTCAGCGCCACCGCGGTAGAGCACGCCGGGGAACTCGACGATCGCCGCGGTGCCGTTGACCGCGAGCCAGCTCAAGATGTGCATCGTGAAGGCGAGGTCGGCCTTCGACTTGGGCGCGAGCACGCCGGCGGGCGCGAAGCGCGGGTCGTTGATGAGCAGCGGGTTGGCGTCGCCATCCCAGTTGATCGAGTACGGCGGGTTGGAGACGATTGCCTCGAATGGCTCGTCATCCCAGTGTGCCGGGTCGGTCAGCGTGTCTCCGTGTGCGAGGTCGAACTGCTCGTAGTTCACGTCGTGCAGGAACATGTTGATCCGGGCGAGGTTGTACGTGGTCAGGTTGATCTCCTGGCCGAAGAACCCCTGGCGGACGTTCTCCTTGCCCAGCACCTTCGCGAACTTCAGCAGGAGTGAGCCCGAACCGCACGCTGGGTCGTAGACCTTGTTCACCTCGGTCTTGCCAACGACGGTGATTCGCGCGAGCAGCTCGCTCACTTCCTGCGGCGTGTAGTACTCACCGCCCGACTTGCCAGCGCTCGACGCGTACATCTGCATGAGGTACTCATACGCGTCACCAAAGGCATCGATAGTGTGCTCCTCGAAGTTGCCCAACCCGAGCTCGCCAATCGCGTCGAGCAGTTTGACCAGCTTCTCGTTGCGCTTCGCCACGCTTTGTCCGAGCTTGGCGCTGTTCACGTCAAGATCATCGAAGAGGCCCTTGAGGTCGTCCTCGCTGTCGGCGCCTACCGCAGAACCCTCGATGTTGCGGAAGACCCGCTCCAGGGTCTCGTTGAGGTTCTCATCCCGCGCGGCATGCTTGCGGACATTTAAGAACAACTCGCTCGGCAGGATGTAGAAGCCCTTCTCGGCCACGGTCTCACTGCGGCCGAACTCGGCGTCGGCGTCCGAGAGCTTTGCGTAGTCGAAGACGGGGCGCCCTGCCGCGCGCTCCTGGATGTTGAGATAAGCAGTGAGGTTCTCAGAAATGAACCGGTAGAAGAGGATGCCGAGGACGTAGGTCTTGAAGTCCCATCCATCAACGGATCCGCGAAGATCGTTCGCGATCCGCCATATCGTCTTGTGGAGCTGGGCGCGCTGGATTTCTTTGGTGCTTGGAGCCATATCGCAGATGCCTTCCTCCGTCGGACAGCGTGCGCAGCACAGGATGACGCACCGCAAGACCGGCCCCTTTGCAGGGCCTCATCCACATCTTACTGAAGGGGGCTGACGCGCGCTTGGGTTTCTCGGACTGCGCCAGACACGTTTACCGTGTCTGACCTGAATATATGTTTGGTCGCGGGGACAGGATTTGAACCTGTGACCTTCGGGTAATGAGCGCGTCATGGCAGTTCCGGGGCGGCTGGACCCCGTTCTTTGAGCCAAGGGAAAGCGCAACACCCCCGGCGGGGGAACCGAGGGTGTTGCTTCGGACTATTGAAACCCGCGGCCGAGGGGGGACCGCCGGGGGTTCCCGGGAGGGGGCATCAGTTGCCGGCGGCGCTGTTCGAGTAGCCCTCGAGCAGTTCGCCTTGCACGAGGACGCGGCCGGTGCCATCCGCTCGATCGTACGTGCACGTGGACAGCGTGAGAGGCCATCTGCCGGCCTTTGGGCTTAAATCCCACCCACGGGGGGCGCTCAGAGCGCTCCACGAGGCCACACGGCGCGATCTGGATCCAGATGGGCCACGCACACGATGCAGCGTGGCGAGGGAAGCCGGACAAGGTAGTCACATCCGGTCACGTCACCTGTACCCCGGATCCAGAAGTCCGGAACACTGTGCGCTTCGCCCATGACACTCCCCTCGCAGGACCGCCCGCCGGAATGTTCCCCGACCGGCGGTCGTCGGCCCTCTAGTCGATCAGCTCCGCATGCACGAGCAACTTGCCGTCCTCAACGTGATACGCGCACGTGGAGAGCGTGAGCGTACGTCCGGCAGGATCCGGTCGGAAACCTGGATCCAGAATCGAGCGATCCGCCCAGCGTGCAATGCGATCCGAGTATGGCCGCATGACTGGGAACACGAGCGCGTCGTCGGAGCCATCGGCCACACGCGCCGAGTAGACGAGCCACGTCCCGCCGTTGCCGGCTGCATCGACGTACTGGATGAAGGGATGCGCCGCCCAGAAGTCCGCGTCTCCGTAGGAGGCGAGAACGCCGAACATCGAGCCGTCCCGCATGTTGTGACCGTGGAGCAGCGTCTCCCGCGAGCTGTCGCCGACATAGCGCGGCGAGCGGTAGTCGGCGAAGATCGCGCCACGCGCGTCGGCATCGCCATCCGCCGCGTGTGTGAGGTAGGTCACGTTGTCCGTCGTCTGCACCACGGGCTCATGGAGGTCGGTGCCGGGTATCGAGAGGTAGCCGATCACGTCCGGGTTCGCGGCCTTCGCCTGAAGAAGCCGGGAGTAGAGCTCGGCATCCGAAAGCAGCCCGTAGGTCTTGCGGTCTTTCGCCGTGAGCCGTGCCCGACCGCCATCGCCGGTGCGAACCTTAAGCCAGTCCCCGGAGACGGTCTGCCGGTACCAGTACGTGACCAGCAGCTTTCCATCGACGAGCTCGGTATAGGGTGCGTAGTCGGCCGTCACGTACGAGAAGCCCTTGATCGGCATCTTGTCGAGACCTTCGGCCCGGACACGCGGCATGTACTCGGTGCCGATCTCAGCGTTGTAGCCCCACGCTTTGGCGATCTCCGTGCCATCCCAGATGTTCCGGTACCGCAGCATCACCCCGCCGTGGTTCACCGGCAGGACGTCATCGGTGAGCTCAAGGGAGATCATGGCCTCGTCCTC
>CAKMKD010000174.1 GCA_927439865.1 uncultured Coriobacteriia bacterium | reverse complement strand
CCGTACGCCATGAGGCCGAGTGGGACCTCCAGTTTCCGCTCACGAACATCACGAGCGCGCTAGCAGCCGACGCCTGCCTCTTCAACACGCAGTGGAACCTCGATGCGTTCATCGGCGCCATACCCGGCTTTCTTCGGCAGTTTCCCGACCATCATCCGCAGGGTGTGGCCGAGCGCATCGCTGCCACGTCATCGGTGCTGGCGCCGCCGTTCGACCCGACGCCGTTCTCGGCGGCGCCCACGCGTGGCGAGCGGCCGCGCATCATCTGGCCGCACCGGTGGGAGCACGACAAGGATCCCGAGGCGTTCTTCTCGGCGATGCATACCCTCGCTGCCGAGGGACTCGACTTCGAGGTCGCGGTGGCCGGCCAGGCGTTCCGCGAGACGCGCGAGCAGGTCGAGCAGGCCGCACGGGCGCTTGGCGAACGGCTGGTGCACCTCGGCGAGCCGGAGGGGAGGGGAGCGTACGCTGCGCTCCTCGGCAGTTGCGACATCGCTGTGTCGACGGCTGTGAACGAGTTCTTCGGCCTGGCGATGCTCGAGGCGTGCTACGCGGGGTGCACGCCGGTTGTGCCCGATCGCCTCGCGTATCCCGAGCTCTATCCCGCGCAGTACCGCTACAGCAGCCCCGAAGGACTGGTGGCGGTCCTGCGCTCCCTCATCCTGGAGCGACCAGCGCCCGGCGTCGCTCGCGCACTCGCTGAGCCCTTCACAGCCGAGCAGCTTCGCCCGGCGTACCGCGCCGCTTTCGACCGCATCTCTCGGTAGTCCAAAGAAACCCCTTGACGGTAGCTTGTGTGGCATACTAGAGTGTGATGCAAGGTACATGGCACAACCAACAAAGCATCGGGAGGAGGACGCACAGCATGGGAGACCCAGATTCCCGCACCTCGCAATTCCGCAAGGGAGCCGTCGAGCTGGCGATCCTGGCGCTTCTCGCGAGCGGCGAACTCTACGGCGCCGAGATCGTCGACCGGCTTGCAGTGCTTCCGGGACTTGCGGTGACGTCGGGGACGGTCTATCCGCTCCTCGGCCGACTGAAGAAGGCGGCGCTCGTGGACTCCGTGTGGCGCGAGTCGCCGGTGGGGCCGCCGCGGAAGTACTACCGCCTTGCCGTTGCTGGCAAGCGGGACCTGGCGGAGATGGCCGCGTCGTGGCGCGATCTGTCCTCGGCGATCGATTTGTTGTTGCAAGGAGTTGATACACGTGACTGAAGCGCTCGACATGAACGGATACCTGGCCCGAGTGCACGACGCGCTCGAGGGCGTTCCTGCCGGTGAGCGCGACGAGGCCGTAGCCGAGCTTGAGGCGAACCTTCTCGCCGATATCGTCCGCCGAGGCGGGAACGATGCTGCCGAGATGGCCGCGATTGCTGACCTCGGCGAGCCGGAGGAGTACGCCGCTCAGGTGCGCGAGACGATCGGGGACGCTGCGGTGTTACCCCAGCCGCAGGGACATATCTTCGGGATGCCGTACGAGTTCCGGTCGCCGACGGCGAGCCGCGTGATGGAACGTATGTGGAATCCGAGCGATCCGCGGATCATGATGCCCCGCTCGTGGGGCGTGGGCTGGACGATCAACTTCGGTGCCATCGCGGTACGCCTCGGACTGGTGCGGCCGGATGATGTGGAAGAGCGGCCGTTCGAGAACCTGAGCGACGCTGCTCTGAGGGCAGCGATGACGGTTCCGATCGTTCTCGGGCTCGCGGCGGCGGCGCTGGCCGCAGCGTTCTGGACTCGGCTGCCGGGGCAGGTGCCGGTGCACTTCAACGGCGCGGGAGCTGCAGATGATTGGGCGTCGAAGCCGTTTGTTATCGGCTTGCTTGTCGGCGTCGCGCTCGTGCTGCCGCTGCTCTCATTCGCGTGGCGGACGCTGCGCGGCGCGTCGCGCGGAACGATTGCGGTCACAAGTACGATGCTGTCGCTCTTCAGCCTGCTCGCAACGGTGATTCTCGGCTACACGATCGCGAACGCGGTCTTCGGCGTTGAAGGTTGGTGGATCCTCCTGTTGATCCTCGGCAGCCTGCTGCTGCCTGCAACGATGTTTTACCTGCTGGCGCGGGCCAGTTTGCAGAAGGAATGGAGCGCTGCCCCCGGGGCCGCCACAACGAGGAGGGACCTGTAATGAACACGAGTATCCCGCTGAGCGATCTGTCCACCCCGATGCTGATAGCGCTTGGTGCGCTCATCGTCATCCAGATGGCGGTTCTCGTCATCGCACTCACAAAGCTCATGCAAACGCCCGACGAGCGTCTGATGTTCGGCAAGAAGTGGCCATGGATCATCATCATCCTGTTCGTGAACCTGATCGGCGGGCTCGTCTTCCTGGCCGTCGGGCGCAAGCCTGCTGTGGTTGCGGACCCGCTGGCGTCAAGCCAGGACGACGCCGAGCGGCCGGCCGACCGCGCCGAGCGTGCGGCAGACGTGCTCTATGGCAGCAAGGACGGCGAGTGACGTGACGGTTCCTGCACTTGAGATTGCTGGTCTCACGAAGGTATACGGGTCGTTCCGCGCGCTCGACGGCGTTGACCTGACCGTTCCCGAGGGCTCGGTCTTCGGGTTCCTCGGGCCGAACGGGGCGGGGAAGACGACGACGCTGCGCATCCTCACCGGCCTCGCGCACGCAACCGCGGGGAGCGCCAAGGTGTTCGGCACCGACGTGGCGGTCACGGGGAACGACGTCAGGGCACGCATCGGGTTCTTGCCCGACGTCCCCGGCTTCTACGACTGGATGACCGCCGAGGAGTTCCTGCACTTCGCGGGCAGCCTCTTCGGCATCGAAGGGTCGGTTCTCACCGAGCGGGCGACCGCGCTGCTCGACCTCGCGGGCCTCGCGGACGTGAAGAGCAAGATCGGCGGGTACTCGCGCGGCATGAAGCAGCGCCTCGGCGTGGCCCAGGCGCTCATCAATGCGCCGTCGCTGCTTATGCTCGATGAACCGACCTCCGCGCTCGACCCGATCGGTCGCAAAGAGATGCTCGACATGATCGCGTCGCTTGCCGGCCGCACGACGGTGTTCTTCTCCACGCACATCCTCTCGGACGTAGAGCGCGTGTGCGACACGGTTGCGATCCTCGACCGCGGAAAGGTCGTGGCCCAGGCGCCGATCGACGACCTCAAGAGCCGCTACGGCGCGCAGAAGATCGTCGTGGAGGTCACGCACGGCGTGGCGCAGCTTGCGGCTCGCTTCTCGGCCGAGGCGTGGACGAGCGCCGTGGAGCGCGAGAACCACTCGGTGATCCTCACCGTGAACGACATCGATGCTGCGCGCACCGCGATTCCGGGCGTGATCGCGTCCGAGGGTCTCGGACTTGTCAGGGTCGAAGGCGGCGAGGTCTCGCTTGAAGAAGTCTTCGTCGAGCTTGTGGGAGGTGAGCGCTGATGCGCGGCTTCGGAGTGTTTCTCGGCAAGGAATTTCGCGAGATCTTCAGGACGTGGCGCATCTGGGTGCTGCCGGGAATCGTGCTCTTCCTGGCGATAAGCGGCCCCATCCTCGCCAAACTCACGCCCGAGCTGATCTCGTCGATGTCCCAAAGCGGCGATCTGGGCGGAGCGATTATCACCGTTCCCGACCCGACGTGGCGTGATGCGTACTTGCAGTGGACGAAGAACATCTCGCAGATCGTGACGTGGGCGCTCGTGATCATCCTCGGCGGTATGGTCTCTGCCGAGCGGCGCTCGGGCACAGCGATCCTCGTCCTCACCAAGCCCATCTCGCGGCCGGCGTTCGTGCTTGCGAAGTTCGTGTCGAACGCGGTGTTCCTCACCGTGACGAGCGTCATCGGCGCCGTTGTGACCTGGGGCATGACGTATCTCATATTCGCCGAGGCGCCCGTGCGCGTGCTTGCCGAGGCAACCGGCGTGTGGCTCGCGTCCGCACTCTTCATCACCGGCGTGATGACGCTCATCTCGGCGCTCGTGGGGTCGCAGTCGGGCGCTGCCGGGCTTGGCTTCGGCGTGCTGGTGCTGCTCTCGATCGTGACGCTCTGGGGACCGGCCGTGGAGTACAGCCCGGCAGGGCTGCTCATCGCACCGAACGCCGTGCTTCTTGGCACCGGGATGAGCATTGCATGGCCGCTTGCCACCAGCGCACTCGCTACCGTGGCGCTCGTGGGTGGCGCTGTGCTCGCCTTCGGCCGCAAGGAGCTCTAGCGCTCAAGCGCACAGAAGAGGCCCCGGAGGAGCATCCTCCGGGGCCTTCCTGCGTTCAGGTGACGCTAGATGTACGTCAGCGCGAGTTCGTCGAGCGTGATGTGGTCCGCCTCGACCGCACTCACGGCTTCCCAGACCTCACGCAGGCGCGGGCTCGTCGCCCGGGCCGCGAAGCTTGCGTAGAGTGCTGTCGCGCGGTTCTCACGCGCGGCGGATTCGGCGATGTCTCCCGCCCACGAGCCGGTCGTCTCCCCGGGAACGAGCAGGTCGGCGGGCTTGGGTACCCCGGCGAGCTTGCAGAAGAGCGAGCAGTGCTCGGCCTCCACCTTCGCGAGCCGCTTGTATGCCGAGCGGAGCGTGTCGTTGTCCTTACGCTCGGCCATGCCGAGGTAGAAGCGCGTGTTCGCGTGCTCGAGCTCGATGGATGAATCCAGGTCGCCTCGTTCGGTCTCGGTGAGGTCGACTCTGTTGATAGCGGCGTCATACTGCTCCGGCGCCACGAAGAACTCGACATGTGCGCCACAGAACGGGCAGTTGCCGGGCTCTTCATAGCCGAGGTAGGTCTCACCGCAGATGCGGCAGCGGTACATCTTGAGCTGCATAGTCCGTCCCTTCGGTGGTCGGGTGCCGCGAGGATTGGCGCGTCGCCAGGTCACGACTATACTCTACCTCTAGATAGGCCGAATGCCGCCAGCGCTGCGCTCACACGCAAACGAGAAGGGTCACGCATGGGAATGCGCGCGTTTGACGACATCCCATTGGCCGGTCGGTCCTCCGACGGCTCGCCTGGTGCCATATCCCTCGTTCCTGTTGTCGCCCTCTGGGTCGCGTGTTGCGGGGTGTACATCGTTCTTTCCGGGTTGCCTGTACGGACCACTCCACTCGAGACCGCCCGTCAGGCCGCCTACCTGCTGCCGTTCGCACTAGCTGCGACGGCGTCCCTGCTGGCGTTTCTGAAGGTAGGCCAGCGCGAGAGACGCCTGTGGCGAGGTCTCACGATTGCGCTTGCCATGATTACGGCGAGCGAGGCTTACGTCAGCGCACTCGTGATCTCTGGCCGCGGCATCACCACCGAAAGCGCCGTGCTGCCCACACTCATGAGCATCGGCGCAGCGACGTTGCTCATCGTGAGCATGTTTCGCCTCACCGACTTTCGGACGCTTTCGCGCGGGGTTGGAACACGCCACATCGTTGACGCCGTTGGAGCCGGGGCGTTGGTCTTTGGCGCGGTGCTGGCACTCTTCGCAATTCCTGCGGTGAGACGCTATCCCGCGTTTGAGCCGGTGTCGGGAATCGTCGCAAGCGTGTACTCCGTTGTGGGTGTGTTCATTGTGATTGCCATCGCAGTGAACTTCGCTACTCGTGGCTGGAACCGTTGGCACGTCGCGGAGAAGCAGGTTATTGCGGGTGTGGGCGTTTACGGCATCGCGACAATGCTCTGGCCCCTTTGGTATACGGGTTCGGCCCTGGACCCGGCGTCGCTCTTGGATGGCATGGTCGAACTCATGTGGATGTCCGGCGCGCTCATGGTCTTTTCCGGAGCGGCCACCCGCGTCCGCAGTGGTGCCGACGAGCGTCGGTTCCTTCCGCTGCCACGCATGCGTCCACGGAAGCACGGCGCCCTCTCCATCACGCTTCCAACCATGTTCACCCTGGGGATTCCGGTGTTCGGCACGCTCGCACTCGTCGGTCCCGATGACGCAGCACTGAGAATCGCGTTCGGGGTGGCAGCAGTGGGCCTCACGCTTGTGGTAGCCGCGCGCTCCGCGAGTGCGGCGATCGAGAACGAGTTTCTCTTCGACAAGGCGGTCAATGATCCGCTGACCGAGCTCTTCGGGCACAGGTACTTCCATGAGCGCCTGCAGGTGGAGCTCGAGCTGGCGGCGCGCCATGGGAGCAGCGTGTCGGTCGCGGTCGTGGACCTCGATGGATTCTCGCGGGTCAACGCCGCGCACGGGCATGCCTACGGTGACGACGTCCTGCGGGCCGTTGCGGTCTCGATCAAGCGGGCGTGCCGAGAGAGTGACGTCGTGTGTCGTCTCGGCGCTGATGAGTTCGCGGTCATACTCCCTGCAGAGAGCGTGTCTGGCACCATTGCGGTTGCGGAACGCATCCGGGAGACGCTCGCAGCGCTCGAGGCGGGGGAGTCCGGAGCGCTGACGGCTTCGATCGGGTTGGCGACGTTCCCGACCGACAGCTCCGAGCGCGATGACCTCGTTCGCAAGGCGGATGGCGCGCTCTATTGGGCGAAGTATCACGGCAAGAACCGTATCGTGGCCTTCGACGAATCAATCGTTGAGTCACTGAGCGCTCAGGACCGCATCAAGAAGCTTGAGGAGCAGTCGCATCTCGGCACGGTGCGGGCGTTGGCCGCGGCCGTCGACGCCCGCGATTCGCTCACGCAGTTTCACTCACGCAACGTCGCTGTCCTCTCGGTCATGCTCGCCGAAGAGATGCAGCTGGCCGAGGGCAAGCGGCAACTCATCGAGGTCGCGGCGCTCATGCACGATGTTGGCAAAATCGGTATCTCAGACCGCGTGCTACGAAAGCGCGGCCCTCTGACCGCCGCCGAGATGCGACACATTCGCGAGCACCCGGGGCTGGGGGAGAAGATCCTCAGCTCGACCCAGCTTGATGAGGTGCTGCCGTGGGTGCGCCACCACCACGAGCGCTGGGATGGTACCGGCTACCCTGACGGCCTCTGCGGTGAGGAGATTCCGCTCGAAGCCCGACTCCTCACCGTCTGCGACGCCTACGACGCCATGACCTCGGGTCGGCCGTACAGGGAGGCGCTGTCGTCAACGGCGGCACTGCAGGAGATCGACCTCTGCATCGGCACGCAGTTCGATCCCGCGATAGCCGAGGCGTTCATCATGATGGTCGGTCGCCGCCGTCTCCTGCGCCCCGATATGATCTCGGAGCGCGAGGAGTATCAGCGGCAGGCGTGATCCTTCGCGCTACTCCTCGGATTCGCCGAGCGGGACGTATGCCTCGGCGGCAGCAGGATCCGTCCGGTAGAGCTCCACGATCGTACGAACGTCCTCGGGGCTGAAGCCGTACTCAGCTTTGATGTCCTTCATCGGCGTGCCGTGCTCGGATTCCGGAACGCCGAGGACTCGCTCGAACGTTGCAGCCGGGATGCCGGCGGCCTCGCTGACCTCGGCGAGCGAGGTGCGCCCCTTGATGAGCGAGACGTCGAACTCCCCGGTCATGGGCGCATCGGCCTGACCGCCGCCGCTATCTTGGCCGTTCTTGATCTCGTCGGCGAGCGTTGCTGCTTTCCATTGGAAGTCGCCGGTTGCGGTTGCCGCTCCTACAACGACTGCGAATATGAGCACCACGGCGCCGGTGGCTGCAAGCGCGGAGAGTCGCTTTCCCTTGGTGCTGCTGACGTGGAGCGTGTCCTTCACCGGGCACGCGTTCACGCATTCGTTGCAGTTGATGCACTCAGCCGACTCGACCGTCTGAGCCTCTGAGACCGTGAGGTTTACCGGGCACGCGATGTCGCACGCTTTGCAGTCGATGCACGTGGCCTCGTTACGGCGGACCTTGAATATGCTGAACCTCGAGATGAGGCCGAGCGTTGCGCCCATCGGGCACAGGTACTTGCAGAAGAAGCGGTCGTACACGAACGAGCCGACGACTGCTGCGATGAGCACTCCGAGTCCGATGCCGAACTCGGCCAGCACCTCGGCTGACGTCAGGTGCATGTACGCGACCCAGGGGTCGTAGGGGCGGATCGCAAGGTCGGCTGCGGTCCACGTCAGGTAGATGAAAACGACCAGCACGAGGTACTTGAGGAACCGTGCGGGCGTGTCGAGCCACGCCGGTAGCTCGGGGCGCTTCTTGAACACGCGTCGACCGAGACCGCCGAACATCTCCTGGATGAAGCCGAGCGGACAGATCTGCCCGCAGAACGATCGGCGGAAGACGAGCGCCACCGCGAGTGTTGCCCCGAGCAAGATGACGGCGGAGAGCGCCACGCGCTTGAGGAGCAGGCCGCTTGTCACGAGCGAGAACGCGGTCTCAAGCCCGCCGAACGGGCACAGCGCATCCACTCCCGCAGGCTTGCCCACCGCGAGCGTCTGATGGAGGTAGCCGATGACGGTGATCGTAACCAGGACGACGGCGAGCACCACCCAGCGAGCCATTCGTGCGCGACTAAGCGCTTCTCCTGGGGCCTTCTCGTACGACATCTGTCGTCCTTCCACTGCTACCGGCGACGTGACTTCGTGAACAGAGTAACGAAAGGTGGTGAAGGTGCATGGCACGTGAAGTGAAGAGCGTGTGAACGTCTACAGGGGGTTCGCCTGAATGTAGGCGAAGACACCGGGGCGGTGGCTCAGGTTCTCGATGATGAAGGTGTGGATGCCGACGACTCGATTGTGCTCGGCCACGAGCGCATTGCGCTCCTCGATCGCTGCGTTGTACTCGGCCGCCGCAGCGTTGTAGGAGGGAACGAGCGCGTTGTAGCCGGCATTGTCACCCGCAGCCAACAGCGCTTCTATGCGAGACTTCAGGCTGCGCACGTTCGACTCACGCGGAGGAAGTGCGGCGTCTGCTGAACGGATGCGCTCGGCCGCTGCCGCGACCGCCTTCTCGGCAGCATCTGCGGTTATGAGAATGCGGCTCACCTGTGGACCTGCGGTATAGCCGAGCGAACCGTCGCCGAGCTTAAAGACCTGCGGCTCGCTTGTGAGCTTCGTGCCGCTGCCAACTGAGTCCGGAGGCATGCCGACGAACCCGCCGATGGTGGTCTCGATGTACGCGTAGCCGGTCTTCTTGTACTCCATGCCCTCCGCTTTGATGCCGAGCGCCACGTGTTGCTCGGGGCCGAACAGCAGGATTGCCACGTCGTACCCCTCGCGTGCGAGCAGGCCACCCAGCAGCAGTGCCTTGTCGTCGCAGTCCCCGGCGAGCTGCGCAGCAGTCTCGACCGGGAACTTCGGCGAGAGGTTCTGAGGGTCGATCCGATACTCGAGCGACTGCGCGTAGGCGGTCATGAGCTCCACGTAGCGGTCAGAATCGAGTCCCTCGGCATCGCGCACGCTGCGAAACTGCTCCAGCAGCGCCGAGAAGAACGCGTCCTGATGCTTCTCGAAGACGAACGCCGGGTAGTAGTCGCTGATCCAGTCGTTCTCGCGCGCACGGCCGAAGCGGATGACGCTCTTCTCGGCCTGCTGCGCCCCGGCGTAGAGCGGGCCGTCAACGGTGATGGTCACCGCACGCGGCTGCCCCTCGAATGTGAACGTGTGGCTGACCGTGAGGTCGGCGGTACCCTCGACCGGCTTGATCGAGGGGTACACCACACCGGTGGGGAGGCGAAGCGAGCCGTTCACGCTGCACCCGGCAAGCGGCGCGAGCGCGAGCGTCAGCGCGAGCACTATGGCGAGCGAACGAGCGCGCATGAGACCTCTTCGGCAGGTGTCGGTGGCATGCTTCGTGCAAACGCAGTGCCCCGAGCATACCGCGACGCCGTGTTTGACGCTCGCTACCGCGAGTGGTAGAACCAGCACTCGTGTGCACGCACACACTCACACTCCGAAGGACAGGACCCGCACATGGCACCCAGGCAGGACGACGCGATCGGCGAGGCGCTCGGGAAGATCGGTCCGCGGTTGCTCGTCAAGGGCGCCTTCCTGGCGTACTTCGTGTTCATCTCCATTCGGCTCCTGCAGTTCCGCGCGTGGGCACTTGGCACGGGCGACTTCGTTCCCCGGCCTGAGGCCGTTGCCGGACTCCTGCCGATCGGCTCGTACATGAGCTTCTTCCTGTGGCTCAAGACAGGATTCTTCGATCCGGTGCTGCCCGCAGGCATCGTCATCATCATCGGCGCGCTCGCCACCTCATTCGTCTTCAAACGCGGCTTCTGCGGCTGGATCTGTCCTGTCGGGACCGTCTGGGACGCATCAGCGTGGTTGGGCCGAAAAGTGCTCGGCCGTGACAACTACAGGTTCCCGCGCTGGCTCGACCTCGGCCTTCGCGGCCTGCGGTACCTCCTCGCTGGACTCTTCATGGTGTGGCTTGCGAGAGTCAGCATTGCCGAGGCGATGAGCTTCCAGCAGCTGCCGTACTACGCGGTCGTCGACGCCAAGATGCTGCTGCTCTTCGGAGCGCCGGTGTATCTCGCCGTCATCGCACTCGCATTCGTGGTCATGATGCTCCTCGGGAATGTGTGGTGCCGCTACCTCTGCCCGCTTGGCGGCGTGTACGGCGCGTGCGGGGTTGCCTCGGCATGCACGGTCGTGCGTGACCCGGCGGTCTGCATCGACTGCGGGAAGTGCGCGACGGCGTGTCACGCCGCGGTGCCTGTCGACACGCTCAAGTCCGTGCGCGCGCCGGAGTGCGACGGCTGCCAGGACTGTGTGCGCGTATGCCCCGCCGAGGGAGCACTCACGGCGCGTCTGTTCGGTCGCTTCAGATTCCGCTGGTGGATGTGGCCGCTCGGCGTCACGGCGCTGTGGCTCGCCATTTTCGGCATCGCCGTTGCCACGGGACACTGGCATTCGCAGCTGCCAATCGAGGTCTTCGGTCAATTCATGAGGATTCCGGGCCTCTAGCAGCCGGTTTTCGGGTACGCTCGTAGGCGTCAGCTATGCGAGGAGGCCCATCGTGGATGCACGCTTCAGGTTCATACCGGTCGCATCGGTGCTCGTTGAAGGTGCCGAGGCACTTGATCGCATCATCGGCCCGTTTGCCGAGGCGCTGCGTGGCATCGGCGGGACGGTAACGTCTGCCGAGGAGATCGCCGAGGACCTGCCCACGTTCTATCTGCTCGCAACGGGCGGCACTGAGAGCAGAGTGCTCGAGCTTGTCGAGCGGCGCCAGAAGGCGGTTCCCGGCGAGCCGGTGTTCATCCTTGCGCATCCGGGCAACAACTCGCTTCCTGCGGCGCTTGAAGTGCTCGCCAAAGTGCACCAGGACGGCCTGAAGGGCCGCATCATCTACATGAACGGCGTCGGCGACCAGACAGCGCTCGCTGCGGTCAACGGCGCTGCGATCGACCTGAGCGTCCGGCGCACCCTCCATTCGGCCAGAGTCGGCCTCGTGGGTGCCCCCTCGGACTGGCTCGTGGCGAGCATGCCCTCGGGCAAGACCGTGGGCGACGTCTGGGGACCGGAGGTCTTCCCAATCAACCTTGGCGACCTTGTGGGTCGCATCGCGAGCGTGCCCGACGACGTCGCAGCCGCCGGAGCCGATGCCCTTGTCGGCGCGGCAACCGGCTGCGTCGAGCCCACGCGCGACGATCTGCTCGATGTCGCTCGCGTGAGCGCTGCGCTCAAGTCGCTCGTGGTCGAGCGGCGCCTGAACGCGCTCACCGTGCGTTGCTTCGACCTCGTCCTTAGCATGAAGACGACCGGCTGCTTCGCGCTTGCCGAGCTCACCGACGCCGGAATCATCGCCGGGTGCGAGGGGGATCTCGTCACGACCGTGGGCCTCATGTGGACCCGCCTCATGACCAACACCACGCCGTGGATGGCCAACCCGGCTCAGCTGGACGAGGCTGCGAACACCCTCTGGCTTGCGCACTGCACGGTGCCGCGCACGATGGTGGAGAGCTACCAGCTGCGCTCGCACTTCGAGTCGGGTCTCGGCGTGGGCATCCAGGGCGTCATCGCCAACGGTCCGGTCACGCTCGTCCGCATCGGCGGATCTGGTATGGAGCGCGTCTGGATCGCCGAGGGAGCGATCATCGCATCAGGTACCGCCGAGAACCTGTGCCGCACGCAGGCCCAGATTATGCTCTCAGACGGCAGCGTGAGCGATCTCTTGACCTCACCGCTCGGCAACCACATCGTGCTCGTGCCTGGTCACCACGCTGCGCGTCTGCGCTCATGGTGGGAGACGATGATCGGGTAGCGCCCCGCTAGCCGCCGAACGCCGCTATGGTCGCCGAGATATCCCTCGGCTTCTCGGCATGCTTCCACATCGGGCGGTCGAGTTGCGGGAGCCCGTCCTGGTACGTGAAGGACCCCTGCTCCTCGAAGAAGACGCCGATCGGGATCTTGCACTCGTCGGGCGCGCACGTGAGTTCGTGGAACGTCGACATCGACAGGTCGAACGCTTTAGTGCGGTCCGTCGGGTCGTAGTCGGGTAGCTCCTCGATCTTGTAAACGCGGTCGCGGAACCACGAGAACGTGTTGATCTTGTTCCAGGTCACGCACGGCTGGTAGACGTCGACCACCGCGAACCCTTCGTGCTGGATCGCACGCTTGTAGATCTCCTTCAGGTGCGGGATGTCGCCTGCAAACGCGCGTGCCACGAACGTTGCACCCTGAGCGACCGACACGCCGACGGGGTTCACGGGCTCTTCCACGACGCCGCCAGGGGTGCTCGGCGTCTTCATGAAGTGCTCGGAGGTCGGGGAGGCCTGGCCGGTGGTGAGGCCGTAGATCTGGTTGTTGTGGAAGATCGCGGTCATGTCGATGTTGCGCCTGACCGAGTGGATGAAGTGGTTGCCGCCGATGCCGTAGCCGTCGCCGTCGCCCATCTCCACGATCACCTTGAGGTCGGGGCGGGTGAGGGCGAGGCCGGTCGCGACCGGTAGCGCCCGGCCGTGTAGGCCGTGGAAGCCCTGCACGTTGTAGAAGTCGGCGCCGTTTCCGTGGCAGCCGATGCCCCACACCATCATGAGTTCCTCGGCGGGGAGTCCGAGCTCCTCGATCGCCTCTTTGAGCGCGCGGTACATGCCGAAGTTGCCACACCCGGGGCACCAGGTCGGCTTCATCGCCTGCTCGAGTTCAGCTGCGGTTGGCATCTAGAGCACCTCCTTCACGCGGGCGACGATCTGCTCGGGCGTGAACGGCCGCCCGTCGTACCGGTGAAGCGTGTACTGCACGGGCAGCAGGCATTCCTGCCGCACGAGTCCTTCCAGCTGACCGGTGAAGTTGCCCTCAACGAGCAGCGTGTTCGGCACGGTCTGCAGGAAGCCGGCGACCTCCTCGGCAGGGAACGGGAAGACGGTGACGACTTGCATGAGCGCCGCCTTCACGCCCTCGCGCTCAAGCATACGCGCGGCCTCGCGTGCAGGGCCCTTGGTGGTGCCGAAGAAGAGGATGCCGATGTCGGCCTCCTCGGGCGGCGCACCGAAGAACGCTGGCGGCGGAACGAGGGTCCGCGCCAGGTCGAGCTTGCGCATGCGCTTCTCGTTCTGCGAGATGCGGACAGGTGCGGGCTCGCCCGCCGAGCCGAAGCCGTACTCGTCGTGCTCGTAGGAGTTGCCAAGCTGGTTCGCACCCTTCACACCCGGGAGCGCGCGAATCGAGATGCCATCGTCGGTCAGCTTGTAGCGCAGGTAGCGGCCGTCCTCGCTGAGTGCCTCGGCGGGAACGCTGCCCTCGGCCACGAGCTTGCCGCGGTCGACCGACACCTTTGAGAGGTCGTACGCGGGCGTCGACTGACGGTTGTCCGAGAGGTAGCTGTCGCCGAGGATGATCACCGGCGTCTGGAGCTGATCGGCGAGGTTGAACGCCTTCCACGTGAGCTCGAACGCGTCCTCCCGGTCGCCTGGAGCGAGCACCACGCGCGGGAACTCACCCTGCGAGGCATGGATGACGTAGCGAAGATCGGACTGCTCCGTCCAGGTGGGAAGCCCGGTGGCGGGTCCTGGTCGCGTGAGCACGCCGACCACGACCGCAGTCTCGCTCACGCCTGCCATGCCGAACGCCTCGACCATGAGCGCGAAACCGCCGCCTGCGCTGGCGGTCATCGCGCGCGTGCCGCCAAACGCAGCCCCGACCACCATGTTCATAGCGGCGATCTCGTCCTCGGTGTGTTTCACCACAACGCCGTACTCGCGCTCGTGCGCCGCCATAAAGTGCAGGATCGAGGACGCCGGCGTCATCGGGTATGCAGCGTAGAAGCCGAGGCCCGCAGCGAGCGCGCCCATGCCGAGCGCCTCGTTGCCGTCCACGAGGATTCGCTTCGGCGCGCCCTCGATCGGCGCGAGCTGCACGAAGAAGTCCGGGCACGCGGCGACCGCTGCGTCGCAACCGGCCTGAGCAGCTTTCACGTTGTTCTCGGCGATCTCCGGCGCCTTCTTGGCGAACTGCGTGCGGAGTGAATCGCCGAGAAACGTGAGCGGGAACCCGACGATGCCGAGGAGCGCTCCGAGTGCGACGGTGTTGCGCATGATCTTGCCGCCGGCGTCGCGCGCCATGTCTGTGAGCGGTACGGGGACGGCGCGCAGCCGCGAGGGAATCTCGGTGGCGGGGAAGTCCGCCGGGTCGAAGATGACCGCGCCGCCGTCGACAAGCTCCATGTGATGCATCTCGAGCGTCTCGTGGTTGAGGCAGATGAGCACGTCGACCGGCTCAACATGCGAGTACACGGGTTCGGTGCTCACCCGGAGCAGATAGTTGTTGTGACCGCCGCGGATGAGCGACGGATATTCGGTGAGGTCGAACGTCTCGAGTCCTGCGTCAACGAAGCTGCGGGCGAGCATCTGGCCCGCGGCCTTGATGCCGAAGCCAGCTTCGCCGCCGATGCGGACGCGAAGTTCGGTGGGTGTCTCGGGCATGCGTGCCTCCTCGGAGGTGTGAGGGCGTCTTGGGGGTTATTCCCAACATGCACCGAAGCGGGCGCGCCAATGCCGCCTCGGTGTATCCTTATCGTCTGGGAGGTGCGAATGAGTGTAAAGCATGAGAAGCAGACGATCGTCGTCGGCGTGACCGGCGGCATCGGCGCGTACAAAGCATGCGAACTCGTCCGCGAGCTCATGCGCCGCGGCTTCCGCGTGAAGGTCATGATGACCGAGGCCGCCACACGCTTCGTCACGCCGCTCACATTCCGCACGCTCACCGGGGAGCCGGTGGTCAGTTTCAGCTGCTCGGTCAGGGGGAAGGTGACTTCGCCGTAGCCGGCATAGGTGGTTGTGGTGAAGTCGCGGAACTTGGCGCCTGAGGTGCCGATCAGCCTGAGCGTGATCAGCGGTGAGCAGTTGCGCACCCAGCGCCTCAATACCCTGGAAAGCGCCCTGCGCAACACGTCCGGGGTCAGCGTGAACTCCTCTGGCGGTCCGAATGATTTCAACGTGCTGAT
>CAKMKD010000173.1 GCA_927439865.1 uncultured Coriobacteriia bacterium | reverse complement strand
GCGCACCCGGCAGTGCCTGCTCCGACACGGGCGTGCCTGGCGACGCTGCCGGGGGGCTCGCTACGGGCAGTCGGGCGGCTCCACGCTCGAGCACCGCTGCCAGCTCGCCCCGGCGCTCAAGATACCGTGGTGCGATGGACTCGTACGATGAGAGCGGGACCTCGCCTCGTTCGACCGCGCGCGCAAGATGCTCCAGGAAGAAGTCCAGCTTCCCGAGCTCCGACCACTCTCGTTCGTACATCGGCTCCCCCAGGGTCGCACGCTCACTCACGACGCCGAGGCGTCCGCTTCCTCCAATGGTGACAGAAAGCGAGCGATGTCGCGCGCGACCTCAGCAGGAATGCCCGGAACCGCCGCGATCTCCTCGGCAGATGCAGCGCGCAGCTTGCGCACGGAGCCGAATGCCTTGATGAGCGCCTTGCGTCGCTTCGGGCCCACGCCGGGGATGTCATCGAGCGCCGAGACGGTCATCGCCTTGTCGCGGATTGTGCGGTGGTACTCGATCGCGAAGCGGTGCGCCTCGTCACGCAGCCGCTTCACGAGGTAGAGCGACGATGAGCCTGTCGGCAGCGTCACCGGTTCATCCCACCCCGGCACGAACAGCTCCTCCTCGCGCTTCGCAAGCGAGACGATGGGCACCCGCACGCCGAGCTGCTCGGCCACTTCGAGCGCCGCCGAGAGTTGTGGCTTGCCGCCGTCGATGACGATGACGTCGGGCCGGGAGCCGAAGCGCAGGTCACCGGCTGCATCACGCGCGAAGCGCCGGGAGAGCACCTCCTGCATCATCGCGAAGTCGTTCGCTTCGTCGGAATCCAGACGCACCTTGAAGCGCCGGTACGCTGAACGATCCGGACGGCCTCCCGAGAACACCACCATGGAGCCCACCGAGAAGCGTCCGTGCAGCGTGGAGATGTCGTAGCACTCGATCCTCAGCGGCGGTGCCGGGAGCGCGAGCGCGCTCTCGAGCTCGAGCAGCGCTCGGTTCAGACGCTCCTCGTCGTAGCGCGTGCGATGCTTGTAGCGCATGAGGGCGTGACGCGCGTTCGTGCACGCAAGCTCCGCGAGCGCTCGCTTCTCGCCGCGCCGTGGCACCGACAGGCGCGTCTTCCCGCCTCTGAGCTGCGACAACCACTCCTCGGCAACATCGGGTTCCTCGGGCAGCGCCGGTACGATGATCTCCTTCGGCACGTACGAGGTCTCGCCGTAGTAGCGCAGCAAGAAGCCCTCGATGAGCTCGGCTTCGGGCACGTCGAGGCCCTTGTCGAGCACGAACTCGTTGCCCGCAAGCACACGGCCTTCGCGCACCAGGAACACGTGCACGCCGGCGATCGTCTCCTCGCGCTCGATGCCGATGACGTCCATATCGAGCGGTCTGTCCGAGACGACCTTCTGCTTCTCGAGAACGCTCCGCACCGCATCGAGCGAGTTGCGAAGTCTGGCAGCGCGCTCGTAGTCGAGGTCAGCGGCTGCCTCACGCATGGCGCGCTCAAGGTCGCTCGCGATGCCGCCCCTGCGTCCTTCGAGGAATGCCGAGACGTTCTCGACGCGCTTGGCGTACTCCTCGCGTGAGATTTCACCGACGCAGGGACCGGGCCCCTTGCCCACATGGAAGTCGAAGCACGGCTTGCCGGTCGGCTCGCCGCCCTTCGCGGTCAGACGCTTCCACTCCACGCACGTCGCCCGGCAGATCGGGTAGACGCGCCGCACGACCTCGATGGTCTCTCGGGCACCGCGCGCATCGGTGTACGGGCCGAAGTAGCGCGTTCCCTTGCGGTGCTTCTCCCGTGTGTACTTGATGGCAGGAAACGGATCGCCGGTGGTGAGCGCTATGTACGGGTATGACTTCCCATCGCGGTAGTCGACGTTGAACGGCGGGTCGAACTGCTTGATGAGATTGGCCTCAAGGATGAGGGACTCGACCTCGTTGTCGGTCACCACGTAGTCGTAGCTCGCAACCTGCTCCATCATGACCGGGATCTTCTCGCGGTCGTCATGCCCGCTTACGTACTGGCGCATGCGTTTGCGGAGCGACTTCGCCTTGCCGACGTAGAGCACCGCGCCATCCGTCGCTTTCCACAGGTACACGCCGGGGCAATCGGGAACCCCGGTGAGCGATGCGGCGGACTCGTCGAGCGCCATGGCTATCCGTTCTCAGGGTCGACCGTTGCGCCCCGGCCCTCAAGCACCGGCTTCAAGAACCGTCCGGTGTGAGAGGTCGGGTGCGCGGCGATCTGCTCCGGCGTGCCGGTCACGATGATCTCGCCACCGCGATCCCCACCCTCAGGACCGAGGTCGATGATGTAGTCCGCGTTCTTGATGACGTCGAGGTTGTGCTCGATCACCAGCACGGTGTTTCCTGCATCGACGAGGCGCTGCAGCACGGCGAGCAGCTGGCGTACGTCGTCGAAGTGGAGACCCGTGGTGGGCTCATCCAGGATGTAGAAGGTGCGCCCGGTGCTTCGGCGCTGCAGCTCGCTTGCAAGCTTCACCCGCTGCGCTTCGCCGCCCGAGAGCGTGGTGGCGGGCTGGCCGAGCTTGACGTAGCCGAGGCCGACATCGAAGAGCGTCTGCAGCTTGCGTCTGATCGGCGGGAT
Source organism: uncultured Coriobacteriia bacterium (assembly GCA_927439865.1). Lineage (GTDB taxonomy): Bacteria > Actinomycetota > Coriobacteriia > Anaerosomatales > Anaerosomataceae > UBA2286. Next base: position 26,288 of record CAKMKD010000173.1, on the reverse strand, counting down.
GTTCTCGAAGAACGACAACGCTTCCTCGGCAGACATCGACAGGATCTCGCTCACGTTCTTGCCCCTGTACGTGACCTGCAGCGTCTCCCGGTTGTACCGCTTGCCGGTGCACACCTCGCACGGCACGTAGATGTCCGGCAGGAAGTGCATCTCGATCTTGATCTGGCCGTCGCCTTTGCATGCTTCGCATCGGCCACCGTGCACATTGAATGAGAACCTGCCGGGCGCGTAGCCACGCGCCTTCGCTTCCGGAGTCGAGGCGAAGAGCGAGCGGACGTCATCCCAGAGCCCTGTGTACGTGGCCGGGTTCGACCGCGGCGTGCGGCCGATCGGCGACTGGTCGATTGCAATCACCTTGTCCAGCGCGCCGAGACCCTCGATGGAGGTGTGCTTCCCGGTGCGATGGCGCGTCCGGTAGACGGCGTTGCTGAGCGCCGGGCCGAGCGTGTCGGCAACCAGCGAGCTCTTCCCGGAGCCGCTGACGCCGGTCACAAGCACGAGGTTCCCGAGTGGGATCTCGACGTCGATGCCCTTCAGGTTGTGCTCGGCGGCGCCCGTGATCAGCACGCTCCCCCGCTCGGCGGGTCGGCGGATCTTGGGTAGCGGGATGCTCTTCCTGCCCGAGAGGTACGCGCCGGTCAGCGATTCCTCGCACGCGAGGATGTCCTCCGGTGTTCCCTGGCAAACGACCTCGCCACCATGCTCGCCGGCACCGGGTCCCATGTCGACGACGTGGTCAGCCGCGCGGATGGTCTCCTCATCGTGCTCGACCACGATCACGGTGTTGCCGAGTTCGCGCAGCCGCTCCATCGTCCCGATGAGTCGCGCATTATCGCGCTGATGGAGACCGATCGACGGCTCGTCGAGGATGTAGAGCACGCCCATGAGGCCGCTGCCGATCTGCGTCGCGAGCCGGATTCGCTGTGCCTCGCCGCCGGAAAGCGTGGCCGCCGCACGGTCGAGCGTGAGGTAGTCGAGGCCGACGTCCACCAGGAAGCGAAGACGCTCAAGCACCTCCTTGATGACGCGGGCCGCAATCTGCTGCTCGCGGTCAGTCAAAACAAGCGACTCGAAGTACGCCAGCGAGTCCTTCGCGGAGAGACCCGTGACGTCGTGGATGTTCCTGCCTCCGACCGTCACCGCGAGAATCTCGGGCTTGAGGCGCGCGCCGCCGCAGGTCTTGCAAGGAATCAGCGCCATGTACTCCTGCAGCTTATCCTTGACCCCCTCGGACTCCGACTCGTCGTAGCGGCGCATCACCGAGCGAAGCGCGCCCTCATACTTGGTGAACCAGTACGTCTCGCGACCGTCCCGCGTGACGTAGTCGATGCGGATACGCTCATCACCAAGGCCGTTCAGGAGCTTCTCCTGGACCCCTGCTGGCAGGTCTCTCCATGCGGTGTCGATGTCCGCGCCGAGGTGCGTTGCCGCGGCCTCCACCAGTTGGGGGTAGTAGTTCAGGTTGCCCGAGAACGGCTTGATAGCGCCCTCCGCAAGGGTTCGGTCGGGATCCGGAACGACAAGGTCCGGGTCGACCTCAAGCCGACTCCCGAGGCCTGAACACTCCGGACACGCTCCGTACGGGGCGTTGAACGAGAAGTCGCGCGGCGCGAGCTCATCCATGGAGAAGCCGTGATCCGGACACGCAAGCGCCTGCGAGAACACGAGCTCCTCGCCATCGGTTACGACGACCGTCAGGGTGCCGCTCGCTAGCTTGAGTGCCATGTCGACGCTCTCGGCAAGGCGCGTCCGGACGCCGTCCTTCAGCACGATCCTGTCGATGACGACCTCGATCGTGTGCTTGAACTTCTTGTCGAGCTTGATCTCCTCGTCGAGCGTCCGGATCTCCGTGTCGACGCGGACTCGAGTGAAGCCCTCGGCACGAAGCTCCTCGAAGAGTTTGCTGAACTCGCCCTTGCGGCCCTGGACGACAGGCGCGAGCACCTGGAACTTGGTACCTGCGTCGAGCTGCAGGATGGCATCGACGATCTGCTCTGCGGTCTGACGCTCGATCCTGCGCCCACAGACCACACAATGCGGCACGCCGACTCGCGCGAACAGGAGCCGGAGGTAGTCGTAGATCTCGGTGACGGTACCCACCGTCGAGCGGGGGTTGCGCGAGGTGGTCTTTTGATCGATCGAGACCGCCGGTGAGAGTCCCTCGATGTGGTCGACGTCCGGCTTGTCCATCTGGCCGAGGAACTGCCGCGCATACGCCGAGAGGGACTCCACGTAGCGGCGCTGCCCCTCAGCGTAGATGGTGTCGAACGCGAGCGATGACTTACCAGAGCCCGAAAGCCCGGTGATGACGACCAGGCGGTCACGCGGCAGCTCAAGGTCGAACCCTTTGAGGTTGTGCTCGCGGGCGCCACGGATGGAGATACTGTCGAGGGGTGACAACGGATTCGGACCTGCCTTCGTATTCTGCGCTCTGCATTCGGCCAAATTCACATTGTACCCCCGACGCACCCCTCACGTTGCGTGCCTCCTGCCACCACGCACGAAACGCTCTCGAAAGGTTTCGCACACCGGACACGACGACGAAACGTGCACGAAACCCTGACTGCGTACCGTCATTACAAAGGCGTCTCACACCGGGCGTCAGACCGCAAGACTGGGACCGTCGCCCTGAGAGGGAGGGATTTCGTGGACATCAAGGTCGTCATCGACACCGTGTGGGTGTTGCTCGCAGCGATGCTCGTGTTCTTCATGAACCTGGGATTCGCGCTCGTCGAGTCGGGTTTCGCCCGCGCCAAGAACACCGTCAACATCATCTCTAAGAACTTCGTAGTCTTCGCGGTGGCAACCATCGCATTCCTCGTCATCGGATGGGGCATCATGTACGGCGATGGCAACGGCTTCATGGGTCTAAAAGGCCTGTTCTTCATCAACGGAGCCGATAACAGCCCGGCTGTTGGCGATGCGTACCAGGGTGTCTACTCGGCGCTTGGCTGGACCGGCGTCCCGCTCCTCGCGAAGTTCTTCTTCCAGCTGGTCTTCGCCGGAACAGCAGCCACCATCGTGTCCGGTGCGGTTGCCGAGCGGATCAAGTACGTCTCGTTCATCGTCTTCTCGTTCATCCTGGTCGGTTTCATCTACCCGATCATCGGCCACTGGGTCTGGGGTGGCGGTTGGCTGCAGCAGCTCGGGTTCTGGGACTTCGCCGGCTCCACGGTCGTTCACTCCGTCGGCGCGTGGGCGGCCCTCGCCGGCGTGCTGGTGCTCGGACCGCGCCTCGGCAAGTACGGCAAGGACGGCAGTGTTCACGTCATTCCCGGTCACAACATGACCTCGGCCATGACCGGCTGCCTCATCCTATGGTTCGGCTGGTTCGGCTTCAACCCGGGTAGCACGATGGCCGCCGATCCCGAGGCGATCTCGCGGATCATGGTCACCACGAACGTATCAGCCGCCGCAGGCGCGCTCGCAGCGACCATGCTCGCATGGAAGCTCCTCGGCAAGCCGGATATCGGCATGACGATCAACGGCGCGCTTGCCGGACTCGTCGGCATCACCGCAAGCTGCGCGTTTGTGAGCGTTGGCAGCTCGCTCGTCATCGGTGCGCTCGCCGGCCTGCTGATCGTGGTAGGCGTGCTCTTCCTCGACAAGGTCAAGTGGGACGATCCGGTCGGCGCCATCGCAGTGCACGGTATGGGCGGCATCTTCGGGACGCTCGCGGTAGGCCTCTGGGCGCAGGACTCGATCATGCCCGGAACGACCGGCAACGGCCTGTTCTTTGGTGGCGGCTTCGACCTTCTGCTCAAGCAGCTCGCCGGTATAGGTGCCGTCGGCGCTGCGGTATTCGCCGTGTCGCTGCTCGTGTGGCTCGGCATCAAGGCCACCATCGGCCTTCGCGTGAGTGCCGAGGAAGAGATCGAAGGCCTCGACATCGGCGAGCATGGCAACCGCGCGTACCCCGACTTCGTCCAGACCGAGACCATCTTCTAGGCGATTGTGGGATAGGCACTCTGAACACCCGATCCGGATGCTGAGACAAGGAGAAGCACCGTGAAGAAGATAGAAGCGATCATCAAGCCCCACCGCCTCGACGAGGTGAAGGAAGCGCTTGCAGCTCTGGGAGTCACTGGCATGACGGCGTACGAAGTCAAGGGATTCGGTCGCCAGAAGGGCCACACCGAGATCTACCGCGGTTCCGAGTACACCGTGAACTTCGTGCCGAAGCTCAAGCTCGAACTCATCGTTGACGACGACCTTGCGCCGAAGGTCGAGCAGGCCATCGTGGACGCCGCTCGCACCGGCAAGATCGGTGACGGCAAGGTCTTCACGTACGACTGCGAAGGGGCTGTGCGCATCCGCACCGGTGAGCGCGGCAACGAGGCGCTCTAGCGATGCCCGGGCTCGACGACGCGTCTGGATATCTCGCGCAGTACCGTGCCGAGCGGACACGAACGATCGAGTCCGAGGAACCAGGAACGGCCGCTACGAGGCGGCTTTCCGATCTAACCGATACGGCCGTCTCCGCACTCGCGGAGGCGGCCTTTGGTTCTCTCTCTGGTCGGTGGGCCGTGCTTGCACTTGGCGCGTACGGCGCTCACCGTCTGCTGCCATCTTCCGACATAGACCTGCTCGTTCTCACGGACAGACGCCCGGACGCACTCCGTGAGCCTGTCGCGACGCTCCTGTACCCCCTGTGGGATATGGCGCTTGAGGTGGGCCATGCCGTCCGGACGCCCAAGCAACACGCACGGGCCTGCCGAGATGACCTGCATGCCCTGACGGCGACGTTGACCGCCCGCTGGATTGCGGGCGACCCCACGCTTGCGAGCGAGACGGTGACCTCTGTGACGAGCGCGGCGATACGGCGACGAGTGGCTTTGGAGCGCGACCTCGAACAGCGCGGGTTCCCAGACTCCGCATACGCACTTGAGCCCGATCTCAAGGACGGGGCCGGCGGGCAGCGCGACATCGACGAACTCGTCTGGCGAGCGCTCCTCGCAGGTACGGGCGACCACGCAGCGGCACCGGTAGGACTCGAAGCCGCCCAGGATCGAATCTCGGCGGCGCGATGGGTGCTTCACCGTTCAGCCGGTCGGAAGACTGCTGTGCTCGATGGCGAGACTGCCGAGGAGATGAACGTCGACCGCGCGGCTCTCGCGGAAGCTCGGGCGATGGCACACGAAGCGCTCCTCGTCGCACGACGCCTGCTTCCCTCAGACGCGCTCGATCCGACGCCCTGGGACCCCGCGACGCTTCTCGGCGCACTGGAATCCGGTCGCGAGGCGCTTGACCGCCTTGAGTGCGCGGCCCGACGCGGGGCTATCGACGGAATCGTCCCGGGGATGTCACACCTGATGACGCTCGCGCGCCCCGCGCTATCGCACCAGCTCACGGTCGGTGCGCATTCGCTCCTCACTGCGGCATACATCGCCGAGGCAAGCGCTCGGGATTCGCTCGCTGCGCGCGCGCTTGAATCGGTGACGGATCGTCGACCGTTGCTGGCAGCCGCACTCGCACATGACGCAGGCAAGGTCGTCGCCGGACTCGGGCATGCGTCCCGGAGCGCGCCCGTCGCGCGAGCAGCGGCAATCTCGCTGGGAGTGGAGCCCGATAACGGCGACGTGGCCGCGACGCTCGCTAGCGAACACCTGCTTCTCGCAGAGACAGCGTCATCGTCCGACATTGACGACGAGGAAGTCATTCTCCGCACGGCTGCCCGTCTCGGCAGCCGGGAAATCCTGGGGCAGCTCTACGTGCTCACGCTCGCGGACAGCCTGGCAACCGGACCCGGGATGTGGGACGCGTGGCATGCTTCGCTCGTGCGGACGCTCGTTTCACGCCTCGACGGCGCGCTCAGCGACGAGACGGACGGCGCCGGCCTCGTGGCGTCCGCCGAAGCGACTCGCGCCGCCTCACTCTCAATGGCCGAGAGCGACGCGGCTACCTCGCGTGTGCTGTCGTCGGCACCCGTACGGTTCCTGACGTCGCGCTCCCCGTCGGAAGCCATGAACGATGCTCGCCTACTCGCAGAGCTTGGCGCTCCGGGCTCACGTGGACAGTTCGCCCTCGGGATCTCGCGCGGCGCGGTACCGGGGACGTTCCGCCTCGCCATCGCAACGATCGACCGTCCGGGCATTTTTGCGCATCTGACCGGAGTCATCGCGTTGGCCGGGCTCGACACCCTCGGCGCGTCTGCCCACGCGGGGCCCTCAGGGACAGCCCTCGACACCTTCACTGTCCGTCCCGCAACGCTCGCCTCGCCCGACGAGGGCACGTGGAGCACGTTGGAACGCTATCTTGCGGCATCGCTCGATGGTCATCTCGACCTGCGCACGCGCCTGACCGAGCGCCAGCGATCGTACCCTCCCGGAAGACCCAGCCGTGCCCGGGTTTCGATCGAGCCGCCGGGGGCGTACGCGACGGCGGTGCATGTGAGTGCCGCGGACAGGCCCGGACTGCTCTTCGATATCGCCGATGAGATTGCTGCCGCCGGGTACGTTGTCACGCGCGCGAACGCCCTAACACGTGGCATGCGCGCCAGAGACACGTTCCATGTCGTCGATACCGACGGCGTGGCCCCGTCGGATCCGGGAGCACTCGGCCACCTTGCCATGCGACTCCGGGCACGCCTGAAGTGACGCAAACAGGCGGCCGAGCGTTCCGGCCGCCCGCGGAAATGCCTGGAACGTTTGCTACTGGAGCATGCCTGACATCGAGTTGACGGTCGAATTCTGAACCGCGCCGCCGATGACGATGAGGTTGTCCACGATCGCCTTGTTGGCACCCATTCTGGATGCCACTGCGGGGGCGACACTCGTGGGCGGCGTTAGCATGAGAATGCCCTTCCGCTCAGCGAAGAGCGGTCCTGCGGCAAGCGCATCGGGGAAATTGTTGCCTACCGTCGTGCCGAGGTACGCGTAGCTCATGCCTTGCGATGCCGCGTAGTCGGCAATCAGCCCGCATGTCGCATAGCGGTCAGCGCCGCCTTTACGAAGGACGTTCGGCAACTTCAGGGCCACGCCGGCACTCACACCCGCTGTGCCACCCACCAGAAGCGTGGACGTCGCGCCGAGGCGGGTAATCGCGTCGGAAGTCTGGGCCGGCAGTACGGTCTTCGTCGTGAGCAGGATCGGCCAACCCTTGGAGGCGGCAAGCGGTGCGACCGCAAGAGCGTCGGGATAGGTCGTGCCACTCGCAACGACAACCTTCGTCACGGTTCCGAGCTTCGCCTTGACCGCATCCGCGACGAGCGCTGCGGTCGCGAACCGGTTGCTCCCGGCGATGCGGGTAACGGTCGGACTCCAGCTCAGCGCCTTCACCTGTGCTTCGATGCCCGAGGGAACCGCCGAAGTCGAGCCGATGATGAACACAGTGGCGGGCCTCAGCCGGTTGAGCTCGGCGAGTACGACCGCATCAAGCGAGGTCTTCTTCGCGACGAGCAAAATCGGGCCACCGTGAGCGCTCGCAAGCGGGGCGGCACACAAAGCGTCGGGGAAGTCGGCACCCGTCGCTAGCACGACAGCGGGTGCACCTGTCGGACACAACGACTGCGAGACCTTGACGGCGGTCTCGTACCGCGACGCCCCCTTCATCCACGTCACCGGCACGGTCGGGACGATCGGATTCACCACGTGACATGGGGTGCACGTGCTTCCACGGTTTCCATGAGTCGCGGCTTCACCCTGCGTGATCGCAGGAGCGGGCCACACTGTGAACGTGTGACACCCCGTACACAGACCCGGATTGCTCGAGTGGCCACCGGTGTAGCCGACACCCACTCCAAGACGGGGAGCTGCGACAGCAACCCCTACCCACAGAGCAAGAACCACCACTGACATCACTGCTACTAAACAGATTCTGCGCATTGTTGCGGGCATTGCAGGTCCTCTCGATAGGCATCTGGTACTAGACGCTCATCGAGAACTATCGGTTCCCTGTATGAACCGCTCGTGAAAGCTAAGTGAGAGCACTCTCACACACCGGCGAGCAGGTCCTTCACGACCTTCGGATCCTGTAGCGTCGAGATATCGCCGAATGACTCCATATCCTTTTCGCCTGCAGCTATCTTGCGAAGCAGCCGGCGCATGATCTTGCCAGAACGCGTTTTGGGCAAGTCGCGCGCGAACTGGACACGATCCGGTTTCGCGATCGGCCCGATGAGTTTGCGCACGTGTCCCGCGAGGATCTTCTCCAGGTCGTCGCTCGCCAGCTGTCCGTCGCGGAGGATAACAAAGGCGTGGATGCCCTCACCCTTCACCGCGTGCGGGAACCCGACGACCGCAGCCTCGCTCACAGCGTCGTGACTTACGAGGGCGCTCTCGATCTCTGCCGTGCCGAGCCGGTGGCCGCTCACGTTGATGACATCGTCCACGCGGCCGAGCAACCAGAAGTCACCGTCGGCATCGACCCGTGCGCCGTCACCCGTGAAGTAGCGCCCCGGGAAGCGCTCGAAGTACACCTCGCGCATCCGCTTGTGATCGGGATCTCCCCACGTGCCACGCAAAATGCCAGGCCACGGGCGCCTGACCGTGAGGTACCCACCTTCGCCCGGATCGGCCCTGCTCCCGTCCTCCCGCAAGACCTCAGGCTCAACGCCGAAGAACGGCCAGCTTGCCGAGCCAGGCTTGAGGGGCGTCGCACCCGGGAACGGCGTGATCAGGAAGCCGCCCGTCTCTGTTTGCCAGTACGTGTCGACGATCGGCACCTCTCCCCGCCCGATGGTGTCCTGGTACCAGCTCCAAACTTCGGGATTGATCGGCTCACCGACCGTGCCGAGCAGACGGAGCGACGAGAGGTCGTAGCGCTGCGGCCAGCCGGAACCGTGGCGCATCAGTGCGCGGATCGCCGTCGGTGCCGTGTAGAAGATGTTCACCCGGTACTTCTCGATGACCGCCCAGAAGCGTCCGGGGTCGGGGTACGTGGGGACGCCTTCGAACATGAGCGTCGTGGCGCCTTGCGCGAGCGGGCCGTACACGATGTAGCTGTGCCCGGTCACCCAGCCGATGTCGGCCGTACACCAGTAGACGTCCTCATCGCGGTAGTCGAGCACGGTCTTGAATGTGAGTGCGGTGTAGAGCAGGTAGCCGGCCGTGGTGTGAAGAACGCCCTTCGGCTTACCGGTCGATCCGGATGTGTAGAGAATGAAGAGCGGGTCCTCGGCACCCATCGGTACGGCTTCGAACGGCTTGCGCACCTCGGGCGCGCTGATCTCCTGGTGCCACCACGTGTCACGCCCTGGCTCCATGTCCACATCGCCCGCGCCGCGCTTGACGACCACGCATGCCTCGACGCTGGGACACTCGAAGAGCGCTTCGTCGGCGGCCGCCTTGAGCGGCACCTTGCGCCCGCCACGGATACCTTCATCCGACGTGATGAGCAGCTTCGCGCCGCAGTCCTGGATGCGCTCCCTGAGCGCGCTTGCCGAGAACCCTCCGAATACGACTGAGTGGATAGCGCCCACGCGAGCGCACGCGAGCATCGCAATCGGCAGCTCGGGAATCATCGGCAGGTAGAGCGCCACGCGGTCACCGCGCTCGATGCCCTTCTTCTTGAGGACGTTCGAGAACTTCGACACCTCGTAGTGGAGCTGCTGGTAGGTGAACGTCCGTGATGAGCCGTCGTCGCCCTCCCAGATAAGCGCGGCCTTGTTGCGCCGCCACGTGCCGAGATGCCGGTCCAGACAGTTGGCGCTCATGTTGAGCGTGCCGCCCCCGAACCAGGTGTAATCGAGCGATTCGAAGCCCCCGGTGCTGACGGTCTCGAACGGTGTCATCCATTCGATGTTCTCGCGCGCCATGTCACCCCAGAACCCGTCCGGGTCCTCGAGCGAGCGCTTGTAGAGCGCGTCGTAGGCCTCCCGGCCTGGGACGACCGCCTTCTCGGCGAACGCAGCGACCGGCTGAACGACCTTCCCCTCGCCGCTCAGCGCCTCGATACCGTGATCCTGCTGCTCGTCGGGCATGCGCAACCTCCGTTCGTCGGCTTGCTCTGTCTTTTCCCGTTCAGCCCCTACAAAGCGCGCTCCAGACGTGGCAGGATGAACGTTATCTTCACTCACACGGTAAGGGGAACCGGTGCTCGCGCGCAAATACGACAGTCTTAGGAACCGTCTCTCGAACCTCGGCAGTGCCCTCGTGGCGTACTCCGGAGGCGTAGACTCCACCCTCGTCGCGTTCGCGGCGCACGCGGTACTCGGCGACAACTGCCTGGCTGTCCTCGCAACATCCGATGTTCACACCGCGAACGAGGTCGAGGACGCGCGCCGAACGGCTGCAATGCTCGGCTTCACGCTGCACGAGGTGGACACGTACGAGCTGTCCGACCCGCGCTTCCTGGTGAACCCCCACGACCGCTGCTACTACTGCAAGTCCGAGATGTTCGGGCTCTTCAGGGCCGTTGCGAACTCGCGCGGCATCAAGTGGGTGCTCGACGGAACAAATGCGGATGACGTCTCCGATCACCGACCTGGTCGCAGAGCCGCCATCGAGTACGGCGTCGTTAGTCCGCTGCTCGAAGTCGGGCTGCACAAGGAGGAAATCCGCGAGCTGTCGCGCATGCTCGACCTGCCCACGTGGGAGAAACCTTCGATGGCGTGCCTTGCCAGCAGATTCCCCTACGGTGTGCCGATCACCGATGAGGGACTCGAGCGTGTTCGCCGCGCCGAGGCAGGCCTCCGCGATCTGGGGCTGCGGCAGTTCCGCGTACGGTCGCACGGTGAAGTCGCGCGCCTCGAGGTCGACGCCGAGGAGATGGAGCGCGCCTGGGCGTTGCGCGCTCAGGTCGCTGGCGCCATTAAAGCCGCAGGGTTCGCATTCGCAGCACAGGACCTGGACGGGTACCGCTCGGGCAGCATGAACGACCTGCTGCCCGAGGCCGAGAAAGCCCCCTCGCTCTCCTGACGCTACGCCACCAGTTCTCGCATCGCCGCGCGGATTGCTGCCGGTATGCGCTCGTGCAACCTCGCCGGGTCCCCCATCGCCTGTCCAAGAATGCGCGTGGTGAACGGTTTGGCGGTCTCTACGATATCGATCTCCGGATAGAGCGCGCGGGCCACACCTTCGACGGTTGCAAGCGACTTGATGAGCAGCCCGTACCCGCTCGGAATCTGCACGTTGTTCTCCCCGAGCAGCTTCAGGAACCCCAGCCCGAAGTGCGCGAAATCGCGCGTGCCGTCAGGTCGGAACGTCCCGCCCAGTAGCTCGCCGAGACCTTCTCGCACTGTCGCCACGCGGTCCGCCGGCACATGCACACCGAGATTCGCCGAGTAGGTGAGCGCCCGCTCAGGATCCCGATAGACGAGCGCCGCCATCACCTGCGTGATGTTCATGCGCTCCTCGGACGTAAGGAATCCAACGATGCCGAAGTCGAGGTACGCGATCGTGTTGTCGGGCGTCACGAAGAGGTTCGCGGGGTGCAGATCGGCGTGGTAGCGGCCGTAGACGAAGACCTGCCGCATGAACGCCGTGGCGCCGTGCACCGCAAGCGCGTAGCAATCGACGCCGCCAGCGCGAGCCTCCTCGAGCTGATTGAGTCGCCAGCCGGTCATGAACTCCATGGTGAGCACACGCGCCGTGGAGGTGGGCCACACGATGCGCGGCGCCACGACCTTGGGGTCGTCCCTGAAGTCGAAGGTGAAGCGGTCGGCGAAGCGGCCCTCCTGGCGCAAGTCGAGTTCACGGTCAACGGTGGACGCGAACTCATCGAGCAGCGCAACCGGGTCGAATCGGCGTGCGAACCGCATGCGAGCGACTCGCTCGGCGAGCGAGCGGGCGATCGCAACGTCCGCGCGGATCGACTCGGCGGCGCCAGGACGCACGACTTTGATGGCGAGAGCGGTCCCGGTGGGAAGCTCCGTGCCCCACACAGGTGTATACGCTCGCGCGAGCGTGGCGCGATGCACTTGCGCGATGGATGCCGAGGCAACAGGCACGTCGTCGAATGTCGCCCACAGCTCCTCGGGCTCCCGGGCGAACTCGGCGCGAATGACCGCGCGGATCGCCTCGGCAGGGAGCGGTGGGACGGCGTCTTGCATCGACTGCATCTCTGCCACGAGCTCGTCGGAGAACTCGTCGGGTCGCACCGAGATGAGCTGCCCGAGCTTGATGAACGCCGGGCCGAGATCTTCGAACGCGAGCCTCCATGCCCGCGCGAACGCCGCGCGACGCCGGTGGGCCGATGCGAGGCCGAATCCTGCGGCGGGAAGCGCCGCGATGAGCCGCCGGAGAACGGTGCCGGCGATCGTGAGACGTCTGGATGCCATGGCGGTTACTTTCCCGCGTCGGCGCGCCGCACGAGCGTTTCGAGCAGCGACTCGATGTTGTCGAGACGGCCTCGCAGTTCGCCGACCTCGAAGCGCAGCTCCTCGAACGCCGGATCGGGCTCGGCCTCGATCGACACCTTCTCGCCGCGCGCGCGGGCCTCGAGGTCTCGCTTCAGGTTCTCCTTCTCCTCGGCCACCATCGCGGCAAGGCCGTCAACGAACGCGTCGGGGCCACCACTCATGCCATCGGCGCCACCCTCATCGCCACGGAGCACCGCGGCCTTCAACCCTTCGTCGGCTACCTCATGCGTGAGCATCCACGCAGCGAAGAAGCGCATCACGTCGTCGGTCATCGGGCATCTCCCCCATCGTTCGCCATCATCTCGCGGGTGCTGAAAGTGCACCCCGTCCCTGTCCGAGGTTTACGCTACACTGCCCCCTATGAAGATGACACACCTGTTATTGGTGGCGATCGGCGGTGCGCTCGGCGCCGGCACCCGGTATCTGCTAGGGGGCTGGCTCACCGACCGCTGGGGCGCCTCGTTTCCGTGGCATACGCTCGCGATCAACGTCGGCGGGGCGTTTCTCCTCGGCGTACTGATGTCGGTGTCGCTCGATCGCGGCGGCGTGAGCCTGTCGTGGCGACTGTTCCTCGGCTCAGGGATTCTCGGCGGGTTCACAACGTTCTCCACGCTCTCCTACGAGAGCATCGCCCTCATAGCCGAGGGAAGCACCGTGGCAGGCGTGGCGAACATGTTCGGCAGCGGGCTCCTCGGGCTTGCAGCGGTCACGCTCGGCATCGTCGTCGGGCGGCTCTTCTAGCCGGTCACTACCGCTTCTTGAGCAGTCGCAACCCGTTCGCGATGACGACGAGTGCAACGCCCGTATCGGCGAACACCGCCATCCACAGCGTCGCCTTGCCGAAGACGGCAAGCGCGAGCACCGCGAACTTCACGACGATCGAGAGTGCGACGTTCTGGCGGATGTTGGCGACCGTACGCCGACCGAGGTCGAAGAAGCCCGGCAGCGCCGAGAGGTCGTCGCGCATGAGCGCAACATCCGCGGTCTCGACAGCGGTGTCGCTCCCCGCGGCTCCCATAGCGATGCCGAGGTCGGCCGCCGCTAGCGCAGGCGCATCGTTCACGCCATCGCCGACCATCGCGACCGCGCCGTAACGGTGCCGCAGCTCCGTGATCGCCGAGGTCTTGTCCCCCGGCAGCAGGCGCGAGCGGCTCTCGGTGAGACCGGCGTCAGCTGCCACTGCGGCCGCGGTGCGCTCGTTGTCGCCTGTGAGCATCACCAGATGCTTCATCCCTGCCGAGCGGAGCTCGTCCATGACCCCCGCAGCGGTCTCGCGCACCTCATCCGCCACAGCGATGTAACCGAGCGCCTCGCCCTCGTTGAGCAGCACGAGCACGGTTCGTCCGTTCTCCTCGGCGCGGGAGATGCTGCTGGCAAGCGGCTCACGGACATCGCCGATCCCGGCAGCGAACGCGGGGCTCACGAGGCGGACGTGGCGACCGGCGATCATCGCACCCACGCCGCGGCCCGGAAGCTCCTCGAAGCTCTCAACAGCGAGCGGCGCCACGCCCTCGCGCTCCGCGTGCTTCACGACCGCGCGAGCGAGCGGGTGGTTCGAGTTCGCCTCGAGCGAGGCAGCGAGTTCCAGCAGCTCGCGGGGGTTCTCGGCCGAAATCTCCACCACGGCCGGACGACCATTCGTGAGCGTACCGGTCTTGTCGAACGCGATCGCGCGAACCTTTGCCGCGACCTCGAGGAACGCGCCACCTTTCACGAGCACGCCGTCGCGTGATGCCCGCGTTATTGCTGAGACGATCGCCACCGGCGTGGAGATCACGAGTGCGCACGGGCAGCTGATGACGAGCAGCACGAGGGCGCGGTAGAGCCACGACGCGAAGCTGCCCCACTCGGCGCCAAGAATCCATGCCGCGAGCGGGGGAACAGTCGCGATGCCGACCGCGAGCCCGACGACGATCGGGGTGTAGAGGCGCGAGAACCGGTCGACAAGCTGCTGGGCGGGCGCCTTCGCCGCCTGCGCTTCCTCGACCAGGAAGATGATGCGGGAGAGCGTGGAGTCTGCCGCGAGCGCAGTCACCTCCACCTGAAGCAGACCGCTCGTGTTGAGCGAGCCCGCAAAGACGCGGTCGCCCACGGTCTTATCAAGCGGGACGGACTCACCCGTGATCGGCGCCTCGTCAAGCGCTGAGTCACCGCTTGAGATCACGCCGTCGAGAGCCACACGCTCGCCGGGTCGCACGACGATCGTCTCACCGAGCAGGACCTCTGCGGGCGGCACGAGCACCTCGGCTCCCGCGCGGAGAACGCGCGCCTGCTCCGGCTCGAACGCTAGCAGGTCGCGGATCGAGCGGCGCGTGCGCTCGAGCGAGCGCGACTCAAGCCAGCCGCCGAGCGCGAACAGGAAGATGACGGTCGCGCCCTCCTGCCACTCGCCGATCGCCGCTGCGCCGATGACCGCGATCGTCATGAGCACATTCATGTCGAGCATGCGCGCCTTAACCGACACCCAGGCCCGCCGCCAGGTGATGAGCCCGCCAGCAAGAATCGCGAGCGCATAGAGCACCGTCGAGACGATCTCCGGCACGCCGATGACACCGAGCGCCCAGCCCGTCGCGATGAACTGTCCGCTTGCTGCTATCGCAGCGGTCGTGCGGTTGCGCTGCCACCACGTCTGCGGCGGCGCCGGGGCAACATCCTCGCCGAGCGGTTCCACGCCGTGACCGGTGCCGCGCACGAGCGTCGCGACCGCCTCGCGTGGATCCACCGCCGCGTCGTACTCGAAGGTCAGAAGACCGCTCGCGAAGTTCACGTCAGCGGCAAGCACCCCGTCGATTCCGGCAACCGACGCGCCCACGGCGCGTGCGCAGTCGGGTCAATCAAGGCCGCTCAGACGGTAGACCGCGTGCCCGACGGCGCCGGTGATCGATAACGCGAGTTCCCGCACGCGCTCGGCGAGCTCCTCGGCAGAGAGCGCGAGCGGATCGTAGGTGACGTCGAGCGCACCCTCATCGGCAGCGCAGACCGCCTCGGTGACGCCTGCAACCGAGCGCACGGCATCGCACACGCGCGACGCGCAGCCCACGCAGTAGTACGGCGCGGGCAGGAGGGCTTGCAGCTGGAACGTCTCTGATGCTGTGTGAGGCATGCGGCTAGTGTACCCGAGGCTCGCGCGGACCAGCGTGAGTCCGTCCCGCTTCTTGAAGCGGTATCATCATCGCAAGGGCACCGCCGAGAGGGGACGCATCATGGAACTCCGCGCCAAGAAGATCATCGCCATGCTCGTCGGCGGAGCGCTCGTCGTCGGAATCGCAGGCGGCATCATCGGCTTCGTGCTCCGTGGACCGGCGCTGCAGGGTGCGCTTAATCGTGCACGGTTTGCCGAGGAGAAGCTCGCTGCCGCCGAGGCAAGCGCGACAGTCGGAGACGACGTCACCACCGAGCCGACGACTACGCCACCGGCCAAGCCCGAAACACCCGCAGTGACCACTGCCGAGGATGGTAAGCACTTCGCCTACATCAAGAAAACTGTCGACAAGAACGGCGGCACATACCTCACCGTCGACTATGCCGAGATGCTCACCGGAAAGGCAGCAGCGGACGCCGCGGCGGCAGCCGGTCTGGAGTCTCCCCCGCCCAACGACTACTTCATCAGCAACAGCAACACGAAGCTGCGAGAGTTTCCGGTGGACACCGCCATCAACGTCACGCTGACCTCAACCATTGAGGGCGTGCGACCAGAAGGCTACGCCGTGCCGTTCGGAGAGTTTCAGAACATCTTCAACGGCGCCTCGGCCGGGCCAGATCTCAGCCGCCAGCCGTTCTGGATCACGATCAAAGACGGCACCATCACGATCATCGCTGAGCAGTACCTGCCCTAAGCCCTCGTCGCTATCGCTATCGCTATCGCTTTCGCTTGCGCACCCCGTGCGCCGAGCCCTTGCGTGCGCCCTGCTTCAGGCGTGAAAGCACCTCGTCGGCAGTCGTGGACTCCACCTCGGCTTTGATCTTCACGACCTGGTCGCGCAGGCGCGCGGCGGTCTCGAAGTCGAGCGCCTCGGCCGCTCCGTGCATATCCTCTTCCATGGTTGCGATGATGCGCGCCAGCTCCGCGTGCGGGAGTTTGCCGAGCTCCTCGGCCACCGACACACTCGGCTCGAGTCCGACCTCGGTCTCACGGACGTACTGCGCGATGTCGTGGATGACCTTGCGGATCGTCTGCGGCTCGATGTCGTGCTCGGTGTTGTACGTGGTCTGGATGACGCGGCGACGGTCGGTCTCGTCGATGGCGGTGCGCATGGAGTCCGTGACCTTGTCGGCGTACAGGATGACCTCGCCTGAGACGTTACGGGCAGCCCGCCCGATCGTCTGGATGAGGCTCCGATGGTTGCGCAGGAACCCTTCCTTGTCGGCGTCCAAGATCGCTACGAGCGACACTTCTGGCAGGTCAAGCCCCTCGCGCAGCAGGTTAATGCCCACGACGGCGTCCACGACGCCAGCGCGCAGGTCACGAAGAATCTCAACTCGCTCGAGCGTGCCGATGTCGCTGTGCAGGTAGCGGACCTTGATGCCGTGCTCGAAGAGGTACTCGGTGAGGTCCTCGGCCATCTTCTTCGTGAGCGTGGTGATGAGCGAGCGCTCGTCTCGGTCAGCCCGCTCGCGCACCTCGGCGATGAGATCGTCGATCTGCCCGAGCGTGGGTCGCACCTCGACCTGCGGATCCACAAGGCCGGTCGGGCGGATGATCTGCTCGACCACCTGCTGGCTCGACCGGATCTCGTACTCCCCCGGTGTGGCCGAGACGAACACCGTCTGCGGGATGCGCGCGCGGAACTCCTCGAAACGCAGTGGCCGGTTGTCGAGCGCGCTCGGGAGCCTGAACCCGTGCTCCACGAGCGTGAGCTTGCGCGAGCGGTCGCCCTCGTACATGCCGTGCAGCTGCGGGACCGTCACGTGCGACTCGTCGATGACGCACAAGAAGTCCTTGCCGAAGTAATCGATGAGCGTGTGCGGCGGCTCACCCGGCTGGCGTCCATCGAGGTGGCGCGAATAGTTCTCGACCCCGTTGCAGTACCCCATGGTCTCGAGCATCTCGAGGTCGTAGCTCGTGCGCATTTCCAGACGCTGTGCCTCGAGGAGCTTGCCCTCGCTCTTGAGCTGCGCGAGGCGCTGCTGCAGCTCCTCGCGGATACCGTCGAGCGCCTCCGAGATGCGGTCGGGGTGCGTGACGTAGTGCGTCGCCGGCCAGATCGGCAGCGACCCGAACGGCGCGACGACCTCGCCGGTGACCATGTCGACCTCGGTAAGCGCCTCGATGGTGTCGCCGAAGAGCTCTACCCGCACGGGGTTATCGGCGTACGGCGGGAAGATGTCGACGACGTCGCCCCGCACGCGGAACGTGCCGCGGGTGAGGTCGTAGTCGTTGCGGTCGTAGTTGATCTCGATGAGATCACGGATGAGCGTGTCGCGATCGTAGTCCGCCCCTACGCCGAGGAAGACCGCCATGCCCGCATAGTCTTCGGGCGAGCCGATGCCGTAGATGCAGCTCACGCTCGCGACCACGACGACGTCCTTGCGCGACAACAGCGCCGCTGTGGCGGCATGGCGTAGCTTCTCGACCTCTTCGTTGATCGAGGCGTCCTTCTCGATGTATGTGTCCGAGGACGGAACGTACGCCTCGGGCTGGTAGTAGTCGTAGTACGAGACAAAGTAGACGACAGCGTTATCGGGCATGATGTCGCGCATCTCCGAGGCGAGCTGCGCGGCAAGCGTCTTGTTGGGGGCAAGGATGAGCGTGGGCTTGCCGACCGCCTCGGCGAGTTTGGCCACCGTGAACGTCTTGCCGGAGCCGGTGACCCCTAGCAGCGTCTGGTCGCTCATGCCCGCGCGGATGCCCCTGGCCAGGTTCTCGATAGCTTTCGGCTGATCGCCTGCCGGTTCGTACCCCGAGACGACCTTGAGCTCCGTCATCCCGCTCCCTTCACTACATGCCGTCGAACGCGTCCGGATAGAGCTTCACATAGCGCGCCCGTTCTGACAGCACGCGCGCCACGAACGCGCGCGTCTCCGGGAATCCCGCCGCTGTAAGGGTTGTACCACCCTGCTCTGACATCCAACGGTCGACGTTGCCGGATCCCGCGTTGTACGCCGCGAGCGCAGTCTCCGTCTCCGTGTACCTGCCGAGCAAGTCCGCGAGGTGACGGGTGCCAATGACGATGTTGAGCTCGGCGTCTTTGAGCTCCTTCGTGTCGACGCGACGGTTGATTCCCTCGGCAGCAGCTACTTCCATGGCGGTAGTCGGCATGAGCTGCATGAGCCCGACCGCCCCTGCACCGGAAATCTGGTTGCGGTCGAACCCGGACTCGGCGTTGATGACCGCAGCCACCAGGTACGGATCGAGGCCGTTCTTCTCGGCAGAGGCTGCGATGAAGGGCTCGTAGCGCAGCGGATGATAGACCCGCTGCCACCACACGGGGCCACGGAACGCCAGCACGAGAACCAGCCCCAGCGCGACGATGACGAGGACCGGCACGGCGCGGTGAAGCGAGAGCGGATGCTCACGCGACACGCGGCGCCACCTCCTCCTCGAAGAACGCCGCAAGCGCTGCGCGAAACGCTGGCATGTCGCCGTCATTCTCGATGACGTAGTCGGCGATGTCGCGGCGCTCGGCGTCTGACGCCTGGCATACCATTCGACGCTCGGCGTCGTTCTCCGCCATCCCGCGAGCGACGAGGCGCTCGATGCGCGTGTCCTCATCCGAGGAGAGCGCCAGCACGGCGTCGGCGAGGTCTGCGAAGTGCGGCGACTCGGCCAGCAGCGGTACGTCGAGCACCACGAAGCGGGGCGGCTCAGCCTGCAGCGCGAGCGCATCAAGCGCCCCCGCGACGACGGTGTAGACGGCGGGATGCACGGCGTCGTTCAGCACCTTCGCGGATGCGGGAGACGCGAATGCGCGCCCGGCGAGCGAAGCGGCGTCGATACGGCCGTCATCGGCGAGGATCTCTGGCCCGAAAGCCTCCACGACCGCCGCATGCATCGGCATCTCCGGCTCCATGAGCCGCTTTGCGATGTCATCGAGGTCGAGCACGATCGCGCCGAGCGACGCAAAGTACTCCGACGCCGTAGATTTGCCCGAACCGATCCCTCCGGTAAGTGCTAGCACGTACACCTGCGTACCCCCAAACTTCAGACGACTCGGGGCCGGACTTCCGCAGAAGCGGCGGTCCGGCCCCGTGCGTGACTGTAACGTCCCGGCGCGAGCCGGTCTTACTCGGTGGTCTCCTCGGTGGCGTCCTCGGCAACCTCAGCCTCAACGGCTTCCGGCTCCTCGACGACCTCCTCGGGGGTCTCCTCGGCAACCTCGGCCTCGACGGCTTCCGGTGCTTCGACGACCTCCTCGGCGACCTCTACCTCAACCTCGGCCTCAACGGCCTCGGTCTCATCGGCACCTTCGACCTCGTCGGTCTCGACGGTCTCGGCAGCCTCTTCGCCCTCAACAGCATCCTCGTCGCCGGACGGCGCGGGAAGCTCCTCTTCCTCAATGCCAAGCTCCTCGTTCGCCGCACGAAGCGACAGCGAGATGCGGCGGCGCTCCACGTCGACGTCCATGATCTTGACCTGGAGCTCTCTGCCGACAGCCACGACGTCCTCGGCCTTCTCCACGTGGCCCTTGGCCATCTCGGAGATGTGGACGAGACCCTCAACGCTGTCGCCGATCTCAACGAACGCACCGAACGGAACGATCTTGGTGACCTTGCCGCTCACGAGCGTGCCGATCTCGAAGCCCTTGACGAGCTGCTTCCACGGATCGTCCTGGGTCTGCTTGAGACCAAGGGAGATGCGCTCGCGGTCGAGGTCGACATCGAGCACCTGGACCTCGACCTTGTCGCCCACCGAGACGACCTCGGACGGGTGATTGACGTGGCTCCAGGAGAGCTCGGAGATGTGGACCAGACCGTCGATACCGCCGAGGTCCACGAATGCACCGAAGTCGACGATGGATGAGACGGCGCCCGGCAGGATCATGCCCTTGACGAGCTTGCCGAGAATGTCCTGACGCTCCTGCTTGCGGTCTTCCTCCAGCACCACGCGGCGCGAGAGAACGACGTTGTTGCGGTTGCGGTCCATCTCGATAACACGGCACTCGAGGCGCGTGTTGATGAATGCCTGCAGGTCCTTCACGCGGCGAAGGTCGACAAGCGATGCCGGCAGGAAGCCGCGCAGGCCGATGTCGAGGATGAGACCGCCCTTGACGACCTCGATGACCTCGCCTTCGACGTTCTCGTCCGAGGTGAACTTCTCCTCGACCTGAACCCAGGCGCGCTCGTACGCCGCACGCTTCTTTGAAAGGATGAGTCGGCCGTCCTTGTCCTCCTTCTGGAGGACCAGAGCCTCGATCTCGTCGCCGAGCTTCACGATCTCGCTCGGGTCGGCATCCTTGCGGATGGAGAGCTCACGGGCCGGGATAACGCCTTCGGACTTGTAGCCGATGTCGAGGAGCACTTCGTCCCGCTCGACCTGCACGACGGTTCCGGTTACCAGGTCACCGTCGTCGAAATCGGTGATGGTACCGTCGATGAGAGCGTGCATCTCCTCATCGGTGTACTCACGATCGTCCACGATAATGCTGTCGTACTCTACCACTGTGGTGGCCCCTTCCAACATCGGGGCCCCGGGTGCTAACGTCTCGGTCGCTTTGCTTTCCGGTCGGTCATGCTCTCGGGGGGCTTACAGGACTGTTCACTCGCACGCGGGCGCGCGCAAGCCCTGAGATGATACCACCGAGAAGCACTATGCGCGAGGTTCGAGTCGAACTCATATCTTTTCCGCCATGTTCATAACGTTGGTGTTATTCTTCACAGTATGAACAGCCTGTCTGACATCGGGGGGACGCTCATCTCCCGGCGCATCGCGTTGGGGCTGTCCCAGCGCGAACTCGGCGAGCATGTCGGCGTGAAGCAGCCTCAGATTGCCCGCTGGGAGGCGGTTGCCTATCGGACAGCCGCGCTCGAGCGCGTGGTGGCAGTCGCGCATGCGCTGGGACTCCATCCCGACTCGGGGGTGCCGGCCGATACCGTCCTTGCAGCCGAGACGGCAACGACGTACCTGACGACACTTCGGGGATCAGACCCCGACGCGCTCAGGGCACTTGCGAAAACAGGCACGCCCCCGGCCGCAATCGCGGCGTTCTGCCGACTTCACAGCATCGAGCGGCTTGATCTCTTTGGCTCGGTGCTGCGTGGCGACTTCGGGCCCGAGAGCGACATCGACATGCTCGTCACCTTCACTCCGGACGCGCCACTGCAGACCCTGACAACACTCGCAGACCTCGAGCTTGAGCTCTCGGGTCTCCTCCGTCGGAAAGCCGACCTTGGACTGCACTCTTCTATCATGCGATCAGAGAACTACCTTCGACGCCGCCAGATCCTCGATACCGCGAGGCCGCTTTATGTGGCGCGATGAAACGCTCGCACTCGACATGCTGATCGCAGCACGAAAGGCTCGGGCGTACCTGGACACCGCTGGCGTCGGGGACCTCGAGAACAGCCCCCTACTCCAAGATGCAATCGTTCGACAACTCGGCATCCTTGGCGAAGCGGCCGCACGAATCGCAGACGCGTACAAGGCAACCTGCCCGGATGTACCCTGGCGCAGTATTGTCGGCATGCGCAATCGCCTTGTGCACGAATACTGGGATACCGACGTCCACGAAGTCTGGCGGACAGTCACCGACGACCTTCCGCACCTAATCGATACACTCGTTGAGCTGGTACCGCCCGAATAACACACATGTGGGCCGCCTCCGCCAGTAACAGCGAAGACGGCCCACATGATGACATCAATCGTGCGCCTACTTGATCGCGCTCATCACCTGCGAACGCACTGCTGCGCTGACAGCGGACGTTCCGCCGATGAACTGCACGGTCTGAATCGACTTCTTGTTGACCCACAGCGGACTGCGGACAGACGAAGACAGCGCGTTCGGGTCGGTCAACAGCATCGGAGACTGCTGGCGGCCGAGCATGACTCCGCCGGAGAGCGCGTCAGCGAAGGAAGCGCCCGTGGCGATACCCACGCCATCCCAATGCAGCCCGTGGCTAATGCCGAACGAGGCGATCACAGCAGCGGTCTCGTAGCGATCCGCTCCACCCTTGCGTTGCACGTTCGCTTCGCCGAGGCGCCCCTTGAGCGCCGCCTCCATGCTGGCGGGAACAGCGCCCGGGCCGCCGAGGATGACCGCAGTGCTGGCTTCCTCGGGCAGAGTGATCGTACCAGACGGGTTCGCAAGCACGACTGGCCACCCCCTATGCGTTGCCAACGGTGCGGCAGCAAGCGCGTCGGGGTAGTTCGAGCCGGTCGCCACGAGCACGGTGCCGTCGAACTCGGGACTCAGTGCGATTACCTCGGCAGCGATTGCTGAAGCTGTCTCGTAGCGATTCACGCCCGAGAGTCTGGTCAGCGTTCCGGACGTGATCGTGTCCATGATCTGGCCGATGACATAGCTTCCAACTGCCTTCTGGCTGCCAAGCACGTACACGCGGGTCGGATCGAGCCGCTCGATCTCGGCAAGTACGACGTCGGGCATCCGGGTCGGATCCGTGAGCAGGATCGGGCCGTCAACAACGCCGGCCAATGCGGTACCGCCGAGCGCGTCCGGCCAGTTGCGGCCCGTCGCGACCACTACGGTCTCGGCGCCGTCAGGAAACGACTTCTTTGAGGCCGCAACGGAGGTGGCGTAGCGGTTCGCACCAGACACGCTTTCGGAGACCGGCGTGCCGCGGAGCAGCTCGAACTCGATGGTCACAGGTTCGCTCACATTGCCGAGAGTGTCCTCGGCCCAGTACGTCAGCGAGTGGCTGTTGGCGGGCGTCTTGATTACCGCGACAACGTTGTCGCTCGGCACAGTCACCGGCGCCGCGTCGTTGAACGCGTAGCTGATGAATGCCACGCCGCTGTCGTCGGTCGCCGTCAGTGCGATCTCCGCCACTCCCATGTACGTCCCGGCGTTATCGTCAGTCACAACAGGGCCGAAGACGTCGCCAAGCGCGGCGGCGGCATTCGCACGTCCACCGGAAACGCAGCGTCCATCCAACTGCGGGAGCTTATCGGAGCTGAGCATGATCGCGTTCTTGAGGTCGGCGGTGGTTGCATCCGGCCACTCCGAGAGCACAAGTGCCGCGATGCCTGAGATATGTGGCGCGGCCATCGAGGTGCCGCTGAACCACGAGTACGCGTCGGCGTAGTCTGCGGCCGACCAACTGCCTTCGACGACCATGAGGTCGTCGACAGCAACCCCGGTCAACCCGACGTCGGAGGACCACTCATCATTGCTCTCGAACGAGAAGGCGATGTACACAGCCGGCTCGCCGACGTATGCGCTCAGGTTCGCCGCAACCGGCACGAACCCGGGTTCCCACATACCACTGAAGCCGGAGTAGCTCGCTACAGGGGTCCAGTTTGACCCGTCTGTCGAGGCAAGGACGTCCATGATGTCGCCCTCGGGCTCTGTCTCGTAGAAGGCCTGGAAGAGCGCCGACACGTCGCCGGTCGCCGCGCTCAGGTCCATCGGAGCTGCAAGCTTCAAGAGCGACCGCTCATTGGCGTTGTAGCCGATAACGCCTGCAGCTGTAGGCGCCGACGTGACCCACTTCGTGTTGAGCGCCCAGGGCGTGACATCGAAGTCAGTGGCGTCCCAGCCCGTGAGGTCCGAGAAGTCGTCATTGAAGAAGCTCGAAAGCTCAACTACCTCGACATCGTCGACCATGGCGCCCATGTAGCCGAACTTGGAATCGATGGAGTCATCACTCGTGAGACTAAACGCAAGGTATACCGTTGCATCTCCGGCGAACGCACTGAGGTCGGCATCGACCGTCACTTCGCCGAAGGAAGAGCCCGAGCGCGCAGCGATCTTGGTCCACCCCTCACCGTCGCTCGACGCCCAGGCGTTCAGGAAGTCGAATCCGGGCTCGGTCTCATAGAAAGCCTGGAACCGCAGCGTCGGACTCGCCATGCCAGAGAGGTCCACGGGGGTGTTCAGACGCGCCCACGAGTCCTCATCGTTCTTGTACGACAGAGTCGAGAGGGCGGCAGGTTCGGATGAGAACCAATCGCCGCTCACCTGCCATGGAATCTTCACGTACGAACTCAGATCCCAGTCTGCGGCGTCATCGCACGCAGAAACGGACACCTGGCTTGTGACCTTCGGTACGAAACTCGGTTCCGGGCCTGCAACCGTACTGAGGACCTCGTCGCCGGGAGCGAACACGTCCACGCTCGTCTTCCCCCAGTTCGAGAACCAGGCGAGGTCATCGTTGTGATCGGTTGCGCCAACAGACACGATGTTCGGCAGGTCGTAGCCGGAGGGATAGAACCCGAAGCTGTCCGCATCCATGCTGTCGTTGCCGGCTGCTGCCACGAACAGCGCATCGGTGTTGGCGATCGCATCGTAGAGAACCTGCTCCCACGGACCGCCGCCCCACGAGTTCGACATGATGTCGGCACCCATCATGTCAGCGTAGTTGATCGCCTCGACTGCGCCCCACGTATCTCCGAAGCCATCGGCCGAGAGGAACTTGACCGCCATGATCCGTACATCCCACGCCACACCGGCAACGCCGATCCCATTGTCGCCCACGCCACCGATGGTGCCCGAGCAGTGGGTACCGTGGCTGTGGTCGTCGAGCGGATCGCCGTCATAGTTGAAGAAGTCATAGCCATACACGTCATCAACGAAGCCGTTCTCGTCATCGTCGATGCCGTTGCCTGCGATCTCGCCGGTGTTCACCCACATGTTCTCTGCAAGGTCGGGGTGCCGGTAGTCGACGCCGGTGTCGATGACAGCGACGACGACCTCGTTGCTGCCGGTCTGCGTGTCCCACGCTTCCGGAGCGTCGATGTCGGCATCCTCTACGCCGCCGGTCTGACCGGTGTTGTCCATGCCCCAGAGCTCAGGCAGGCGCGGGTCATCTGGCATCGCGGCGACCGAGTGAAGGTAGTTCGGCTGTGCGTACGCAACACCCGGCATCTCGCGGTAGCGGCGGGCGGCTGCGTCCGCAGAAAGCCCCTTGGGAACCCGTGCCTTCTGCAGTCCCGGAACACCTTCGCTCTTTGCGATGACGGTGGCGCCCAGTTTCTTGTGTGCGTCGGAGACTGATGCGGTGCTGATTCCTGTGGTGAATTTGACGAGGACTTCACCCTCCACGTACGGGTGGCCTGCGGCATCAACCGGGAACCCGGCTGGCGACTTGATCGGTGCACCGGCCGGTCGCGGAGCCGCGGCTACAGTCGAACCCCCTGCAACCGCCGGGACAACGCTCAGGCACAATGCGAATACCAGCACCAAGCGCGTCACGCGAGAACGCATACTCCAACCGCTCATCGGACCCCCCTCAAACGAACGCTGCCGTTTCCCCTGAAGCGCCGAAGCGCCACGCCTACAGTAGCACCGCGGCGCTCACTGATAGACCCGAATTGTTGGTGTTCCGTTGCCTACTTCGCGCTCGCCCAGTTGTGCCCCGAGCCGACGCTCACATCGAGCGGCACTGCGAGCTTCACAACGTCGCTCATCGCTTCTCGCACCATCACCGAGAGCCGCTCGAGTTCGGCTGGCGCGGCTTCGAAGACGAGTTCGTCGTGCACCTGGAGCACCATTCTGCTGGCGAAGGATTCGGCACGCAGCCGTCGGTCTACCTCGACCATCGCGAGCTTCATGATGTCGGCGGCAGTGCCCTGCATCGGATGGTTCATCGCAGTGCGCTCGCCGAAGGAGCGCAGGTTGAAGTTGCTGCTCGCGAGCTCCGGGATGGGTCGGCGGCGGCCAAACATCGTGACCGCGAAGCCCTCGCGGTGTGCTTCGGCAACTGTGCGGTCGAGGAACTCGCGGACGCGGGGGTACGCCGCGAAGTAGCGGTCGATCATCTCCTGCGCCTCGCCGTTGGGAATCTTGAGTGTCTGCGCTAGTCCATGCGCACTCTGGCCGTACACGATCCCGAAGTTGACCGCCATGGCACGCGCACACATGCCCGGCTCGACCGA